>CAYIRJ010000009.1:0-30562 GCA_964365915.1 Candidatus Woesearchaeota archaeon
TGGCAAAGACTGTTGCTGCCTTGCTGCAATCTGAAGACACTGCGCAAGCTGCTACCCTTCCCTTGTATCTCTCTCCTGACTATATTCTTGTCGGATTTGGAAAAAACCAAAAGATTGTTTCCCAAACTTGCACCGGAGAACCAATAAGCAAACCGAATCATCCTGCCTGCACAGAGTCTTGTATTTGCGGCTATCGGAATGGTGCTGGAGATGATTTTGGAGAAGATACTACCCTTGAATTCTGTGCCTCTGTTCCTGTGGACTATATTTTGAGCATTGATTATCGCAACAGTCAAAGTCCGCGCAGTCTTAATACTCCTTATTACAAATTTCATCGTCGCTATCTTGATGCTCAGGACCCTAATGCATGGAAAATTTTTGATGGCTTTGCTGGAGAAGGATTTAGCACAACACAATATGGGAAACCTTACATTCCTGCGTCTTTGCTTGCTCTTCCTCCGAACTATGCGTATTCGTATTTCACACTTTATGGGCAATGTCCAGAGATTGTGCATTCTGAAACCCATCAAGATGGAAATCTTGTTCAAGGGAGTGCTGTTCCTTTTGGCATTCAGTATCTTACGTTAGAAGTTGCCCGCGCTGAGGAATTTACGTATCTCATTATTCTTTACAAGAATACTTTAGGCTATGCAGAACGGCAGAAAGCATTGGAGCAACTTAATCAAGCAAAGGAGGTCGAGCCACGTGTTTAAGCAGGGACAGACTCCTTTAGTAGTACTCGTTGCTTTTATTTTGCTGGGGATTGTAGTGGGGGTTAGTTTTTTTTCCGTGGTTGAAACTGGCCGGCATCGGGATACTCTTCGCGTGCAACATGAAGTGGTGCTTCTTGGATCTACACTTGCGCTTGCGCCTCTTTTAGGAAGCAATGGGGAGTTTACCGTGCAACATCAACTGCAGGAAGATCTTATATACCATATCAAGGGAAATACTGTTGAAGTCAGCACTTCCAAATTTTTTAAAACATATCATTATGCAGGATATGATCTTCAGCCTGCTATTTCTGAAGGAGGTGGAAAGATTGTCATTACTTCATCGCAAAGGTGAAGGTGATCTTTTTGAAGAGATTATCCCTCTTCTTGTGAGCAGCGTGCTGACAGTTATTGTCATTATTACTGTGCTAGGCATTGCCAATGTTGGCATGGCAAAAGACTATCAGTATTACGATGTTGCGCTTGAACAGTACTTGCAAAGATTGGTTAATGTTTGCTTTGCTTACTATGATAGTAGTCATTTTGTTCCCGGAGTTCTGGATGTTGCTAAAATAACTCCGGAAACTGTAGCGCGTTGCTTGCAACATGATGCTCTTGGGATTAAAGTAGTTCTTCAAGGAGAAACACGCGTGCAAACTGAATATTATACATACTATGCTCCGAGCTGCGTTGTAGAAAAGAAGCCCTATTCCTGCAGCACGAAATCTCTCCGCTTGCTTCTGCATACTTCTGAAGGCATACGAAAAACCGAGCTTGTTCTTGAGGGAGTGCTCCATCATGATTAAATTCCATTTCCTTAGGAAAGGATTTTCTTCCTTTCTTTTCCTCGTACTGCTTGCGCTCTTCGCTCTTGCTTCTGCAGTCTTTTTTATTGCCAATGTTCTCCTTGCTGAGGAACATCAGGAAGAACTTGTTTCTCAGGTGCAATCTCTGGATGATGAAGTTACCTTGCAAGCACTGCTGCGGTTTCCTTACCAAGGAAAGGAATTGCATATCTGGCTTGTTTCTGGAGTGCTGGGCAATAAGGATCACTATCAAAGCTTTGTCAAGGGATTTCACGAGTATTTTCAAGATTCTCGCCAGTATGTGATCATTCTTATCTTCCTTCATGGCAGACAAGTACATGCTGAAGACTATACCCGGGCTTGGAAGTCTGTTCCTCAGGAATACTGGTGGTCAGATGCTTATCGTGATGTCCGGCCAGGCGTGATTGACATGCATACACGATTCCAAGCACAAAAATACCATGGTAGAGGTGCGGCTGAACAATTGCTTCCTTATGACATCAAGATTCATTTAGTGCAAGCATATATTCCCGAGGCAAAACCATGAGACAGGGCAAAGCTGAATACATGTTTATGATTGTTGTCCTTTTTGCTATTGGGGCCATGGCGAGCAGTACGTATTTCCATCTGGAAGGGGATGAAGATGATGAGCAGATTTCTCTTAGCGAACATACTGCTCTGTTATTAGACTTGTATAAGGGAGGCAACAGAATTCTTACGTTTACGACTTTTTCTGCCCAGCATGCTGCCTGCACAACTATGAAAGAACTTCAACAACATCTTGCAGTGCCTTCATGCATGAGGGATGGTATTCCTATCCTCAGCACTTCAGGGCAGTGCGCATTTCATCCTTCATCTGTTGGAAAAAATTTATTGCCTGGATTTCGACAACAATTTCAACCCTTACTCGCATCAGCTCCTTATCAGTATCCTACCCCATTAGAGCTTTCTTATGCTGACGGTGAGATCAAAGGAATATTTCCTCATGAACTTATTATTCCGAGCAAAAATAAACCCTCTTCTCCTGTCGCTTCCCTTTATACGATTCATCCTGATTTTCAGATTCCATTTCCTGCTGACCTTTCTGCTCTTCAGCTTTTCCTGCAAGAATTAGACTTGGACCACGCTTGTATTGAGCAGTACAATCCTCTCTCTTCTTCCTCTCTAGAAGATTCCTGTACTTTGTTTAAGGGTGCAACCTATGAAAAGAAAGGAGACGACCTCTTAGTTACCTTTCCTTTGGGTCTTGCAAATTGCATTCAGGATAGCGTGCTTATTCAGTTTATTTATCCTCTCAAAGAATCTTCTCCAGCACCATAATCCTTTTAACGCCTTTTTGTTGCAAGAAACCCATGAAGTATGAAGACATTCTTGCTCGCATTCGGCAGCAAAAAACTATTTCTGTTGAAGAGATTGAGGGACGCGTAAAGGAGAAACTGCAGAAGCTTTCTGACTTACTGAGCAAGGAAGGCGCTGCCCATATTGTTGCCAATGAATTAGGAGTCAAGCTTTTTGATGATCTGAGATACAGGCAATTCCGGATTAGCGATCTTGTGGGAGGCATGCGCTCAGTAACAATTGCGGGAAAGGTCATGAAAATAGGGAATGTGATTTCCTACAAGAAGGAGACCCGCGAAGGGAAAGTTGCTAATCTCTTCCTTGCAGATGCTTCTGGGAAAATGCGCGTTGTGTTGTGGGATGCGAAGCATATCAAACTTATTGAGGATGGGCAGATCAAAGAAGGAGATGTTCTTAAAGTAACTAAGGCGAATGTACGAGCAAACAATGGTTTTACTGAACTGCACTTGAACAATTTTAGCGAACTGTTTGTGAATCCTCCCGGCATTGCTTTTCCTGACGTTGTGGATATGCAGCAACTGCATTTCATTGACAAGAAAATCCAAGAGCTTCAGGAGAAAGATGACCCTGTTGCTATTACCGGTACGATTGTGCAAGCGTTTGAGCCACGCTTCTATCCTGCATGCGTTGATTGCGGGAAGAAAGCCTTTCCTGAAGGGGAGCAGTACCGCTGTGTTGAACATGGGATTATAGCTATAGAATTTGTACCTATATTGAACACCTTCCTTGACGATGGCACTGATGGCATCCGTGTTGTTGCTTTTCGAAACCAAGCGGAAAGAATCTTAAACTTATCTAAGGAAGAAGTTTTGAAATTCAAGGAAGATGCCCCCTCTTTTGAAGCGTTTAAAAACCAGCTTTTAGGGCGACAGTTCAAGCTTGTAGGGAAAGTGACAAAAAACGAGATGGCGGGCAGAAATGAATTTGTGGCGCGCTTAGTTCTTGATGTGCATCCTGTGGAAGCTGCACAGAAGATTGTTGAAGAGATCAGCCTGTGACTGAAGCATTTTTTCTCGCTTGATTTGCTGCGGTCGATGGTTCATTATTTTGGGCAAACCGCTAGCAAGTGGAAAATGGGACCTTAATAACCAAATTAATCCAATAACTCTTACCGAAAATTTTTTATAGTTATAGTGTCAGTAGTAATTGATGAAGAAAGAAATATTCTTAGTACTTGGAATATTTGTTTTTAGTTTAGTCAGTTTAGTTCTAGCACAACCAAATCTAACTCCTACTGTGGTAAGCGTAGATAAAGCTGCAAAATCAGTTACTGTTGTTATTCCTGCTAATGCAGTTGAAGTAGCAGACGATGTCTTTAGTTTAGGCGCTGTAAAAGTAAATGGTAAAGCTGTAGAAGGATTTATGATTATTGATCATGTAATTGGCTTTACTCACAAACCCAATCATAATCCCCCAGGAGGTGGAGGTGGGGGCGCAGGTTCAACATGCTTTGCATTTATTGCACAAGGAGCAAGATGGAAAACTACAGAACTATATGTCTTAAATTCAACTAATTCAGATGGTCTTTCAGATGCGTTTGTAGCAGAGAAAATAAATGCAGGCTTAGAAAATTGGGATGGACAAGTTGCTTTTGATGTTTTTGGAGCTAGAAATATTACTGCATCTGTAGATGGAGCAGATACTGCAAGTCCAGATAATAAAAATGAAATATTCTTTGGGAATATTGATGAACCAGGAGCAATTGCAGTTACAATTGTTTGGGGAGTTTTTAGAGGCCCACCAAGCGGAAGAGAAATCGTAGAATTTGATATGGTATTTGATGACCCTGATTTCTTGTGGGGGAATGCAGGTCCAACCAATGAAATAGGTTTAGGCAACACAACAGTTATGGATTTTTGGAATATAGCTGCTCATGAAGGTGGGCATGCTGGAGGTATGGGGCATCCTGACGATAGTTGTACTGAAGAAACAGAGTATAGATTTTCAGCTTTTGGAGAGACAAAGAAAAGAACTTTAAATGCTGGAGACATAGCAGGAATTCAACAACTATACTCCTAAATCAATCTTTGACAAAATCTCTTTTTTATTAATATGCAAAATAACCATAAAAATGCGCAGAATTCTATTTAGGTGTAAAGCCAAAGACAGCGAAAGCTTTTTATATTAGTTACAACTCGATAATAACTACATAGTTAAGGGGTGAAAGCCTCTAGATTTTTTCTAGAGTTATGGAGGGATCTTGATGAAGAAACTGATACCATTATTCGCAATGGCATTCCTTTTGAGTGTCAGTGCATTTGCTATGCCTTCTCAATACGGCATGGAATATCAACGCACCGTAGGTCCAAGCCAAGAATGCTGTGTAATCAATAGCGTACCGTCTAGCAATTCTATTGAATATTTTACTTACCATAGACCTCCAGAAAACCATTTTGCATTCCAACGTGCCTTCTTTCAACCGCCACGCTATTCTTATGGTTATGCATTAGCACCTCTTCGTGTGGGGGCATATGCTCCTCCTGCTAGAACCTATGTGTATTATAAGGCAGATGCTGATTACAAGCAAAGGAATATTCGTGACGATGAAGACTTTGTGAGCTATAAACGTTCTTCAACGCGAGAAACCAGCCTCCGCTGGTAATTTTTTATATTCATCAGGAAGTTGGAAAGAAACCTTGGTTTCTTCACGAGCGCAGCTCGCTCCTTAAAATATGTCTTATTTTTTCTTTTTTTCCGGAAACTTTCCGAAGGTACTGGACATACTCGACAAGTCCCCCCTGAAAGTTTATAAAGAGATCTCGCTTCTTAGTTTTAACCTCGTGAAAAAGATGCCAAAAGCAAAAGAGGCCTACGCTGATTTGTTCTTGCTCTTTTTCTACTGGTGACTGAAACAAAATGGGAAACCAAAAACTAAGGAGATGAGACCATGGCAGGAAATTTGCCGATGAAAAAATTTAGAGTAGGAGCCTATGAAGGCGTAATCTGGGAGAACAAGAAGGAAAAAGAGGATGGCACTGAGTTTGGCTACAAGACTGTGACCTTGCAGAGAAGCTACAAGAAAAAGGATGAGGACGTGTGGAGATCTGAAGTCATTAACAACATCAGGGTCAATGATTTAGGAAAAATAAAAGCGATTGTCGACCGGCTGCAGGACTACCTGTATTTTGATGCAAAGGAAGAAGAGGAGAGTGAAGAGTAATGGCAAAAGAGAAAGGAAAGGAATTGACGCTTGAGGACTTGCCGGGAGTAGGAGCTGCGACTGCTGAGAAACTGCGGGAAGCAGGATATGACTCTTTGCTGAGCATTGCTGTTGCGAGTGCTGCAGAAATGGTTGAGATTACAGGATTGAATGATATTGCTGCGCGCAAGCTGATCAAGGCTGCACGAGATGAGCTGAAGATGGGATTTGAGTCTGGGATTGATCTGCTCGAAAAAAGAAAAAACATTTCTAAAATAACCACAGGAAGCAAAGCATTTGATGGATTGCTTGGTGGTGGCATAGAAACAAAAGCGATTACTGAGGCTTTCGGAGCATACGGTTCAGGAAAAACGAGTTTAGCACATCAGCTTGCGGTGAATGTGCAGCTGCCGAAGGAACAAGGTGGAGCTGATGGTGCTGTTGTGATTATCGACACCGAAGGAACGCTCAGGCCTGAGTTCATTCAACAACTTGCCGAGGCACAAGGGCTAGATCCTCAGAAGGTACTTGAGAATGTCCGTGGAGTACGGGCATTCAATAGCGACCATCAAGTGCTGCTTGCTGAAAAAATTGAAGATCTTATTAAGCAAGGGCTGAATGTGAAACTTGTTATTGTTGATTCTTTGATGGGTCATTTTAGATCTGACTTTATTGGGCGGGGGCAATTAGCAGATAGACAACAAAAGATCAATAAACACATGCATGCGTTACTCAGGCTTGCACAGAATTATGACCTTGCTGTTTATCTTACCAATCAGGTTATGACGAAGCCGGATACTTTTTTTGGCGATCCGACTGAGGCTATTGGTGGGAATATCGTTTCCCACAATTCCACCTATCGCCTCTATTTGCGAAGAGGGAAGAAAGGAACACGCGTAGCAAAACTTGTAGATGCACCTGCCATGCCTGAAGGAGAAGCAGCATTTACGATAACAGATAAAGGCATTAGGGATGTTGAATAATTATTTTTTTTTATTTTTTAATTATTAGAATGCCCTCGGGCGGATTTGAACCGTCATCAAAAGCTTTCTGCTTGACAACCGCAAGCTCTTATTCTCTCTGGAAGATTTTTTCTTATCCAGGTTAAACTACGAGGGCACAAATCAAAAAGAAAAAGTAAGACTTATAAAGTTATGTTTCGGAATTTGCATTTATGGTCATTGCTTGTATCAGTTGCAAACGGAATGTTGCCAACATGACAGGAAGCACGCAATTTGCCTGCCCGAACTGTGGAAACAGCACGATTACTCGTTGCTTAGACTGCAGAACTATCGCAGCACGCTACACCTGTAATAATTGTTCATTTAGCGGTCCGAATTAACATGGGAAAAGCGATTATTACTTTAAAAGTTATGCCGGAAAGCGTTGATGTAAATCTGCATGCTTTGAAATCCCGATTAACCGAAGTCCTTGCATCACATGATATTACTGTGAGCAAGATTGAGGAAGAGCCTATTGCGTTTGGATTAGTAGCATTACACTTGATTTTTCTTCTTGATGAGGATAAAGGCGATACTGAAACGATTGAAACTTGGTGCAAGGAAGTTGAGGGCGTGATGAATGCTGAAGTTATTGACATGAGGAGATCGTTCTAAAGATTTTATTCTTAGCTGGGTTTAATACCTCGCAGTTCTGTTTTGGGTTTCATGTTACCTATAGGCATATAGAGAAAATTAATCTTCCTTAACATCAATGGCCCTTTCCAATCTCTCAGAACTTGTGCATAAGATCTTTTTATATTTCCTATAGGAATCTCGTCATAATAATTTTTGTCTCTGTAGGAATCATAGATATAAAATACCTTGTTGTTATCATCATATCCCCAAATGCTGATCCAATGACTGATACATTGCATTCTTAATGCCGAATATCTACCTTTAGGCGAATATCCATTTCCTATTAATAGGATAACTGGACGATTTTTGTTTAGTTCTCTTTTTATTATTTCCAACTTTTTTGCATCTGATACGTTGTTCACTCTCTTCATCGGTGCATTTAACTTATATTGTAAAAGAACTTTTTGTATCATTTTTGGAGTTGTAAAACCGAAACTTTTCTTTAATGAAGGTAAGTATTCCTTTGGGTGTCTTCCATCACCCAAGTTATACGCACTTAAGATTGCTTTTATGGTATACCCTCCACAATATCTCATTCCTTGCTGCAAGTATTCTTTTGGTTTCACTGAAACAATCTTTTTCATATGAGACAGTAATTCCACTAAAAGGTTTATTAACCCTTTCTCTTTCTTTTAAGCATGGAAAATCCGTTCTCTCCTGAGCAAATCCAAAAGCTCAATGCAATTTCCCAACTGCCTGCAGAAGAACAACGCACTGCATTGCAAGCATTTCTGCAAACACTTACTCCTGAACAAATTGATTATCTCAAACAGCAGCAGACGGGAGGAGAGTGCCCTTTCTGCCTGATTGCACAAGGGAAGATCACTGCAAGTATTGTTTATGAAGATGCACATTTTTTTGCAGCACTGGATATTCGGCCTGCTACCAAAGGCCATGTGGTGCTTTTTCCGAAGCAGCATTATCCCATTGTTGCTGCCATGCCTGATGGCGAGATTGCTTCGCTGTTCCTACTTGCGAATCAAGTGAGCAAACAACTGTATGAGCAATTACAATGCCTGGGAACCAATATTCTGGTAGCGAATGGAGAGGCAGCAGGGCAGATGGTGGGGCATGTGCTTGTGCATGTGATTCCCCGCTACAAAGATGATAAAGTGATATTGCACTGGGAGGGCAAGCCTGCTGAGGAAAAAGAACTCAAAGATATTCAGCAGACATTGCAAGGAAAAATCATGCTGCCCCCTCGTCAAGCTCTTGCATCAGAACCGAAGGCAGTGCAGAAAGAGGTGCAAAAGGAAGTGAAGGAAGATGAATGGTATTATGCATTTGAAGAACGCGTTCCCTAAAGCAGGGCGAGTATTGCATCAATGTTCAATGCAAAGAGGACTGCAAAGAAGAATGACGGAATGAATGGGATTCCTTCCTTAATCAGTACGTGCTTCATTTTTGATTTTTTCAACTGCTCAATGTGCTTGTGTTCTACTCCCCATGCGGGAATGCTGAACCTTTTTCTTATGGTTTGATCTGCGATCCAGTCCCCTTCTGTTAATCTTGCTATGGGGATTTTTTTGTACATTGTTGCATTTTCTACTGCCTTCAACATCTGATAGAAATAAGGATAGAGCAGGATCATGAGTGCGACGGTTACCATAGTAATGCGCAATGGGTTCTGCTGCAATATCCAAAGGAAGATCAGTATGATCACTCCTAAAGCAATGCAAAGCATTTTCATCTGCTTCAACTGTTTCGTTTGTAATTTCAGATATTCTTTTTTCCATTGCGCGAAATGGTTCATTAGGAGAACAATGCTGTATAATAAACCATATAACGCCCCCATGACTGCAAGCCCGATCAGGAAATATACCAGGAAAGGACCTGGCGTGGAAATAAAGTAAGGAGTGGTTCCCCATGCTGCACCGATGCCCATCAACAGCTTTGCATCTCCTCCTCCCCATTGCTTGGTGTAAAACAACAGAATTCCTATAAAGGCCATTGCAGCTAATCCTAGCAAGCCATACAAGAAGTAGGACCAGGTCTTTGTCTGCATTGCATAGAGCAATCTGATGCTCAATGCTGAGACAATCAACATGTAACTGATCCAGTCAGGAACTTCGCGCGTTTTAATATCAGTGATGGAAGTAGCGAGGACTGCTACGAGCACGAGCAGGACGAGAATGATGTCAACGAGCATATGCAAAAAGTGTTCACAACGTTTATAAATATTCTCATGAAAAATTGCAGGATGATCCGTATTGTGGGGGCGGGGCCTGCGGGAAACTATGCAGCGTATCTGCTTGCTGGCGAGTTTGATGTTGAAGTGCATGAAGAGCATAAGGAAATTGGAGCACCTATTCAATGCACAGGCATTCTTACCGGCAATTTACAAGAGTTAATAAAAATTGATCAACAATTCTTGGTAAATACCATCAAACGCGTGCGGGTACAGAGTAAGCAGAATGAATCTCACTTTACTCTACAGCATCCGAACTATGTGGTGCATAGAAGTTTTTTTGATAGCCATCTTGCAGCACTTGCCAAAGAAAAAGGAGCGCATTACCATCTTCACTCCAAGTTTTTAGGGTGCGCAGTGCATGCTGAAAAAATCCATTGCCAGTTCAGTGATGGGGAGCAGGATGCTGATTATCTTGTAGGAGCGGATGGGCCTCACAGCGCAGTAGCCAGAAGCGTCGGCATCTATGGGAAACGCAGATTTTACCATGGGTTGCAAGCCACGGTGAAAAGAGATTTTGAGCGCGATCTTGTGGAGTTCTATATTGGGAAACACTACATTGGATGGGTGGTGCCGGAGAACGAGGAATTTGCAAGAGTTGGCGTGAGCTCTGAGACTATTGCAGCAGAGAAATTTAAGGAGGTTTTGGCAAAGGTGGGAGGGAAAATTGTTGCACGACAGGCAGGACCTATTCCCATTTATGAAAATGGAATAAAGACTTCTTTCAAGGATAAAGTCTTCTTAGTAGGGGATGCAGCTGCGCAAGTGAAGGCAAGCACGCATGGCGGAATTATCCCTGGGATGATTGCTGCTCAGGCATTAGCGCAAGCATTAAAGACGGGAAGCAGCTATGATGTGCTGTGGAAAAAGAAGCTTGCTAAGGATCTGAAAATGCATGCGCTGATCAAGAAGATGATGGATAACTTCACTGACAATGACTTTGACTTTTTACTGAAACTGATGAATCAAAAGAAAGTGCAAAAAATAATTGAAGAACATGATCGCGAATTTCCCAGTAGGTTTGCTACCAAATTAATTTTGAAAGAACCGCGATTCTTGAAGTTCTTGCCAAGAATGCTTTAGTATTGGTGATATATTCTTAAAAGATCATAAACTGCTTTAGCTTTTTCCTGTGTTAATAAATTCATTCTTAATCGTGTTAATTTCTCTTCGTCCCCGCAGGTTAACTTGTCGTTCTTATCAAAATATTCTTTAGCTCGTCCTATACGAACATAACGTTTATCCTTGGGCAAATTTTCATCGTTTTTGTGTAATAAATAGAGTGTGGCTTTCGCTATTTTTCCCGTATTTGCATCATAGAAAATGCGCTTCAGCAATTGATACTCACCTTTTTCTGTAGTTGTCGATTCTAATACGATGTCATCAATTCTTATATCCCCAAATTTATTGGGTTTTTCGGATACTCGTTTAATCTCTTCAGGAGTCATTTCTTTCTTATCTGTTTGGTTCATTTTTTTAGTTTTATTTTATCTATTTTTAAGGCTTGTGAACATAAGAAATTACCCATTATTTTTTGTTACATTGCGAACCGTAGCACTGCTGCAATGCCTGTCAATCCCATCAATTTCTTTTCTGGATCATTTCCCTTGCTTAAAATGATAATTTTCCCACCTGTTTCTGAAACTTGCCGTATTAGTTTGTCTAAGCGATCATAGGTTCCCGTTGAACGCATTTCCTGAATTAAAGATTCTGCCACGAGCAGCTTCCGCACTGCTCCTGCATTGACTGCCTGCTGCACTTCCTGCAATCCGTAGGTTGCTTTCTTTCCTGTAGCTAATTCCTTTAAGAATTCCTCCATGGCCTGAGTTTCCTGATACATGCGTTCTTCTTGAAGCACCTTCTGCAGCTCGTCTCGCTTGAGCACTTCCTGGATGCCTGCTGGTCCTGTGTGACTACACGTTGCAAGATGTACTTTTGCTGCTGGTACCGTTGTTTCTTTCTTCATTCTTGCAAGAAGGTCTTCCTTGAAGAATGCAGGAGATGCAATGATAATTGCGGAGGGCTTAAACCTTGCATCATATTCCTGCAAGCGCTGCAATACTTGATCATAGAATGCCCCTTCTTTTGTTCCTGTTTTGAACTGCTTTTTTTCCACTTCTCCTGTTAGGGAATCAAGCATTTGCAATCCTGTATCCTTAAGCAATGCAAAGGTTGCTTCTTCACGATCGAATACTACCATTAAAATATTGGTTTTGCCGGATTTTTCTGCATCTTCCAATTTTAACAATGTATATTGTGATAGATTTTTCTTCTGGATCTTAATGATTGCATGCTGTTCTACTTCCAGCGTATGATAACTTCCTTTTGGGATATCTTCATGCTCCGAGATTACCTTTCCGAGAATTCTTAGTTGATTCGTGCTTTGAGAGAATTCAACACGTTCTACTTCAATAGTTACTGTTAAAGTTTTTTTAATGACCTTGTCACTGGCTATTTTTAGTTTGCGTTCTGTTTTGCCTGTAACGTGATCCCATGGTTCAATGATTTGAGAAAGATACCAAAGATCTTCGGGAGTAGTAATTTGCACCTGCAAAAAAGAGTTTTTGAGATCTTTTTTCAAAATTTTCATGCTATCGTAGCTTCTGCTTGATGATCTGCTGTAGTTTTTCAATAATGATCAGGATGTTCTTGATTCTTCCGTCAAAATAGCTTTCCTTTACAAAGAATCCATCATAGGCAATTTGATTTCTTATTTCTCTGAGCTCGTCAATCAACATAATTTCAAATCGCGAAAGTTGTTTGTAGGTTGTTTCTATGTATTCAATAATTTTTCTATGTGCTCCTTCGCCTTGCGTCTTCCATCCATCTAATAAAAGTAGCACACTCATAAGCTCGCGGATTATTTCGTAATAATCCTTAGTTACTTGAGATGGGAATTTTGACTTGTCTATACCTTTGACCATTTCTAAAGTGCTTTCTACCATACGCAAAAGAGATTTTGCTTCTTCCCTGTTTGGCGTGATTTTTACTAATCCATTCATCAAAACACCTTGATATACCCTTTCAGGATTATTCCATTGAGGATGTTATTTTTAAGTTCGTTGCTTAGCTTATGCAAATTACTGTTAAATAATATACTTATTTTTCTTTCTAATATTGTTTCAAATCTTTTTAGCTCAACCTTTTCTTTTTTACATTGAAGATAAAGATCGACATCACTTTCCTTTGTATCTTCTCCCTGTGCAGCTGAGCCAAATAAAATGATCACTTCTGGCATGCAGCATCTCCCCAGATGTTCCAATAGCCCGGATTCTCTCATTCTTAGTATTATGTCTATTTTCTTTGCCCATCTAAATTTTTCATTGTCACGATTCGCATGGTAAACGGGATAGCTGTGAATTCTGTGTCTTGTTCTTGTAATGAACCCTTCTTTCTCTAATTTTTTTAGATATCTCTTTACTGAAGGAGGGGCTATTTTTACCTTCCTGCTGATTTCCCGTAGCTGAAAGCCCATCCCTTCAGGCAAGGGGTCGTTAAAGAATACTTGCAGCACTTTCCATATGTTATCTTTTTGGAACATATGTAATAATATTGTTACAACTGTTATTTAAATGTTACGCTTTTTCGAATTCCTAAAAACAAACTTATAATGATGAGAATAATGGGGATGATACTTTTTCCTGAACTGCCTTGCGCTACAGCATACCCAGTGTGAGAAGGAGCAATAAATGCGGGAATGCTGATCGCCAATAGTAAGACGATTGCTACCAGTTCTTCGAGTTTTTTTCCCTTTTTAGAGAGTGCAACTTCATAATCGGGATTAGCTTTGAAGAAATGCATTCTTACTTCCCTCTCCGGCAAGGTATAAAGTTTTTTGACGTCTACTTTATTTAATTCTATGCCTGTAGCAAACTTGTATGCGCGTCCATGTGATAATGTGTTCCAGCGTGTTGCTTGTGACTTTCGCAGTTCTCCTTTACCCAATTGCGTGTCGATAAATTCTTCAGCATATCTTTCTGCTGTCTCATTAAGGTTATTTCCTCTTAATCTTTCTGTTGCTGATCTTGCCTTTTCATACTCTCTTTTTTGGATAGCTTCATCATAGCCCTTTGCGTTCTTGGCTATCAATTCATCGAATTTTGATTTATACAATCTCTCTGCTGTGCGTTTCATCGCAGCTCCTGCATGTGCTTGTTTGAGGTATATCTTCTGGTCTTCTACAGTATGTGCTGGATATCCTTCAGGGAAAAGTTGCTTTCTTTCGTCCTTAGATAGTCCTTCAAATAAAATCATCCTCCCCAAGAACCCAAAAAATTCATGTGTTAATGCTTCCTTGTTGTTCTTTTGGGATGATGGATATTGCGTGTCGCCAAGATCTGCTGTTAATCTATCACGGACATAATGGCCTAACTCTTCTCCTACCATAGGGCCTACCTGCTTTTCTTGTGATGATATGCGGATAAGGTTATGCCTCCTATCATAATGGGGTTGCATGGTGGCTTGTTTAATTACCAATGTTGGCATTTCTTTTACTGGAATTTCGAATCGTTCTGCCATCACTTCTTTTCCGCGTTGATATGCCTCAAGAATTCTTCGCTCATTTGCAGAATGCGCCACCATCTTGTTAAGAAGAAGCAATATTTAAATAGTACAAAAAGCTTTGCTTTGCCATGCTAAGAAAGAGGGGTGAAGAGATTCCTACAAGCAATGCTGCTGCTTTTATCCTCATGTTTTTGCTTTTTTTTGTTATTTATATCATTATTATTCCTACCCAAGATAAGGCTGAACTGGTAGGTGATGAATCCATTTTAGGGGGAGAATATGGTGGAGGAGATTATTATGCGGATGGAGATTTAAGAGGGTACCCTGATAGGCAGGACTCTTACAGAAAGGGAGGCCATCGTGAAATATTGCTGAGCGAAAATCCAGGAGCGGTTTTTCCGTATGTGGATAGTGCGATTGTTCAGCCTTTAGGCTCGGTGCATTTGTATATTGATCCTGAAGAGACAGTTTTACCTTTGGCACAGCAATTAGAAGTGAGTAAAAGCTTCTGGAGTGATAAAAGCAAGACTGTAACCTTTACCTTAGAGAATACGAATGTGCAGAGTGCAGATCTCTATTTCTTCGTTGTTGAAGGGGAAGGGGAGCTTACGATTACTGTCAATGGGGCGACTATATTTGAAGGTGAAGTAGAATCTAGTACTATCCCTATTCGCATTCCTGCACTGTATTTGCGCAAGAATAATAGGATTACCTTCAGCGCAGAAAGCCCTGGCATCAATTTCTTTGCCTCTCACACGTATCGTCTGAAGGAAGTTGCATTGAAACTGCAGCAGCAGATTGCCCATGCAAAAGAGCAACGCACATTTACCTTGACAAAAACGGAATTTCCTTATCTTGAGCGATTAAGCTTAGTGTATTTCACGAACTGCCAAAGAATTCAGGATAGAGGAACTTTGTCTACCTCTTTGAACGGGAGATTAATAGATAGGCATGCAGCTGTCTGCGAAGTAGGACCTTTGGCACAAGATTTGCCCTTAGCAACTGCGCGCGCGGGAACTAACAGCTTAACTTTTGAAGTGGACCAAGGCAACTACATTTTAGAACAGCTTGTGCTCGAAAAGGAACTGAATGTTATTTCCTTCCAGCACTATACTTTTACGGTAAATGCAGATAGGCACGCAGATATCAAGAATGGTTACTCCACTGCAATTATTACCCTTCATCTTGACGGAAATGTAAGGAAAGTTGCTGACATTTTAGTGAATGGGGTCTTATTCCCTATGGATACTACTGATGATGTTTTTGAGGGAGATATCAGCAGAGCTTTAGTGCAAGGCAAGAATACCTTTAAGATTATTCCACGCAATGAATTCTCCATTGTTAATTTAGAAGTCGCTGTGGAGGAATAGCTCCATGGGTAATGACAAAAAAGAACTTTGGATTCCTGAAAGCGAGAAAGAGAAAAGAAGGAAGGAAGCAGAAGAACAAGAGCAAGAAAAACGCAAAGCACGTCTTGCAGCACTTTTCAATAAGGCAAAAAGAGCGGATCTCAGAAAAGCAGAAGAGCAAGCTTATCGAGAAGATGAACTTATCACTGCAGAACGCGAGGGTGTAAAGGAAAATAAGTGGTTTAACAGAAAAAAGGTAGCTCAAGATACCTGGAAACTAGCCAAAGAATGGCCGATTATTGTATTTATTGTTCTTCCTCTTTTCCTTCTCTTCTTGTATTTTCTCCTCTATCCTGAAAAGGGTCTTCTTTTTACTACAGACTGGTCTGCAACAGGCAATCCGATCATTGATGCTGTTAAATATATTCCTGGTCTTTTCAATCCCCTTGCTTCTCTTCGCGCTCTTGGTGCTGTTGCTCAGGTTTTTGGCGCTGATACGTTTGCTAATAGTGCTCTTGGAAGCGGGATTTTTCGTATTTTCCTTTTCATTGCTCTTGCAGGACTAGGTACTTATTTCATCTTTAAGAAAAAGTATTCCTCTGTTATTTTCATTGTTCTTGCCTTGCAACTTACTGGAAATATTTTGCCTCCAGAAACCGATCCCATTATCTACCTTGTTGTTGCTTTCCTTTTGAGTTATTTGCTTTCTTCTTTTCCTAATACTAGTAGATCTTGGATTATTGTTGTTGTTTCCTATTTTATCTTTTATTTCTTGTCGTTCTTTGCATCCTCATTTTTGCAAGCACTAGGACTTACTAATCTTTTTGCTCTTGCACTGGGCCTTGCATTCATTCTTCCCAGGTTTACTGTTTTAGGAAAAGATAAAGATGGAAAGGAGAAAACAACTACCATTTTAGGTACGAAAAATTTCTGGATGGTCATTATTATTGTTCTTCTCCTTTTAGGAGGATATTTTCTTCTTCAACAGGCTGCGGGAAATGAATTTTCTAAAAAACCGCAAGGGATTATCAATCTTGTCAAAGCAGCAGTCACCAACCTTTTCGAAAAGACTAAAGAGCAAATCGGGTTTGATACTCCCGATACCATAGAACATCAGGAGAAGAATGGTATTATTTTTGATGATATTTTAACACCGTACCCTGTGTATCATGCTTATACTGATGGGACTCTGAAGGAAACTGTTGTTGTTGATGCTGTTGGGGTGAAAGTGGATACGTTTAAGGCTAAACCTACACAAGTGTTTTTTGAATGTCGCTATAAAAAAGCAACTGATCCTGATATTGGTTTAGGATTAGCATCCTATCAAACGAAAAATGCAGAAATTCTTGGTTATCAAAACCAAAATCCTTTAACTGTTTCTGGTGCCATGGGTAATCAACTTACCTTAACTGTCAGATGTAAATTCGATGCAAGTGATAAAGAATTCAAAGTTGATTTTGATAAGGATTCTGAAACTCCAGTTTCGCTAGCACTTGCTGAGACAAAAGCCAACCTTGAGAAATTGGAAGGAAATTCGCAGTCTGCTCCTTCAACACCCCCCGCACAACAAAATGAAGATTTGGAAAGTGCGAACAAAGAAGTGGTTTTTGTTGGAACATATAAAGACTTTACTACTCTTACCTGCTTAAACATTCCTACGGTAAAGGAAGAATTTTATAATCCTCTTTTGGTGCAGAAGACTGAAGCAGCATGCTTACAGGGATGTGGATTAGCAGTAGTGAATGTTGAAAGCTCTCAACAACCTTGGATTTTACCTCACTCAACAGCGGCTTCTCGTTATACGAATACGTATCCTCTCTTGCTTACTTTGCAGCGGTATAGCAGCTTTGATGGACAAATGATTCATTTGAAAAGCTTGGAACTTATTTATGACACTCAAGTATTCCAATTGGATACTGAATCGCATGGATTTATCAATCAGCAAACATTAAGCGAGCAGCACCCTTTTCTTCAGAACTTAAATGCCAAATTTGAGAAGAAGAACAAAGGGGAATATGCAGAAATTTCTGATCGTGATAAGACAGTTTACTATAGTTTCCTTCTTGCAGGCACGAGTAATCCCCAAGGAAAATTACAATCTTCGAAGATCTGTGCGGAGGCTAAATATGATTATCAATTTACAACATCCACATCTATTGCTTTTGAAGAAGTTTCTGGAGTAGCACCATGAAATTTTACTTCTTATTCATCGCACTTCTTTTGATTAGTGGATGCACTGCGATTCCTTTTGTTAAAAAAAATGTTCAGGAAGGAAGTATTTCTGGGAAAAGAGGAATTGTCATGCAATTTTTGCCTGAGCAGCCCCCTCTAACATTACAAGAGCAAGAACCTTTTTTCTTGGGAATTAATATAGAAAATTACTTGCCTGCTGCAACACCTGTGATAATAGACATTGTTCCGAGCGTGCAGATTCCCGGAGCACAGCGCATTGACCAGAATCTTGTTCTCCAAATGGATACAGCGACTGTTGATGACAAAAAATTACTTCACTCAGGAAAGATTTTAGAGCCGCAAGACAAATTGGATGCGGGAGGAAATCTTCATTTAGGACCTTACAGTTATATCTTGCCTTATTCTGATGAAGAAGTGCAGTTCTTTATTGAATATAGTTATCCTGTGGAAGCATTGCTGAAGGGAAGGATTTGCAGTAGTGATCCGAGCTTAGTCAAGACAGTTAAATGTCCGGGAGAACGGTTGAGTGAAAGTAGCTTTGAAGGTCCTGCAAAATTTTTACCTATTACTATCACCCATATTGAAAAGAAAATGCAAGGATTTTCTCGGGAATCCTATCAGCTTGCACTGGATTTTTATCTTGCTGACCAAGGTGCTGGCGATGTGACCACAGGCGTTACTTTTCTTCCTGATTTAGAAGGGAATGTTCCTCTCTTATGCAAGCAAGATGCAATTTATGGTACATCAAGCACTACGGGATTGAGCATTGCTGACTGGTTAACGGGAGAAGCAACAAGTGCAGGAGCAGTGACTGCAAATACTCTCCAAATACAATTACAGAATGGTAAGGCTAAAGTGCATTGCACTGCGGTCTTGCCAAGCAGAGAGACTGATGCTTTTGATAAAAAAGCTATGGATACTCCGGGTGCCATTGTTGATAGAGAGATTAGTATGTCGTTGGCGTATACGTATCGTGTGCAGTTACGCAGCCAAAATATGCGCGTTATTAATTTAGACGAGTAAAAAAGCTTATAAAGAATGACATGGTAAGAAGCATTATGCAAAAGAGGTTGGTATTTTTTGTCCCTATCCTATTGTTCTTAGCAGGATGCGCTGGTTTTGGCGGAACAGGGACCACTGACCAAGAAGGAGAAGGCTTTGCTGGGGGGACGCAGGCATTACAGCTGGGGTTTTTAGAAGAAGAGCCTCCTGAAAAAGTTTTAGACAATGGGCAGGAAACATTTTTGATTACTCTTTTGCTGCGGAACGAGGGAGAGTATACCATTCCCAAAGGCAGAATTCTTGCCAGCTTATCAGGAATCAGCAGAGAAGCATTTACTTTGAAGAGCTTGACAGTCAAAAGCGATTTTGACTTGGAAAAAAAAGCAAAAAGCAGGGACCAAGTTACGCCGGGAGGGCAAGAAGAATTAAACTTTGGAGAAGCAAAATATAAACCTGACTTGCCTGCTGACTTTAACCTTGACTTACGAGCTGATGTGTGCTATGATTATCAGACTGAAGCAGTCACGTCTCTTTGCCTGAAGAAGCAAGCATTTTCAAGGACTGATGTGAATGACAACTGTGTTTTAGATAATCCTTCTCCACAAGTGGAAAATTCAGGAGGGCCTTTGCAAGTAAGCAATGTGCATCAGCGGCCAACGGGGGCTCATAAGATTCGATTAAGCTTTGATGTAGGTAACAAAGGAGTGGGAGCAGTGTACCCACCGGGAATATTTACTAGCCAATGCGGAGGCAATGAGCAGCAGACTGATTCCTTGCAGGTTGAATTGATGAGCACGGGCAACAAATATCCGATCAGCTGCAGCAAATTTGCAAGTGGGCATAAGGGTGTGATCAGATTAGTAAATGGAGTGAAGACTGTGAACTGTGAGATTGACACTTCAGGGTTACAAGAGGCGAGCTTTACTGACTTTTTGATTATCAAAATGCAATATATGTATAGGGATTCGGTGAGTGTTCCTTTAACGATTGAGAATTCTGACTTCTAATGGGTGGATTGCTTTAAAAAGTGGATGGTTGACTGACTCCAGGAAATCATGGGTAACTTTGAAAAGACATTTCAATCTCTTTGGAAAACTGCTAAAAAGAGAAAATTGACACAAACTGATGTTGTAAAGGTAATTAAAGATTACAGAAAAGAGAAACATGCGCGTCGTTCTTGATTTTTTTAAGAAAAGATATCCTGAAAATTTATAAAGTCTATTTCTTTGTTTTCCTTATGCTGAAGGGGGATTTCCACATTCATGGGAGGTATGCGCGAGCCTGCAGTAAAACAACTACCCTTTCGGATTTGGAAAGGAACGCACGCATCAAAGGATTGGACATTCTTGGCACTGGAGATTGCCTACATCCAAAATGGTTCCAACACATTGTAGAAAATCTTCAGGAAGATGAACAGGGCGTGCTCTGGAGTCAGACAAAATTTCCTTTTCTCTGGCAGACAGAAGTGAGCTTAATGTACAGCCAGGGGGGAAAGGGAAGGAGAATTCATTATGTCTTGCTTTTTCCTAATAAAGAAATAGTCATTCAGGTTCGGGATATGTTTTTGCAACGAGGAAGGTTAGACTATGATGGAAGGCCCATCTTTGGCATGAGCAGCATTGAGTTGATTGAGAACCTTATGCAGATAAGCAAAGATATTGAAATGATCAGCGCTCATTCCTGGACGAGTTTTTTTGGAGTGTTTGGATCAAAGTCTGGATTTGACTCTATTAAGGAATGTTTTCAAGATAAAGTAAAATATTTTCACGCGTTGGAAAGCGGCATGAGTAGCACGCCTGCAATGAATCGAAGAGTTTCCAAAAATGATAACTACCAAGTTGTTAGCTTTTCTGATAATCATTCTGCGAATCCCTGGCGCTTGGGAAGAGAAGCGACATTGTTTGATACGAAAATAAATTATCAGGAGATTTTGCATGCGATTCGTACCGGAGAAAAATTAATCGGAACTATTGAAACTCCCCCAGAATATGGAAAATACCATGTGGATGGGCATCGCAATTGTGGGGTTGTCTTTAATTCTGTAGATGAAACAAAAAAAGTTAACGGGATTTGTCCAAAATGTGGAAAGGAATTGACGATTGGAGTAGCTTATCGTGTTGAGGAACTAGCAGATCGTACTGAAGAAGAAGGAAAGAAACTTGCACAGCAGAAACAAGTTTATCATTTACTTCCTTTACATGAACTCATCTGCAGCATTTATGATATCAAGCTGATGACTTCAAAGAAAGTCGGAGAAATTTACCAGCAACTCATTAAAAAGTTTGGCAACGAATATAATGCACTTATGGACGCTGGCCGAAATGCGTTGGAAGAAGTGGTGCATTCGAAACTTGTGCATTTAATTTTAAAGAACCGTGCTGGGACTTTAGCTATCGATCCTGGATTTGATGGAGTTTACGGCAGGATTATTCTGAACAAAGAAGAAATGCTCGTGGGGACGAAACAAAAAAGCCTTGGTGAATTTTGACTGCTGTTGTCTATTTGTACCTACCTAATAATGATAACAATAGAAAGCTTTAAATAGGAGCGATAAGGCGTATAGGGTATGAAATATATTGTGCATCAAGAAAGAGAATTACAACCTCCTAGAAAATTATCTGGTTACATTCGGGATCCTAAGACTTCTTTACTCATTGCGCGCGAGCCATCATTTCAGGATATGTCTTGGTATGCACAAAAAGATGCTGCATTAAAAAAAGGAACTCCGATGGCTTCTGTTGCCATTTTTTTGCCTTATCGCAACAAGGTCATTGAGGCAGCGCAAGGTGGCATTGGATTACGGGATGGAGAAGGAAGAAGAATTTCTCTTAATGATGCAAAGCAGCTTGCTTCTCTGCTTACTGAAAATTGCTGTGTGAATTTTGATACCCAATTTTTTGAGAATTCCAAAGGAAAAATGCAAGTTACTTATCTGTGCCTTTCTCTGCAAGGAGATTTAGAACAGGTCACTGAGCCTCTGCAATGGAAAAAGAATATTCATAATGGTAATCTTGTAGATCTTCAATGGAATCATCAAGGCATGCCCATGCAAAAATCAGGGCTGCAGGAATTTGACCCGCAGAACAACATGTATGTCTATGAACCTTTTGATGGTTCTGTCCCTTGGTTCGGAGCGGATGCCTACGGGGCTTACCTCGGCTGCGACGGGGGCCCGCGGGACTCGGATGGCGGGCTGGGTACGTTGGTGTGCGCCGCAGGCGCAGAAAAAATTTTGAGGCAGTAGGGGAGGAAAGAACTATGAAACTATTCAAACTTTTGACGTTGGCGTTGCTTCTTGTTTTAGGAAGCTTAAGCGTGAGCGCAGCTACTTTCGACGGTAGGGATTTAGGATTTCCGCGTTTCAGTACTTTTGGCAGGGATAATTATGACTTTCAGCATTATGGCAGCGGCGGATTTGACGCGCGCAACATCCGGGACAACCAGGACAATGCCTATCTTTTTGGCAATCTATTCTCTCGTGATTTTACGCGCAATTATGCGGACCAGTCTACATTTGATGACCGTTTGCTTGCAGGCTATTTCCAATCGAATGTCAACCAAGGCACGCGCGGATACAGAAATGATTTTACGGAGAGCTATGGCACATGTGAGCCTGGAGAGAAGACTTTCCGACAGCGCACAGTCATTACTACCAAAGTTTATCCTTTGCAGACAAATAATGACGATGATCAACGGCGATCTCTCCGGCAGAGAGTGATTCGCAGTTCCGGCTGCAATGGTTACCGATCCAACAGAGTTCAGAGTGATTTCCTCGTGGACAATTTCAACAACCAGTACTCTGATGGAAGGTTACAACAGCGACAAGACCAGAGCAGCTTTAGCGATCTATTTAGTGAGGACGTGAAGGAACGCGAGCTGGGAGTCAATGCAGGTGCCTCGAGCTCTGCCTATAACCAGGATTCCTATATCCCTTTCCGGGGAACAAGGAGAATCTTCAACCCGTACTACTAAGTGCGCGGTTTTTTCTTTTTCTTATACTCAAACAACCTATTCCCGGCAACATCAGAAATTGAACGAGAATTACCCGAAATAATCTAACCGTTCTGAGGTTTCTTCTTTAGATTGTTCTTTTTTCATTGGCGATCTTAATTTTTTCTTTGGTAATGTAGGAACATCGTTCTGGCCCATTTCGCTGTTGACTTCCTCAAATTCCTCTTCCAGGCGATTAACATCCACCTTTAACTTCAACTTTTTTGTAAGCACTTTCAGCAATTCCTTCGCTCCCAGAATGCCGAGATAATTGGGATGGGCAAAGGTTTCTGCAAGCAGAGAAACTGCAGGGATGTTGCGCTTGCCTGCCAAGCCTGTTAATAATCCAGAGACTCCTACAATAGGACCGACTACTGTGTAGGTGTCCATGTGCACCATTTTCGATTTTTCATACTTTTGCAATAGGGTCTTGGAGTTTCCAGTGGCGTACACCTTTGGCTGCTTAGGAATCCGAGGGAGAGCAATGCCTCCTAAGGTAATGATTTCTTTGATTTTCTTCTTTTGGATCGCATCTAACACTGCATGGCAAAATTCATAGCAGGATTGTTCATTAATGGGCTGGATGTCTCCTGCGAGGAATAGTAAGGTGCGATTGCCAATGTTCTTGTAGTACACTTCAATTTCCGGAAGCTCTACCATGTTTTCTTCGTTCACGAAGACGCAGTGGGGAAGTTGCGAGCTGGTAATTTCAAATAGCTTCTTTGCTCCTAAGCTGTCAATCAAGAAATCAACAACAATCTTTCCTACGTTTCCTACGCCAGGTAAACCTTCAATCAGGACTGGGTTCTTGATAGTTACTTTCGCCACTTGGTTGATCTGCCAGGCCATACGCTTACCACGCAAGCAACGTTTATAAAGTTTCTGACATCTTTTCTTTTTGTTCCTGCTTCGCCTTTCTTCGCCATTTTCCCCACTTGTCTAAAGGAGAATATCTCGGAGGCTTTGGAGAAAATGTCTGCTGCCTACACGTTGGGCATTCTGCTTTCAATGTGTAGATTTTGCACTGCGCACAATAAAGAATTTCTACTTTCATTTTTCTTTTTCGCGTGTGATGATGGCCTCTGATTTTGTCTTTTTCGCTTCCTGCTGCATATACATGCTTACTTTTTCCAAGATTTTTTCTGCGCTCTTAAAGTCAGCAGCATGAATGGTTGTCTTGAAGTACGGTGCTCCTAAGTAATGGAATTGTACCTTTGCCTTTGCTTTTTTCATATAGTCTTCTACATTCTTCAACGTTGTTTTTATCTGCTCAATTCCCTCTGCTTCTGCGTTTTTGATATTGATCAGTGCCTCGATTTTTACTTCTGGCTTTTTGATGCGGTCCTGGATAGTCTGGATGAGGGGTTTCTCTAGCTTATTGTCAATACCTAGCCCTTCTACTGCCTTTTCTCCTTCGACTGCAATCTGCTGGAATGCCTTGAATAACGAGCCATATTTCGCGATGAGTATTTTTCCAAGACTTGTGTACAGTTCCTTGCCTTCGTGCTTTAAAGAACGAGCAAAATTATCCAACAGCTTTTCTGCAATCATTTCCTGCTTGTGCCATTCTTCTACTGCCATTTTATTCTGGAGGGAAACACGACGTAATGATAAATCGATTAAATGGCGTTCCTTGCTGACCTGCAAGACGATGCCTACGATCTTGTGCTTTTCCTTGACGTATTCTCTGATATTTCTGATTCTTCCCGGGGCAATTTCAGAAATATGGATTAATCCTTCCTTGTTTCCATAGTCATCTAATGTGACAAAAATAGAATTAGGAGTAATGCTCTCTACAGTACACAGCACAATCTCATGCTCTTCAGGATATCCTTCCTTCTTAAAGTACATGAGACACCTATTCCCAGAACGATTTATAAAAGCTTTGAATCGTTTTTGATAGAATTCTTCTAATTATTACAATTCAAAATTTATTGAAATTTATAATTAATTGTTTGAGGCAAATAATTCATTGGCATTTTTATTTAAAATCAGGTAAAAAATTATGAATAGCCAGGTTAATGCATAGACTATAGAGGATAAATGTTCACGAGGTGAGTCTGTTACTTCCAGATACAGTGCTCTTTGCTTTTCTTATCTTGATATTTCATTCCAACACTTCTAGAATTCTCGCTTTGATCTTTCCCTTGCCACCCGAAGGCTCTGCCAATGCCTTGTTGCAGACCAAGCACTGTACTATTGTGGAAGGCTTTCCGAAAATAATCTGCTCGTTCTTGCATTTTTGACAGCGCAGCTTTACAAATCGCGATGTGGGTTCTTTGATGAGTTCCATGTTACGTTTGCTTGAACTCCACTTTTTTTGCTCGGAATCCTTTGCGCTGTACCCAGGTTTTGCTGCAGACGCTGCACTTAAAACGCAAGTCTGTTTTCTTGGAAGATTTTGCTCCTGCCATCTTCCACTTTGAGATGGGGGGCTTTGATCCCCACTTGCCTTTGTTGCCAAATCCTATGCCAAGACCGCGCTTTTGCGCGCGCTGAATTGATCCATGCGATAATGAAGAGCGCTCCTTCTTTCTTGCTGCGGTGACTGCCATCTTGGTGTGCTTTTTGCAGTTCTTGCAATAGCGGTTGACGGTTTTTTCTAATTTCATAGACTTTCTGCCCTTCCCTTTTGCAGCAATATTCCTGCCACTTTTGCAGGCAAGGATGCAACATCTTCAGGCTCGAAAGGGCCATAAATCTGCAGATCATCTCCCACAAACTGCGGGACTGCATGCAATAGGCGGATCGTGTGCGTGGATGAGGATTCCTGCGCATCTGCTTTTAAAGGTTTTGCTTTCGGCTTCATCACTGGCTGACGGCCTGCCAGTACATTGCTCAGGACTCCGTCCCTGAAATCATTCAAGCTTTCCACAAATGTAGTGTACATCTCCTTTTCTTCGGACAATAGAGGAGAGAGGTCAGGTTTTTCCCGCGTGCGAGATGCAAACAATGCAAGCTGGAAAATTTTCGTTTCCCTCCGCTCATAAATCTCTCGGATCATTTTCTTGATGTTTGCCAACTGGATCTGGACTTTCTGCAGTTCACTTGCTTCTGCCTTTCCTGCGAGGAGCTCCTCTTTTTCTCCTAGATATTCTACTACATTGTGCAGGAAATCCTTGCTCAACATTTGCAAGTCAGTGTTGGTTTTTTCCTTGCGCAATGCTTCATAGAGTGTTTCGTAGGTGATTGTGGAGACCATAATCGTTTCACGGGGAGAAGCGTTATAAATGTTATTCTTCCCTTTTAGGGAATGAAACTCAAGCAGCTTCCTGAGGATTTTTATGTGCAAGAACTCCTGCAACCTGCACTTGTAGAGCAAGGAAATTTCATCTGTTTTCTTTTGAAGAAAAAGGAATGGGGAACCTTAGATGCATTATTTGCCCTTTCTCAAGCATTGCATGTGGATGTCCGGAGATTCGGCATTGCAGGTATGAAAGACAAGCGGGGGGTGACTGAACAATATGTCAGCGGCTATCAGATTACGAAGTCTGCACTTGAAAAAGTTCGTATCAAAAATGTTCAACTTACTTTTCTTGGCTACTTGAAAGAACGCATTACTTTAGGAATGCTGGAGGGGAATCGTTTTCGCATTGTTGTGAGGGATTTGGCAGAGAAAAAGGAATTGCATCCTGATCTGCAGATTTTGAACTTGTTTGATTACCAGCGGTTTGGGAAGGATATGGGTAATATTGCGATTGGAAGAGCGCTCGTCAGAGGAGATTATTCCAAAGTGTGCGAACACCTGCAGCTTGCTGTGCAGGGCAAGGACTTTATTGGGGCTTTGCGAAAAGTCAACCGCAGGATTCTTCGCTTCTTGCTGAGCTCGTATCAAAGCCATTTATGGAATGAGGTTGTGCAGCACCTTCAGCAGCCCTACGAGACTGTTCCCATTCTTGGATACCTTACTGAACTTACTGAGGAAATTGGTATGGTCTACCGTGCACTGATGGAAAAGGAAGGCGTTGTGCAAGAAGATTTCTTGATGAAAAAATTTCCTGAGCTTTCTAGCGAAGGGAATGCGCGGAAGATGTTTGTTGAGCTGAAAAATTTCCAATGTGCTTGGGGAAAAGACACTTCCAATAACAATCCGTACACGTGCACCTTGGAATTTGATCTTGGAAAAGGGCAATATGCTACGCATGTGGCGAAGACGTTGCTTTCCTGAACAGACGGTTTTATAAATTCTGATCCTTGCGGAGGCTTATGTTTAAATTCCTGAAGGAAAAAATCAAGCAGGCAGTCAGCAGCATTACCAAGAAGGTTGAGGAAGATGTTCCCCGAGAAGAATCTCCGATTGAACAGGTTCAACCGTTGCCTGAGACTAAACAAGAATCTCAAGGCAAAGAGCAAAAAGCAAAGAAAAAGATCCCTTCCCCATCCTTAGAAAAGATAGAAATCAAGACTGGTTTGGAGCTGCCCGCTATTCTGCAAGAAGATATTAAGCTCCAGCAGATTGAAGAGGAACTTCAGCAGAAAGAGCCTGTTGTTCCCGAAGTTAAGCCTGAGAAAAAGAAAGGATTTTTCGCTCGCTTGTTTGAGAAACAAGAAGAAAAAAAGGAGCTTCCCGAGGGGCATGCGGAACCACCTGAAAAAGAACTTGAGGAGCAGAAGAAAAAAGGATTTTTTGGCATCATCAAAGAGAAAATTCTTACCACAAAAATAAACGCTGCAAAGTTTGAAGAACTTTTTTCTGACCTGGAATTTGCCTTGCTTGAAAATAATGTTGCATATGAGGTTGTGAGCAAGATCAAGGATGACTTGAAGGCACAACTTGTAGATAAACCTCTCTCTCGCGGCAAACTTGATGATGTTATTTTTCAGACCTTGAAGCAAAGCCTTGAGGATATCCTGAGCTTTGAACCTGTTGACTTGATTGAAAGAATAAAAACAAAGAAAGAAAAGCCGTTTGTGATAGTGTTTGTGGGACCGAATGGTGTGGGAAAGACTACCACTCTCGCTAAGATTGCTCATCTTTTGAAGAAGCATCAGTTATCTTCTGTGCTCGCTGCGGGTGATTCTTTTCGTGCAGGATCACGAGAGCAACTTGAAGCATGGGGAAAACAGTTAGATGTGAAGGTCATTGCCGGTCCCTATGGTGCGGATCCCGCATCTATTGCTTTCGATGCAATTTCTTCTGCTAAGGCAAACACCCTTGATGTTGTTCTTGTTGATACGGCGGGAAGGCAACACTCCAATGAAAACTTAATGAGAGAAATGGAAAAGATTGTCCGTGTTGCCAAACCTGATATGAAAATCCTGATTACTGAATCGATTACTGGCAATGATGCTGTTGAACAAAGCAGAGAATTTAATGAAAGCATCGGATTAGATGGCATTATCCTGACAAAAAGTGACATTGATGAAAAAGGAGGGGCTATGATTTCTGTGAGTTATGTCACTCGCAAACCCATACTCTATTTAGGAATAGGCCAGTCTCTTGATGACCTTGAGGAATTTGATAAAAGAAAGATTCTTGAGCGCTTGGAGTTATAGTCTCTGCAAATGTAATCTGTCTATAATTTGATTTTCTGTCTCCTTTGTATAGAGGTATACGATGCTTTTCTCAGAGAATGTTGGATAGTCAGCAACAAAAATCCCCTTTCTTCCTATTCGCCTTTGCACTTCCTCTACTACTTTTTCTATTCCTCTTAGGTTATCTTCTCTTTGGCTTTCATTTTCTTCAGCATTGTGCACTCTTACCTCAAGCGCAAGACTTCCCTGACTTTCTGGATTTCTTGAAATATACTTGGATAAGACAGCAGTGTAGAATTGCATTCTTACTTCTTTCTTTTCTCCCTTAATAAATCTTATTCACTTGCAGTCCTTCCCACAAAACCTTTTAAACAACTTTGTCTGCCTGAGTACATGCTGAAACTCTACAATACTTTGACTAGAAAGAAAGAGCTATTCAAGCCCCTCAACAAGAAAGCTGTGGGACTTTACACCTGCGGCATCACTAGCTATTATTATGCGCATATTGGTAATTTTCGTACTTACATTTTTGAAGACTTCCTCAAGCGTGTTTTGCTTTACAATGACTATACAGTCAAGCATGTCATGAATATTACTGATGTCGGCCACTTAACTTCAGATGCTGACACAGGTGAAGACAAGGTGGAATTAGAAGCGAGGAAGGAAGGCAAAAGCGCAGGGGAAATTGCTGCATTTTACACGAAAGCATTTCAGGATGACATGAAGCAACTTAACATTCTTGATCCTGATATTTGGTGCAAGGCAACTCAGCATATCAAAGAGCAGATTGAGCTTGTAAAAATTCTCGAAAGAAAAGGATTTACTTACATCATTGCGGATGATGGCGTTTATTTTGATACTTCAAAATTGAAGGATTATGGCAAACTTGCAAAACTTAACATTCAAGGATTGAAGGCAGGAGCGCGCATCAAAACCCGAGGAAAAAGAAATCTAACAGATTTTGCTCTTTGGAAATTTTCTCCTCAAGGCAAACAGCGGCAGATGGAATGGAAAAGCCCTTGGTCTGTAGGATTCCCGGGATGGCATCTGGAGTGCTCAGCCATGGCGATGAAGTACCTTGGGAAGACTTTTGACATTCATTGTGGGGGCATGGATCATATTCCTGTGCATCATACGAATGAAATTGCGCAGAGCGAGGCAGCAACAGGAAAGACATTTGTTCACTATTGGATGCATGGGGCGTTCCTGCAGCTTCAACAAGGGCGCATGGGAAAAAGCGAAGGGAATATTTTGCGCATTTCCGATTTAGTGCAGCAAGGATTTGATCCTTTGGACTTTCGCTATTTTTGCTTGACTGCACATTATCGTAAACCTCTGGAGTTTAGCATTGAAGCTTTGCAAGGAGCGAGAAATTCTTATCAGAAGCTGAAAGAACGCATATTTGATTTTCAAGAATGGGATAAAGGCGGAACTGAAAATGCTGATTTGTATATTCAAAAATTTGAAGAGCGTGTCAATGACGATCTTGATTTTCCTGGAGCATTGGCAGTTATCTGGAATATGTTGAACGATCTTTCGATTCACAATAAGAAAAAACATCAGGCACTTTTGCAATTCGATACTATCTTAGGATTGCATCTTGATAAAGTTCACCCTAGGAAAATCCCTTCTGTAATAAAAAAACTTGCTGAAGAGCGCGAGCATGCCAGAAAGCAGAAAGACTGGAAACGATCGGATCTCCTTCGCCAACAGATTGAAGATCAGGGCTATAGTATTGAAGACTTGCCTGAAGGGTACCGTTTGAAGCCAAAAGCCTTATAATTTTCTTACAATTATAGATAGCATGCGCTTCCTTTTCTTTTTGTTGTGCCTTCTTTTTCTTAGTGCATGCACCCCTGAAACACCTGTGCTTGAGGAAGAACCCCCTGTTTCTGAAAAAAATATATCAATTGTATCTGAGAATATTTCCCCTTATTCATCTCCTGCTTCTTTAGGATATATGCTTACTCCGGAACGCCAGCGCTTGAGAGAAGCTCGGCTTACTGTTGATTTTAGACTGTTGACTTCGGAAAATTGCGATGCATTCCAGGAGTTGCATGCGAAGAACATCAGTGTTGTCAGGGACTACTGGGAAAATCTGCGGGAGGATCTTGACCAGCATGAGAAAAAGGCTGCGGACTTGAGTGAGAAATTGCGTGCGGAACAGCAAGGATCTGCTCGATGGGAAGCATTGAAACAGGATTATGATGA
>CAYIRJ010000009.1:30662-32106 GCA_964365915.1 Candidatus Woesearchaeota archaeon
GTGCTTAAAAAGCATAAATCTTAAATAGCTCTTTCCTCCTTCTTTTCTTGATGTTAGAGGTGTTGCGATGAATGATAATCAGCGCTTGTTTATGGCCTTCTTTATTATCGTTGTTGCTGCGCTGAATGCCCAGAATCCCATTACTGGAGAAATTACCCGGGAAATACAACCCCAAGGAATTGGGGTGCCCCAAGGACAACTTTCTCGTTGGAGCGCTGCTGGGACCTATTGTGAAGGCAAAGGTGATATGAACAAAGATGGCATATCTGACAAAGAAGACCTTATCCTTGCAGAACAGCACTTTTCCCGTTATGTTGGAGATGCTCGCCGCGATCCAAAGAATTATCGCGAAGAACTTGATGTATATCCTGTAGGCATTCCTTGCGGAGATGGAAGGCTGACCTATCAGGATATCAACACTTTAGAGGAGATGTATAGGATGCGCACGGATGAATATCGGGGGGCAGGAGGCCACCGCAGAACTATTCTTTGTAAGCATGAGTGTAGACAAGGGCAGGCTTCTTTAGCTCCCAATCCCCGAGGCTTCAAAATTTGTGGGGAAAATGATGGGGATATTTGCAGAGAATGGATCAGTCATCTCTGTCCTTTAGGTTATGAGCCTCAACAAACAAAAATTGCTACAGGAAAGACCATACGCTGTGTCAATACCCATTCTTCTCAAGAAGGGAATGTCATTGAAAAAGAGATTTTGTATTAGAAAAGCTTAAATATTTTTATATCTTGACAGTGGTTATGAAATTGCTTCCTTTTCTTATTGGAGTTATGCTTCTTATCGGATGCACTCCTGTTGCTGAAGAATCTGCTGATGGTCTTGAAGAACTTGGTGAAGAGAGCGAAGAAGTGCCATCTCCTGGAATACCTTCGGAAGAAGAAACTGAAACGGCGCAACAAGAGCGCTTAGTGGGCAGTCAAAGTGCAATTCAGCAGGGGGTTTTTGTCAATTTGGAGGGCATTTTCTATGATCGGGAACAACAACGGATCTATTTCGAATTCTCGGCTGAAGATAAGCATGAGCAGCCTGAAGTTAGAGATGCGCTGCGATGGAAAGCGATCCTCTATTTTACCCGTGATGAACAGCTTGTATTGTTCTTATGCGACTTTATGAATCAGGAAGAATTCTGGAGCGCTTCGTATTGTGAAGAAAAAAGGAATATTCCCCAGCACTGGTATGGGCAAAAGCTGTGGATTATCTATACTTTGCAGGATCCCAGCGCTTTTCGCGAAGGCAAGAGCATCCTTGACGTGATTCGTGAAGAGGATACGTTTGCATTTAAAATTATAATACCGAAACCGTAAGTCAACGGACATGATCTTTCATATACTGTCTTTCGATTAGATTATACATTATAATAGCATTCTCCCAAAGGATTGCGATTGTTGCATTCATCTGTTCCAGGGGACGAGAATGGGCAAGCGCAACAGT
>CAYIRJ010000010.1:0-31494 GCA_964365915.1 Candidatus Woesearchaeota archaeon
GGTAATCCATTCTATCCTAAAGAAGCATCCACTGATTGAAAAGATGTTGAGAGTTAGGGCCGTGTCCACTTCAATTCCAAGTACGTTACGTCATCCTCTACATCAACAACAGCAAGCAAAAGACGTTTTCTCGTGGAATGAGCAACTCGGTTTTTAGCAGAGAGTTCAAACCAGCTGAACTGAGAACCTTCATGCACCGGATACACAATCCATTTTGCATGGTCCTCTCCAGGCTTCACTCCTCTATCATACACACGGAAATCAGCCCCAAATTTCAGGGCAGTTTTCACAATGTAGCCGCGATTCCGCATGTCCCTGTAAACAACATAGCGAATCCAGAAATTCGGCTCTTGCTTTCGTGCTTTCTTCACTAAAGTATCAAAGTCAATACGCTTTTTCCCTTCATAAATAATCATGCGCTCTTTCTCAAGTAAATAAAGCGCCTCCACAAGTGCATATCCTAATTTCTTTCCTGAAGGCTCTCCAAATCGCTGCTGGTCATACAAAGTTTGTGCAAGCCCTTGAGGAGAAGCAACAACTTTCGTATCTAAGAATGCCCCTTCTATGTTTCCTTGTTCCGCTTGTTCACCTGCAGCTGCATCCACAAACTGCACTGGTGAAGCTGTCTCCTTCTTGGTCATAAATGAGGAGAAATGAACGGAAAACTATATATAAACATTTCCTAGCAAGGAACTCATGAAAATTATTTTTTTAGGCACCTCCTGCATGATGCCCACTGCAGAAAGAAACCATCCCGCGGTTTTGCTAAATTGGAAAGGAGAAAACATGTTGTTCGATTGCGGGGAAAACACGCAGCGCCAATTAAGAATTGCAGGCATCTCCCCTACTGCAGTGACGAAAATCTTGTTGACGCATTGGCATGGGGATCATATGCTCGGTCTTCCCGGATTGCTACAAAGCCTGATTGCCAGCCAGTACAGCAAGATTCTCGAAATTTATGGCCCAAAAGGAACGCGAAAGAACATAGAAGCATTGCTGAACTTCTTAACTATTCAAGGAGAGGCATTAAAAATTAAGATTACCGAAATCGCGGGAAGTGGAATAATCCTGAAAGACAAAGAATTTCAGTTGGAAGCAGTTCCCGTGAAGCACTCAGCTCCATGTGTAGCCTATGCATTCCAGGAATCCTCAAGAAGGAAAATCAATCTTGAATATACTACCAAGCTTGGCATTCCTGAAGGCCCTTTGTTAGGCAAGCTCCAACAAGGAAAGAACATCCAATTCAAGGGAAAGACAGTAAAAGCAGGGAAAGCTACGCATCTGATAGAAGGCAGACGCATTACCTACATCACAGACACGTCATTGACAGAATCCTGCTATATCATTGCAAAAAATGCAGATCTCTTGATTTGCGAATCCACGTTTAGCAAAAAAGAAGAAACAAAAGCAAAAGAAACCCATCACTTGACTGCAGGCCAGGCAGCAACGATTGCAAAGAAAGCAAAATGCCAAGCGCTAGCACTCATGCATTATTCCCAACGTTACAAGTCTCCAGCGCTGTTACTCAAGGAAGCACAAGCAATCTTCAAAAATACCAGAGCAATGAATGACTTCGATGTGCTCGAACTGTAAGGAAAAGAATTATTAAGTCAAGAGTTTTGAAAAGTAGTGATGGAATGGTACGTCCTTGCGTTATTGTCTGCACTCGTGGTTTCTGTTATCCCTATAATTCGTAAGCGTGTGCTGGTGCATGAGCATGCCTCGGAATTCACCACTACCATCTACCTCACCATGGTTATTTTGTTTATTCCTCTGCTTCCGTATCTTGACTTTGGCATGACTTCCACCACGTTCTTTCTGCTATTGGTAAAAGGTGTATTCCTCGCTGTAGCATCCTTATTGTTCATCAAGGCTGCCCGTCACATGGAGATCTCTGCTGTCGAACCATTGCGCAATCTTTCTGTGGTCTTTGTTATGATACTCAGCTTCATATTCCTAGGAGAAATTATCACCTTACAGCAAGGCATAGGATTAATCTTGCTGATCAGCGGCGCCTACACATTAGAAGTGCACAAGCACACAATAACCTACAGCATTCCGAATAGGAAATTTTTGTATTTCATCCTTTTCAACCTCCTATTGGTGAGCATCATGGCAATCATGGACAAGGTACTAGTGCAGCGTACCGATGTGTATACTATTGTAATTGTTCCTGCATTGGTCATGGCAGTGCTCATGTTTCTCTATCAATCCTTGAAGTACAAAGGCTTTGAAGACGTGCTCCATGCCATGAAAGTAGGCAAAGGAAAAATGATCCTTCTTCCCATATTAACAGTAATTGCAGATGCACTCTACATTATGGCACTTGCAGTTCCAGGAGCATTGGTGGCATTGGTCGTCGCCTTGCGAAGAACATCCACCTTAATCTCAACGATATGGGGGGGAGAAATCTTTCACGACCATTTCTTAATGCAGAAGGTGATAGCCTCGCTTGTCATGCTTATGGGTATTTACATCATTCTTTTCTAGTTGGTGATAAATCTTGTTAAACTGGGAAAAATGCGCTTGCACAAGAAAGCCATACAATTCAAGCTGAGAGGTCTGCAGCATCCAGTGTTGAGCGACCTGATTGTAACAAAGAAGAGGCCGGTGCAGCAAAGAATCATACAAAAGAATCGCAGCCTGAATGCGCAAATGCCGTTGGGGAAAAAGATCTTGCAAGAAATTCCAGCGAAACGAGGGAACGCTCTCATGCAAACGTTCAAGCAAGGAGGGTGAAATCCCTCGATAGGCTAATCGTAATGCACCCATGGAAACACTGCGACATTATTTCTTCAGTTTCTTTTTCAAAACGTCTTTCAGCTTGAGCTTCTTAAGCAACTCTTTATAACGGTTACGGATTGTCACTTCAGTCACACCAGCAACATCTGCAACTTCGCGTTGCGTCCTCTTCTCATTGTTGATGAGCGCAGCCACATACAAGCTCGCAGCAGCAATTCCCGTAGGCCCTCGTCCAGAAGTCAACTCTGAATTCTCCGCCCGCTCAAGAATTTCAACTGCCTTGCTCTGAGTTTCTGGCGCTAATTTAAGTGCGCTGGCAAATCTCGGCACATAATCAATAGGATTACTAGGCAAAATGCGGATGCCAAGCTCTCGTGTTGCAAATCTGTACGTTCTCCCAATCTCTTTCTTGTCAATGCCAGAGGCCTCACTCAACTCATCAAGAGTTCTCGGCACCTCATGCCTTCTGCATGCTGCATAGAGTGCTCCTGCCACTACGCTTTCCATGCTTCTTCCCCGAACAAGGTTTTTCTGCACTGCAAGAGTATAAATGCGTGCAGCCTCCTCTTCAACAGACTGGGGTAATTTCAAATAGCTTGCTACGCGCTTCAGTTCAGCCAAGGCAAGTTTAAGGTTACGCTCAATAGCTGTGGAAATGCGGTATTGCCATTTGCGTAGTCTAAAAAATTTGTTCTTGCCCTTGCCTTTCAGCTGGAAAATATCACCTTTCTGACCAACATCTGTTCCTAAGCCACGATCATATTTCAGGTAGCTCATGGGAGCCCCTGTTCTTCTGCTGGATTGCTTGTCCGTATCAAATTCTCGCCATTCCTGACCAAAATCTATCACGCGCTCTTCAATGACAAGTCCGCAGCTTCTGCAGGTGACTTCCCCTCGATCCTTGTTGAAGGTAAGCTGAGTGCTAGAACATTCTGGACATTTTTTGACGATTGCCATAAGGATTCCAACTTATAGTGTTAAGGACAATAATATTTATAAAGGCAGAATAGTACTATATAAATCTATCGTTTTTATTCCTTTAGTAGAGAAGAAAGATTTTTAGAGAACATCTACGATGCATCAACAAGGGAGCAAAAATATGAAACTTTTCCTGCTAAGTATAATAGTCATATTGTCAATGAGCATAGTGCAGGCATATTATCATCCCAGTGCCCAGTCTAACAAAGTTCTGTGTACTGCAGAATATCAGCCCGTCTGCGGAAATGACCAAAAAACCTATGCAAATCGGTGCGTCGCAGAGCGTCAGCATAAGGTAAAAGTAGCATATGAAGGAGAGTGCCAGCAAGAAAAAGGTCAATCCTTCAGAAGTGACCGGAAGCAGTATCGGGAACAATACAAAGAAAGCCGTGAGCGCGTCCGTGCATTGCTTCAGAAATGTAATTCTCTAGGAACAGATGCAAAATCCATTGAAAAATCCCAGACACAGTCTTTTGAAGAAAAGGAAAAACTTTGTCAGCAATTTAAGGGAGAAGTGAAAAAAGACATTTTCCAAGGAATACTGCACCGCACTGATGCATGGCTCAAGATACTAACAAAAATCAAGGAAAAGGTGCAGGAGAGTACGCGAAAAAATATCCCTCTAGAGAATAAAGCAGAAATTTTAGCACACATCGATGCCACGATACTGCACATTAATGAAATCCGGGCAAGCATTTCAGAAGGATCCACTCCTGAAGAACTAAAAAAGACATCTCAGCAGCTCCGAGAAATTTGGGTAGACAGCAGGCAGCGCACAGAACTCAATGCCCTTGCAGTAGCAAATGCGGGAGTCAAGGGAGTGATACAGCGCGGAGAAAAAATGAAGGCACGAATGGAGGAGCGCATTCGAATTGTACGCGGACAAAATAAAGAGGGAGAAAAATTAGAAATGCATCTCCAGACATTCAATACACATCTGAATGCTGCAGCAGAATTGCAGGCAAGTGCAGAGGCGCAAATAGAAATAGGATCGATCAAGCAGGGACATGCACTCCTCAAGCAAGCCCGGGAAGAATTGCAGCAGGCACATGCAGCGCTCCAAGCATTCATCCGTGCAGATGCTGAGGTCAGTGGAGGGTAAAAATGAAAAGAATGATAATAACCATATGGATTATAGGGATATTATTGTTAGTAACAGCCTGTGTTCCTTCCCAGCAAGAAAAGCAACAGCAAGAACTGATAAACGAAGAACAACAGTTCAATCAAGAAATTCAAGAATCTTCAGAAACAGCTAATGAGTTGAGCACAGAAGACGCTGAGGGGTTTGACCAAGATTATGAAAGTTATGAAACTGATCTTGAAAATTTTTAATTTATTTTACTAATACTGCATTCAAAGTAGTCGATTGTCCAGGCCTGCTGACAATGCGCGCATTTCCCTTTTCAGTCTTAATAATCGCTCCTTTCGTCAGGATATTGCGCCGCACATAGTTAGGATCTGCAGGATTTTCAACCACGCCTGCGATGGTAGCCTTAAAGTATTGCTTCGTCTCAGGATCATAAACATTAACAACATGAACCATACGCAATCCGCTACGGACATTTCCACCCATGCCTCGGGAAATTCTTATAGTCTTCTCACCAATGGTTGTGGAGCTGGGCAAACCACCGAGCTCGCGGAGTTTTTTCTTGAAGCTTCTCCGATATCTTCCACCAGTGCTTTTTCTTCGTGATCGATATTGACTGACTGCCATAGAGTACTTTCAGCATGTCGATTTAAAAAACTTTTCTTTCCTATTCTCTCAGGAGAAAACTATTTCTTAAAAATAAAAACACAACACTTATATAGCATCTGGGTGATTGAAAATAAAAGAAGGGGGTATTCCAATGAATGAAAGTGATCGCCCGTTAGATGCATTAAACGCAGCGCGCAACAAGCGTGTTGTCGTGGAATTGAAAAACGGCAAATCGTATACAGGAAAGTTGAAGGCATTTGACATTCATATTAACACTGTTCTCGACGAAGCAGAAGAACATCAGAATAATGAATTGAAAAGGAAAGTAGGCACAGTATTTATCCGCGGCGATACGATTGTTTTGATTTCACCAGAAAAGTAACATGAGTAAAGGAACGCGTTCTCAGGGAGTGAAGCGAAATAAAGGTGTCCTGCATATTCGCTGCAGGCGTTGCGGAAAAAAAAGTTATCACAAAATAAAGGGTGTATGCGCAAGCTGCGGTTATGGAAAATCTGCTCGTCTGAGGAAATATCGGTGGAATAAAAAGGTAAATCACAAACGGCACATAAAATCTTTGCATTATAAGATACGATAGAATTTCTGGAAGATTTTTATAAATTCTGAAAAAGTTCGGAAATATTTCGGTTGCACTGGACATACTGGACAAATACCCTACGAAAGATTATAAGCATACTAATTTTTTATTGTAATAATGAACTTAATAAAAAGAATAGATAAAATATCAAATGAGATTGATATAATCGATTGCGATGATACTAGAATGTTAACCAAAAATATAACTGGTCCTAGAAATCTTGTTTACTTGCCTTTAAACTTAACAGAAGAACTAGCTTGTGTATTAGGGATGATTTTAGGGGATGGTCACCTTAAGAAGAATGAAAAGAAGATCGTCTTTGAAGAAGTAACCTTTAGTCAAACAAAATTATTCAAGGAAATTATAGATTATATCTTTTCATACGATCAAAAGATTAAAAGGAGAATAGACAAAAGGAAAAATAGAAAAGTAAGGTATAATGTGCAAATAAACAGTACATGTATCTATCTATTTTTTAACAAAATCTTAGAAGTCCCAATAGGGAAGAAAAGTAACGTAATAAGAGTGCCATCATTTATCCTAGAGAACACTAAAGAAATACAAAAATCGTTTTTGATGGGTGTTTTATTAACAGATGGTGGTAAACATAATAAAGGATATGGTCTATCTACTGCTAGCGAAGAATTCAGAGATAATATCATGACCTTATTATATTCGAACGGTATCAAATGTTACCTTGATGGATGGGAAAACGAAAAATATAAAAGACGATATTATGGGCTTTATTTTAAAAAGAAAGAAATTTCAAAGATTATGCAGGGGTGCCAGAGCGGTCTAATGGGCCAGATTCATCAAGAATTTAATAAAAAGTTTCTTGCTGGAGGTTGAGCTTAGGTCGTGCGAAGACACCTGGTGGCTAAGTGCCTTCCAAGGTTCAAATCCTTGCCCCTGCATTTTCATTAAGAATAAAGCAATCTTCAGTCATTTGATCTTCTTTGCTAAAGACCAGAATTTTTTCAGAGAGTGAACTATTTCTTGATGAATACTGATCCGTTTACGAAGAGGAACCCCAAAAGAAATAGTTTCAACAACAACCACAGTTTTAGGAACAGTCTTAGTAACAATCTTATGGTCAACAATGATTTTTTTTGCAGCAAGAAGCTCATCAAGAGAACCATCAGAAACTCCAGTTACAATACCATTAACAATGCGTTCGCCAAAGCGCGTCACACCATCCTTCTGAATGGAAGTGTTGTGACGCCGCAGAATCGCAACAATCTCCTGAGCGACAGGATCATTATGGCCTAATCTTCCTTGGGAATAAATGTAAAGTCCCCTCTTGCTCCAGTCTTCGTGCAAATCTATAACAAGGGAAGGAGGATACTCTTTCACAAGATGGAGTACATGTCGGGTGATCGTATCAGCCTCCACGCTTTCAGCCCGAGAAATCCTTGCCTTTTTCCCACTCGTGTCAAGAAGCAGATGTTCGCTTGCACCCACAGACAGCACAGGTGCACGAAGATCGCGAGGTCGATACCGCTGATAGGGATAGCGCCAATTCTTGCGATAGCCTTTGGGATTACAAAGAGGCAACAAAACAATAGGAATACGGCGCCCAAGAGTATGAAGAAAACGAACAGATTTTGCTAGAGCATTGACACCCGCAGGCTCCTCGCCATGAATCCCTGAAATAAGCCAGAGTGCTAAACCCTTCTTCTTTGTAGTCAAAGAGACGATTGGTAAATCAAGGGTGACTCCACCTTTCGTAACATCTTGCTGAACGAAAATCGTCTGGAGATTCCATCCATGCTCTGCTAAATATACAAGCTTGCGATAAATAGTATCAACAGACATCCTCCTGTCAGAAGCATACGTCGGAATTCTTTTGCGGGGAGGAAAATCAGCCATGCCAGTAACGAAAATAAAAGAATATATAAAATAAGATGCTGGAAAAACTCTGTAATTTACATCCAAACTTCTGAGTGAAAATCATTGTCAGGTTAATTCTGTCTCATCTCTGCAGTCAAAACACCCGAGCATAATGTTTAAATATCCCAACTGCTGCAATCTCTCCGATAGTGACATGAAAAGAGACAGTAACCCCACATACATTTACTTGCAGGACAATCTCCGCATTATGGAAACAAAAGAGGATCGTTCTGAAAAGACCAAGAAAACCAAACACCTCGGCATGTATTTCATGTTATTGATGTCCATGCTCTTTTTTGCAAGCTCAGGGACCATCACTGGCTATTCCACACTGAGCCAGCTCTATGCGCAGGATTCGTTATTTCCTTTAGTGATGGGATTCGTTGCATTAATCGGTTCCTTCTTGATTTATTTCTTGATGGAAAAGTAACGCAGAAAGAAATGCTGGAAAAATAATCTTGTAAAGAAGATTCCCGCTGCAATGCTTAGCAAAAAAACAACACTGGAAACATACGTAGAAGCGCGCACAAGATGCTGCTCATAGTGTGTATATACCACAAAGAAGCTGTACCAAGAAATCAGGAATGGCACATACACTGCAAGGGAAAAGGGAAATCCTACATACCCTTTACGAATGCCTCTCCAAAGTGCTGAAGGTAATATTTTCCATTCCCAAGCAAGAGTACAATAAGCAAGCAAAAAGAAATAATGCAAGACTCCAAGGATCACAGGAATCCAGAGGAGGCGCGGATCAAAAGTATAATTCTCAAAGACAAAAATATTCCAGAAAAGCCAGAATAATCCCACAATGAATAACATTCCTACAGCACTCATGCCTGCAAATCTCCAGAAGAAGCGCTTGAAAGGGAAAGATAAAAATGTCTTCCAGAAGAAACTCTCAAAAAGAAGGTAAGCACAAAAAATCAAGAAAGGAATAACACCAAAAATCAAAGTGAGGTAATAATTCGTAGTGCTCCCAAAAGCGTCAATGACACGTTCTAGCTGCTCCATATTTGCAGTATTCTCGATCACTGCAGGCTGCAATGCTTGAAGCTCGACAAGATAGCCAATATATGCTTGTTGGTATGCTGCCAATTGTTGATGGAGAAAAATTAAAAGAAGAAAGGTAGCAATAAAGAATCCTACGCGGTACAAGAAAAGGTTAATGAAATTTTTTTGGTATTGCATAGTTGTTAGAGTGATGAAAGATAGCTATGAATATCTTTTCGTAAACTTTCTAATTGCTGTAATAAAGGATTAATCACAGCAAATAAATGATCAAACTCTTCTTGTGCAGGAATATTCAAATTACAAACATCACTAATAAAAGCTAATTGACGATCAATTTCCGAAGAAGAGAAAAACGATTGAAGCTGATTAATTTGGGCATCAAGTGTATGGGAAAGACTCGTAAGCTCCGAATAAGGGGTTGAATTCTTAAGAATTAAGAGAGCGGGGATTTTCTTCAATTCAAGATATCCTGAACGCTGCTGTACAAATTCCTCAAGAAGAAGTAGAGCGCTCCTGCCTTTCTGATTTGAGGGATAAATTGTGAACTTTATATATTCATTAACAATTTTCTCCTGATTTTCACGGATATCAGCAACAATGCGAGGCGCATCTTGACCAGAACGAGGATAGCCTCGAGGTACCGACGATGTACTTAATGGGAAGAAGTTTACTCCATCAAGAGACCACCCAGTAACCATTTCCTGACCATACTGGATAGTAGTTTGATACGCTCCTTCGATGCTTCCTGATGCAGGATGAGTTTTCTTAAAAACCAAGGAATAGGTTCCTTTCTGAATAATCTCCTCGGGAGGGTTTGGGTTCGTTCTCAATGCCTCCAGAATTGTGCGCTGTCCTTTAATTTCAGAAATCGTAAGGGTGGCTTGGTTAAGTACATCTTGGAAACGTGGGGCTTCCAAACTGAATTGACGGATATCAGAAATCGCAGATGCAATGTTTTCTTTAGCTTGTGTGGAATCTTTGCATGTAGATATATCAAGAGAAGCAAGTTGTTGGGTTGAAACTGAAGTATCTTTCTCAGCAGCTTGGATACTATCTCTGCTTTGTACTATCTGTTGCTGTAAATCAGAATATATTTCAGAAGGTGAAAAATCACCGCTAGTAGAACAATCTCCATCAGAAAAATCTTGGGATCGTACGCACCCGCTCTCTTCCGGAGAAAGTTGGTACCTGCGCACCCAAAGCAATAAGGTAGCCTGCTGTTCATGCGCATATCCCAGCAAATAAGAGGCGCGCAAAAGTTGCTCGGGATCATATCCTCTATTCATCGCATCATGCACAGTGGCAAAAGATTGTCGCAGCAGCTCTTGTCGTTTTGCATATTCTGCTGCATCATACGCTAAAGGCAAAGGAGGATTTACTGTAGCTAAAGAAGATTCAACAATAGTAAGTTGTGCTTTCATGTCTTCAGGCTTCAATAATTCTACACCCAAAGCTTCTAGCTGTTTCGCTTTGTCTCCTGATTGCAGGGCAACGATAGTTTGCTGGATTTCAGCAGCATTGTCTTTATATTGCACTTGATCAATAAGATTTCCTGTGTACATCCAGCACGTTCCCAAGTCCCTTCCCTTATCATCGCGTCCGCAGGTTCCTACCGTCGCCCACTGCCGCTCCCCTCCACCAATGCCAGGATTGTACGCGCTGCATCTGCGGATGATGCCAGTGCTAGTTAATCCAGATCCTAATCCAGCAATGCCTGTAGAGTAAATTGCAGGAGCTACGCTTTGCTTTCCGTCTGAAGTCAGTGCAGAAGTGAAGGTCCTGCCCTGGGGATTGAAAATCTTATTTTCCGGCACGCAGTCTTCTGCGCGGGTAATGCCATGAACTCCTGCCTCGCTCGTCACATATTCATCAATTAGGTAATTGATGCCAAAGTCAGTAGTAGTCTTCCCAAATCCGCATTGCCGATCTACGCCATAGCGTTCGCTCCGCGTTTCTACGCAAACCTGATTGTATCCCTCTGGCGCAGTCAATGGCTTGGTCTCTGTGGCAAACTGTCCCGCATTGAGCGTCTTGCCGCGCGTGATAATCAGCAAAGGCAGATTCGGAAGCGGCTGTTCTTGCAAGTCTACTGCCTGCATCCATACGCTATAAGTAATAGAAGCGCGCGATCCTGCATAAATATGATACTGCACAGTATATTGGTTTTCCCGATAGCCTTTAATATCAGAATAGAATTTTTCGTTATAGAAGGCAGTATATTGCGGCGGGCTTTCCGGTTTCATCACCTCATCCATGAATTGTCCAATGTTCGGCGCTTTCCCGTAAATTGCTGCCTTACACACTTCAGTTCCAATTTCATCAAAGCTCGCCCCTTGATAGCTAGCAAATACTTGCTTTGCATAATCCTTCGTGAAGTAATCCAAGCTCTTGATGCTTCTATCAAAGTTGGCTTTGAAGTTAGTATACTCCCCTCCTTCCTTATCTCCCAGAATCTCCTCCCCTATGACTCCTAATAGCCCATGTTCAATGTTGAGCAATGCAGATGCTTCTCTCCAGAGTGTATCGCACAAGTAAAAGTTTCTTAAGCTGTCACAAAGCCCCAAACTTTTTCCGTCAACTTTCGCAGTGATCAGGCATTGCTTGTAGCTTTCCAAAATGCTTTGAACATTTTCCAAGCCAGCAACAATGCCTGTCAGGCACACAGGAAGAGTGTAAATGTCTCCCTTCGGGAAGATAAACCAGTTTGGTGCGCACAGAGCAATACTTCCCACTAATCCTGTCTGTACCACATTATCCACCTGCCACTTTCCTCCCAAGTTGCATCTGCTGCTTGGGCAGATCACAGGATCGCAGGCATTGAAGAGCAGCTTGCAATTGTCAGGATCCATAGCATCAGTGCAGCTGCTGCCTAAGGGCTTGACAGCCTGTTGCACAGTATAGGTTCCTGCTTTGCATGTGCTTCTGATCGGTTCTCCCGGCTTGAGTTTCTTTCCTGCAATATTTTTGTTGATAATGCCGATGCATTGCTTTGCCTCATCAAGCCACGCAGCTTTCTGCTTGTAAATGGGATTTTCTTTTCCTTTCTCATTGTAATAAGCATACGCTTCCTGGTAATTGCCAAGGTGCGAGACATCACTCGTGGACAAAGCATCATTATCTTCCAGGCGCTCAAAGACCCGATAGTCAATAGGAATTCCCGCATCATTGTACTTCACTTCCATGTAAGTTCGAGAATCAATACTCAAGACTTCAACCTTGCCCTGGTTTCTTCCTTCCTGTACCAAGGAAACAGCAGGAGCGTGTTCGCTGCGGTACTTCGTTTCAATCATCTGCGGAGTATCTGCAAGAACATAAGTAATGCTGGTTTCTTTTCCATCTGCATCAACAAGTTTTCCTTGTTTTTTGATGTTGTTTCCTTCTTTCTGAAAGGTATACGAAGTACCTGCTTCAGTATACGTATACGCATCATTCTCCTTGTTAATTTCAATAGGCAAAATATAGCGCTGTTTTTTTCCTTGCGTTCTTCCAGTAGGAAAGTATTGAGAAGCAGAAGTGCGCACACGATCCTCGCGCTGATCATCAGTAAGGCCAGGAGCAAATCGGACAAGATCATCCTTTAATTCTGTTTCAAATTTTCCACGTTGGTTGTGATACATTGCTTCTTTGAATTCAACAAGCACAAGGGGATCATTCCTAGTTATTCTCCACAATTTACTTATCCTCTGGGGATCATTAGATTCAATTTTACTTCCAGCAGTCTGGTAATAGAACTCTTTCTTCTTGACGAATGCATCCTCGAAAAGTTTTTGTTCATCTTCAGGAATCTTGGAGAATTCAGGTTCTTTCACAACTTTCGCAGTATACTCATCAAATGCCTCTTTTCGAAGCGCTGCGCTCTTCGAAGCATAAATCAGGCCCGCCTCGCTGGTCTTGGTTTGCCTCGACATCTCCTGATAAAAGTGATAATCCCTTGCTTCATCGCTATTTTTTTTGAATTGATCCTCAATCTCCTTCGGTAATGTATACTCGCCTTCAATTGCTTCATCCAAAATGGTTTCTGCACGTGCTAAGTCTTGCTCGTATTTTTCTTGGTGCGCAAAGACATACCTGTCAAAGTCCCCATATTGGGAAGCAGTCGCATCTTTTTGATAACGTTCATGCCATACCGCATTGACTTTCTCTCGTGCCAAGTTCTCCCTGCTGCCCCCAATCACGTTGTTGAAGAAGCTGGTAGTAAACAACACTCCAAAGGTAATGAAGCAGAACTTGGACCAGAAATTATGAAGCACCCGTGCATTCTTGATAATCCCCTGCAGTTTTTCAATCAGCTTCTGCGTCTTGTTGATTTCTTCATCAAGGCTCTCGGAAAATAAAGGCAGATCAAACGCGCGCTTTTCAATTAGCAAATTAAGGTTGAATTGCGAAGTTGTAAATGCTTGGGCAGGATCTAAACTAACAGTCACATACACTTCTCTTCCAATATCGATTTTTTTCAGCTCCAGGCAGACGCGGGGTCGCTGGTCCTTTTCAGTGCAATACGATTCCCGTGCAGTAATGTTTTTTTGTTCTGGCTGCACACCATTGAGGCGTTCCAAAACAACCTTGTCAACTTCAATAGACTTCACTGTCCAAGAAGCCTGATTAGGAGAAGGATCAGGCACTGTACTTCCTTCCCTCACCTGTAATAGTTGAGGAGAACTCGTTAAACGCAGAGTAGCAACTGCCTGCGAATCTTTAAGCGGTTCAAAGAAGTAAGGCACGACAGAGATGAATTGGCTATTATCTTCCAGCACTTGAGAAGAGCTTGCACATTGTTCTCTCAAGCGCGCATACACCTCCTTCTTCAATTTTAAGATTTGTTGCTGCAAAGGATCAGAGGTGCTTGCAAGCAATTTATCAAGTTCTTCCTGATGTTCAAGAATGCCTCCTACCATGCCTTGCCGCGTCATTGCTTCTTGCACACGCACAATACCATCCTGTGCCTTTTTCGCATAATCCTCATTTCCAAGAGAGATGCCTCGAGAGTCAGTAATCACTTTTTTGTAGGCAATAAGCGCATCCTCATAGCTTTTTTGCACGTCAGAGGAAGGCTGTATCGATGCTGCAGGAGGAAATACCCCAACAGTTGCACGTGTCCCATCCTGGGTACTGGTAGCAGCAACTCCTTGTTTGCATTGCGAAATTCCCTCCTCAAGCGTAAATTGCGCTGTTCTTCCTTGCAAGTCTTGAAGCGTAACACGGATAGGATGCACAAATTTTTGTTGGTTCGTCTGCTGTGATTGCTGAGATGAGGTATCAAAAGTAATGCTCTCCCGAATCTTAGAAAGTGCGACACGATTACCTTGAATTTGGAAATCCGTTCCAACTTTAATTTTAAAAGGTTCTTCCCTTTTATTCAAAGTTCGTTCGATGAATTGAAAGTTTTCTTCTTTCCCTGCAACAATTTCTGCAAGGCCAATAGAAAGCTTCTTTCCCACACAAGCAGGAGTACCTTTTACCAATAAGTAAATAGAACCTCCAGCAAAAACATGTCCATTGGATGGCCAGGAGCGTTGTTCAGAAGATACACTCAACGCTTTCTCCAATTTACATTCTCCGCTTTGCAAGACCTCTTCACCGCGTTCAATTTTCGCAAGCTTCCATTGGCTTCCCGGATAAAGTTGCTGCCCTTCCTGCAGCACGCGCTGCTCCACGATGCCGTCTCTATCAATCATCACCCAGACTTTGTCGCTCTGCTTGCGGATATCATTAATCTGGATGCGGAATTTGTTCACAATCATTTCAGAAGGGGTTCTGAACAAACTATTGTCATCATTCAATGCCCGAGAAGTTTGCCCTTTGGTAATCTTGACATCTTTTGCCAGAATAGTCATATCATCATTGTAAATGTCAAACACCGCATAGGTATCCTGCACTTCTTTTGCATGCAGCAATCCTGCAAAGGAGCGATGTTTGAAGCGCGTTTGCTTCCATGTTTCCAAAGGCTCAGCATGCAGCACATCTTCAAACACGCTTCCCCCTGATCCCTCAAACAGATCCACATGAATATCCGCTTCAATGCCTATCTTCACGCTCTCCGGAACATCCTTTTCTTTAGGCACTTGCCCAAGCGTCACAACCAAATACCCCAGATTGTCAAAGCTCAGTTGCGTGTTTTGTGGCTTGAAGTATTGCGTACCCAGTACCTGCAAAGGCTTTCCTGCAGGCGTCGTATTCACATCAGTCTTCTTAATCTTAATATCGCGAATTCTAGGAATGCTTACTGTAGGATTAATAGGAATGCCAGAGAGCAATGCAGTCACATACACATTCTGATGCTCAAGAAGTGTGGCATCAATACGCTCAGGCTGGTATCCAGTAACTTCAATAATCAAATCACTATCCACAGCAGGCTTTCCTGCATCAGTGCTATCAACAAAATGCGTCAGCCGTTCATCTTCGGTTTTGGTTTTGTTAATGCTCCCTACAATAACATTGTTTTCAGCTGCATACGCAAGAGGCAGCACAATCAGCAGGAACAACAAGAAAAAAGAAATCTGCTTCATTCTGCCCACCGTGGTTCCTTGCCTGCTTGTTTTTTGATCTTCTCATTAATCTGCGTCAAGGCATCATACGTTCTCGGCAAACCATAGGAAGTGACAAAGATCTGAAGTTTCTTTCCTGTCTGCAAGTCAGCTTCAGCAATACTAAATCCTCGGGCGTTTCCCCCGCTGATGACCTGCTCTAGCTTAGTTGCAGGAATGGTCTCTTCAGTGCATTTCTTCTCGCGCAATCCAATAACTCCAAGAATTCCGGACCGAGGGACTTCATTGCATACCTTGATTTTCTTTGCCTGCACATGGATGCCCGCAGTGTTGCTCGTTAACAAATAACTGGTAAGCTGGTATTTCCCCGCAATCAGCCGCATGTCTTGTTGTCCAGGAGCAACTGCGCCGCTGCCAAATTGCTTCATGATATGTTCAAAGCGCACAAATGCCTGTTCATCTTCCTGCAATGTACGCGTCTGCCCTCCTTCCACAACAAAAATTTCGTAAGGAACAGAATAGATCTTGTCAAGAACAAGAGAAAAGCTGCTGTCTCCCGGCACCACAATCCGCTCTTCTGCAAACTGGTATCCAGGTTTCTCTGCACGCACGATGCCTTGCACGCATGCAGGCACTGTTGCAGTTAATTCTCCTTTGCTATCGCTCTTTCCGAGAGTGCAGCGCGTGGTCACGCATTCCCATTGTACTGTTGCATCTGTCAAAGGCATTCCCCCGTCAGTGGAAGTGGTAATTTGAAGTTGATCTTGGGTATTCCTGCATAACTCTGTATCTTCAGCGAAAGTAATCGCAGGAGGTAAAATTGCAGCGCGCCGTGGCTGGTTATGGTCAATGTTCACGAGCAAAGCAAACTGGAACAACTCATCTCCTTTATGCAATGTAATCAAGACAGGATATTGCAAGGTGTAAATAAATTGGTAGTGATTCAAGCAGAAAATAGGCATCAACACCCCAGTCAAAATATTATCTGTCGTATACGGCTCTCCTTGCAGCACCACATCCTTTTCGTGCCCGATAATCTCAAGAATAAAAGGCCAGTCCTGGGAGTACTGGAAATCAACATCAATATCTTGTGGCAATGCAAGTTGATCTTGCACAAAATACTTGTCTGTGAAAGTATGGCTGCCCCCCTGGAATTTAATGTGAGGAATGTTTCTCGCTAAGATCGCTTGGAAGTCTTTTTTCACTTGCTCCTTGACCCAGGTCTTTGGCTGGCAGTTGAAATCAACTCCTGCATACGGAATCTCATCATACACCACCATGAAATCAAGAGTTTTGTTTTCTAAAAAGAGATCTCTGTGCTCCGCATGGGTAATATGTTGCGCAATCTTATAGAGATGCCCCAGTGATGAAGGAAGAGTTGCTGCAAGAGGACGTATAATGGACTGCTCTCCCTTGTAATCAATGCGCAAAGGATACTCCAGCTTCACCAATACTGCGCGATCTCCAATATTTACAGTGCTTGCTGCAGAAGCAGCAGAGAAAGCATAGCCTTCTAATTGAAACCTTCTGAAATCAGCGCATGCAGAAAAGTGAGTATCAATGTACTGCTCTAATGCCTGTTCCATTGCAGTGAGGGAAGGCATGTTATGAACAGCAACCCCTGGCGGATCTTCATAATACCAGTAAGCAACCCTGCCTCCTCCCGGAACCACAGCGAGTGATTGCAGCGAAGCAGGATCAGTGGCAAGTGCAGTATATCCTCCCTGCATACCTAATAACTGGATGCCCTCCTCAGCAACCTGCTCCAGACATCCTTCCAAAAACGAAGAAACTTCCTGCACTTGGGGAGGAACGCTGATTGCCTTGCTAATCTCGGTTTTGAGCGTTTCCGAGCTCCGCAAATACAGCACTAAAAGTACTCCTGCCACCAAAAGAATCCCCACCACAACAAAAACCGTTACCTGTCCTCTTTTTTCCCGCATAAAAACTCAGCTTTCAAGAGAATCTTGGCAGTTTTAACCTTTTCGGCACTTAAAGAAGTTTAGTCATGTAAGGTCCTTCTAAAGCAAATTGCAGCTTGCGATAATAGTCTCTGACACCTACGCCTGAGATTACCACAATGTTATTACATCCCTCTGCATCAGCAACAACTTCTGCTTCCTGCATCAGCTGTTTTCCCAACCCTGTATGCTGGATTGCTTGATCCGCATGCGCAGCAACAATCACCTCCGGACCATACACATGCAATTCTCGGATAAGTAAGGTTTTTGGAGTGATCTCTTTCCGATGTGATGCTGAAGGAATTCTGAATCGCGCTAATGCAAATAAAACATCGTCTTTGTTAACATATTCTAAAAATATTTCTTTTCCACCACTCGCCTCATAAGAAGTAGTGGACAATCTAATTTTTTTATCAACCGTCTTTCCATTTCGTTGGACAAACCCTACTTCTCTGCAACGGATGCATTGACAGGAATTTCCCTCTTTCTGCAAGGCCATAGCTGCTAATTTTCTAAAATCACTGTGCTTCGTTCCTGAAAGAATATATTGTGATGGCACTGCGCGCATAATGCGCATGATCCTGCAATAACGCGGAGTCGCTTTCTTCAACGCCTTCAAGACTTTTAGCAATTCCTGATCATTATACGTTTGCCACCCTGTCTTCTTCGCCTCTTCTCCCAAAATCGTTCCTTCCATGACTTGCGTAGGATAAATCTTTACATGATCAGGTCGATACGCAGGATTGTCAAATAATTCTTTGTACATTGCAATATCCTTGTCCAGATCACTTCCGGGCAGTCCGGGCATCCAATGGTATCCTACTTTAAAGGAATTATTTTTCAGTCGCGCAGTTGCATCCTGCACGTGCTGAACGCCATGTCCTCGTTTTGTTATTCTATAAAGTTCATTATCAATCGCTTGCACTCCTAGCTCGCAGCGCGTCGTTCCAAATGCAAGCATCCGATCAATGTGTTCCTTTTCGCAAACATCAGGTCGTGTTTCAATGCATAATGCCACGCAGCGATGCTCTGCAGTTTCATTCAGGGTCTGTGCTTCTGCCAATGTTGAAGATATTTTTCCATTCAAAGAATCATAGCAGGATTTGATGAACGAATGCTGGTATTCCACAGCGCAGCTTCCAGGATCCAAAAAAGTTCCCCCAATAAGAATCAACTCGATTTTATTCGTCGGATGTTGCATCTGCTGCAATTGTTCCAAACGTGCTTGCACTTGGGCAAAAGGATCATATTTTAACGGAGCTGCACGCATGATTGCAGGGCTCAAGGGAGTATAGCTCTTAGGGGCATCTTTAAACGTCGGGCAGTAGGTACAACGCCATCTGCAGCTTAAGGGTTGAACTACAACAGTCAAGGGGGTCACTCCGCTAATGGTTCGAATAGGTTTTCTTTGGAGAATAACTTGATGCATAAAAAGCAAGGACAAAAGGAAGTTTAAAAAGCATTGTTGTTTTCTTCTTTAAAATGCAGGATCAGCAAAAGGTTTGGGATGAGATTGCTCCGCACTGGGACAAAGTACGAAGAGGAACAAGTAAAAGCTTGCAACCACTATTAGAAAAACAGCAAAAGATCTGGCCTGCAGGAAAAATTATCGATATTGGATGTGGAAATGGCAGACACCTCACAGGATTTGCTCACGCAGGATTTGAGTGTTACGGAATGGATGCTTCAACGGAAATGATAAAGTTTGCCCGCAAGTTTTGCAGGAAGCAGGAAATGAAAGTAATATTCAAGCAAGGTAAAATGGACAAACTGCCGTGGCCTAAGGAAACGTTTGATTATGCGCTTTCCTTAGCAGTGTTGCATCATGCGCAATCAGCGGAAGAACGAAAACATGCAATCGAAGAAATGTATAGAGTACTGAAGTCCAAAGGACAAGGAATTATCAGTGTATGGAATAAATGGCAAAAAGGGTTTATGTGGAGCAAAAAAGAACAATGCATTGGTTGGAAATTGCCTCAAGGCGAACCGCAGCGCTACTATTATTTCTTTACTCCTTTCGAACTAAAAAAGCTATTGAAAAAAACAGGATTCCATGTGCAAAGAAAAAGTAAGTTATGGGATAGGAATAACATCTATCTGATAGAAAAACCTTAAAATTGCACTTGTGGTGCTTCTTCCGCTTCGCTCTCTGCTTCAAAGAACGGTGCTTCTGCAAATCCAAACATGCCTGCAACAACATTCGACGGGAATCGTTTGGTCTTTACGTTATATGTTCTGACTGCTTCATTATAGCGCTGGCGTGCAACCGCAACTCTGTTTTCAGTTCCAGCTAATTCATCTTGCAAGCTCAAGAAATTTTCATTGGATCGCAGTTGGGGATAATTCTCGACATTGATATTTAATGCGCGATATTGGGTAAGCAATTGGTCTGCTTTCCGAGCAGCAGCAATCTGCTCTTCTTGCGTATTTGCTGCATTGAATTGTGTTCGTGCCTGTTCAGCTCCAGTGCGTAAGGCCGCAATCTGTGTTTGCGTTTCTTGTTCGAATGCAACAGCTCCCTGCACGGTAGCCACTAAGTTCGGGATCAAATCAAGTCTGCGCTGATAAGTCGTTTCAACATCCGCCCAGGTTTGGTCTACAGTTTCTTGTGCAGTTACCAATCCATTGTAGCTGCCGATGAACCAGAGAATAAGAAGAGCAAGAATGCCTAAGATAATCCACAAAGCCTTGTTTGATTTTGCCACGATGAAAAAAGAAGAAGTTACTTTTTAAATATTTGCATTAGTATGTGTATTCAATAACGCCCTTGACTTCCGCCACCTCCAAAACCACCTTGTCCCCCAAAACCTCCTCCGCCTCCTGATCTTCCTCCCAATCCTCCGAATCCTCCAATCCACCCGGTGCGTCGCCCACTTCCCGATCTTCCTTGTTGTCTACCTGCAGAAAGGAGTGCTACAATGATGATAACCAAAAAGATAATCAGAATAATCCAAAGCACAATCACTTTATTATCCTGTTGTTCAGCAATGTCCGACTGTCCTAAAATAACATCTGCTAAAACAAAGGAAGTTTTTAACACTCCTTCATCGTAATTTTCCGTCTGTAAATAAGGCACCAAATGTTCTCGTGCAATTCTCCCCACCTTCGCATCATTCAACACCCCTTCCAATCCATAGCCTACCTCAATGCGGTATTCTCGTTCTTCCAATGCAATAATAAGCAGCAATCCATTGTCTTTTTCTCTATTACCAAGGCGGTTATGTGCTAAACTCAAGGCATATTCCTCAATAGGCTCGCCTTCTAAATTTTGCACAGTAACAACTGCCATTTGCGCAGTCGTGTTCTTCTCTACTTCCTGAAATAAAGCGCGTAAAGTAGTTTCAGTTGCAGCGCTTAAGACTGCTGCCTCATCAACAACCCAGTCATTCAGGACAGGCTTTGCTAAAACTAAAGGGAGGAAAAAAAGGAAAACAAAAATGATGATTTTGCGCATACTCTATTCTCGCAACATCCTTTTATTAATATTTGGATGGGCGGGGGAGGATTCGAACCTCCGACCTACTCGATTTTACCCTTATTATAAGGACGTCAACGAGTCGTTATCTGCGGAACTTTTCCCAGGTTTTCTTTGAAAAGCTGAGCCGCTAAACTACCCGCCCTTTTCAGGAAAGTTTCCTTTCAATAGTATATTAACATTACGTTGATTTAATTTTAACAACAAGAAGAAACAACAAATCTTATAAATCAAAAAAGAAGGAAATGAATAATGGTGTTGTCCTATATTCTTATCTCTGTCATCATAGTGAGTTGTATTTCCTTTGTAGGAATCCTGACATTAACATTGAGGCAACAGTTGCTGCAAAAATTAATCTTATACCTTGTTTCCTTTGCTGCAGGAGCATTGCTGGGAGATGCATTTTTGCACTTGCTTCCAGAAGCATTAGAGCAAGGTCCTATTTCCAGGATTGCCTTGTACATATTGACAGGAATTGTGGTATTTTTCGCCATTGAGAAATTTATTGCATGGCGCCATACCCATCATGCACATGTGAAGGAAATCAAACAGCACGGCCATAGGTCTTTCGTATATATGAACCTCATTGGTGATGCGACACACAATTTCATGGACGGGTTAATCATTGCAGGATCCTATTTAGTAAGCATTCCACTAGGAATAAGCACAACATTAGCAGTCGTGTTACATGAAATTCCGCAAGAGATAGGAGACTTCGCAGTACTCATTCACGGCGGCTTAAAGATATCTAAGGCATTATGGTTGAATTTCTTGTCAGCAGTGACTGCAATAATGGGCGCAATCGTCGCCTGGGTGTTACAGAACTATGTAGAGAATATTGCATTCAACCTTTCAGCGTTTGCCATTGGTGCATTCATCTATATTGCGAATTCTGATTTGATTCCTGAATTGCATAAAGAAAAACAATTGTTGCGACAGTCAATAAAGCAACTGATTGCCTTAATTCTAGGAATGTTGGTGATGGCCGCACTTTTGCTTCTAGAATAATTTATATAGCATCTATTCACCAAGTCCGCAATATCGCCACCGTAGCTTAGTCCGGTAGAGCACGAGTTTTGTAATGATCAAAAGAACTTGAGGTCGGGGGTTCAAATCCCTCCGGTGGCTTATATTTTAAAAATCTCCATCCATTACTCTGAGTATATGTTTGATTTCTTCAATGACTTTTTGTTGATTCTTTTTATCAGACATTCTTACGAACTTTATGAGAAGGTCAGTGAGTAGTTCGCTGGAAAATACTTTAAGTCTTTCTCCTTCAAGAATAAAATAAAATCTGAATCCTTTATATTTTAACTCCTTAATAACAATCCCAGCAACATTTCCGACGACGTTCCTTTTATGCGGATTTTGTTCTAAGGTTTCTAATAAATCAATGATATTATGAGCTTCTCCTTTGAATTTTTTCTGCATTTCATCAAGTAAGGAATGAACTATTTCGACCTTGGCCACTTTTTCTCAACCTCTTTTCTGGCCTCTTCAAGGGAAACGGTATCTTCTTTGGACATTAAGAATTCGCGCAACTGAGTTTTGACAGCAAGATTATACACTCGTTCTAATATTTGTTCATAGGTCTCATTTTTAGATCCAAAACTCGCTATCTTTTCTTTCATTTCTTGACTTATTTGAATGGTAGTAACCATAAAATCCCAGAGTAGCAATGGTATTTAAATTCGCCAGAGAATCCAACTTTTAAATAAATTAGTCACTCATTAGGGGTTAAATTAGAAACCTTTATATGTTTCGCCTGCTTATAAGAAATATGGCAAACAACGAAGCTTATGCATTATTTAATTGTAAACAACCTGTAGAAACAATTCGCTCTTTATTGCCCTTACTGAAAGAAACAGCACAAGTTCCTTCTGATTTGGAGTTAAGGGTCCTTGATGCGCGAACTCCTCCGGGCCCGGATAGAATAACTTCTCCTTCCGGCAGGTCAAAAATTGTTTTATCAGAGAATACTCTCCTTTCTCCTCGCATTCTCCGAGAGCTTCTTCAAAAAGCATTGAGAGAAAATACGCCTTATGTTCTCAAAGGAGAAAGTCATACTCGAGAGCCTATTGCTATTGCTCACGAGCTAGGGGATATTTTGAACCAAGCTTATCAATCAGAGTTGTATAACCCTAGTGAAAAATTTTACGGAACTATACTTTACGAACAAGAAGGTCGGTTTGTTGTCCATGAGCCATAGGCTATAATCATTCTTTTCTTTAACGTTAATTGTTGATATCGTCAGTTTTTCCTTCATTCCTTTTAAAATAATATTTAATCTTATTATAATAATTTAAATATTATCAAAAGATATTTAAATGAATAAAATATGATAATGGTATGAAAGAGCAGTTCGTACGCAGCGTAAGGAAAAACGGATCTTCTTTAGCTGTAAACCTTCCGAAAGAAATCGTGCAGTTGCTCAATATCAAAGATGCCGATATCGTGCGCATCGTGATTGAGAAGGTGGAAAAGAAAAGAGGTGAAAAATGAAAGATGAAAAAACAATCCTAGCATACACGCTAGTGATTCTCATAGCAGCTTCCTTGGCAGCGCATCAGTATCCTTTGCTAGGAAAGGAAAACACGATTGCAGGATATGCGGTAAAGGAGGAAAATAAAGAGGTGCAAGAAGAGTTGAAAGTTCCATTCCCTATAGAAAGTTTAGGATATGTGATATTAATTATTTTGCTCCTTGCAGGAATCTATCTGATGATCCTGATAGAGAAATTCAAGAATAAGGTAATCAAAAAACAGGAACATGCTCGAAGAAGATAAAGCAATCAAGGAATTTGTCAAGAATGCTCGAAAGCAAGGAAAAGACATCGAGGCTATCCGGGAAGACTTCAAGAAGCAGGGATATCCCGACTACATTGCTGAGTATTATATGAGGAAAAAGAAGCACATTCCTGCCCTGCTGATAATAGTCGTGCTCTGCATCGCGATCGGAGCAGGAGCATTATATATCTTCAAGCCACAAATAATTCCTAAACTATTGTTGGAGAAATGTGCAGACAAAGCCTGTTTCCTGCAAAAGGCAGATGCATGCGAGCCTGCATTTTTTGCGCAAAACGAGCAAGGAACATTCATGGAGCTTACATCAAGAAACTGTAAATTAACAAAGAAGATCGTGCAGGTTTCCCCCCAAGAAAAAGAAGACATCCGAAAAGCAGTCACAGGAAAGTCAATGATCTGCAGATATGAAAAGAATTATTTCAACAAGAACTGGGTCAACACCATGACTCTTGACATCCAACAATGTGAAGGCCAATTGAAGGATACAATCATGAGTATTTTAAATGCGTAAGCTCGATTCTACAAGTTCTTCAGCCCGCAAAAGATCTCTGCGTTCAACAAGAGTGCGTAATTCCATTCTTGCAGAGGCTTTGGCAAGCTTCTTAATGCCATCAATCATACGCTCATTCACTTCTTTCGGGCCTCGCGTATACTTGGATTGAAGATACTGCAGAAAATCCGCAAGGTGCTCTTCATATTCGGGAGGCATCAGCACGTCTAAATGAAAGGCATGCTTAACATAAGCCCTCAGGAATTCCCTATCCGCCAGCTTCAAATGGTCAAACCCTACAACGAGTTTGGCTCCACGCGTGGCAACATCGCTTAATCTGTTGATAAACAAAAGATCAAACCTATGGAGTAATGCAGGATCCACAGGAACCTGGCGTTTCAAATTTTCGTACGTTCGAGAAAACCTCCTTCCCATCGGCTGAGCAGCAGCAAGGATTCGGACGCGCGCAGCTTTTGCCCCTGCTTCCTCATCAACAATTCCGTGGTCCATCACCGGCAGCAAAGTCTGCTTGATGGGACGTTTGACCCCTTCAAATCCCTCAATCATCACAATTCCTTCATCATAAAGCGCAAAGGTATTGGTATCTGTTAATTCCATCCCGATACTGCAATTGACTTTTTCAGCAAGCGCCTCCATACCCTCAAAAAAATAATGAGCATCCAGTCCTTCGTCATTGACCAGCAAGATGTGCAGCAATTCCTTGGAGAAAAGCTGCAGTGCCAAGGTTTTCTTCACATCATCTAATCCTACAATATTCCGAGCAAGTAACCGGGGCAAAGTTTCATATGCATAGTCCTTGAAACGATGGAACCATTCATGCTCAAATTGCTGCCGCAATGCAATATTCATGCGATCCACAAGTGGTTGCAGCGCAGGTTCCCCCGTGCGCGTAGAAAGGTAATCATTCTCCTCAAAAAAACTGAATCCTGCCTTGACACTCTCAAAGTAGATTCTATTTTGCTTCACATACTGCCGAATCAAATCATAATCTTCATCATGCTGGAAGAATTCCAAACAAAAGCGTTCATCGTCACTTAATCTTCGCAGTTTGCCCAACCAATCAAATAAACCCATCGTCGCATTACTGGCGTTCTAGCTTCCTGATTTCTGACAAGCTGAGAGGATAAATTTTTTTGACCACATCGCGCATATCCTTCTGAAGCTTGTTCTGGAGTACTGCTGCAAGAGCAGCAGGACTGTCCATCGCCTTGAAATCAGCAGTGAGATGTTCCCGTATTTTCAACCGGATGTCATTCAGCGTGGATTTGTAGGTTTTATGCCGAGTCATCAATAAGGGCTTGATACAGTAAGCAATATTATCCTTAGTAATCACAGTAAAGGAATCCTCAATTTTTCCTCCCACTCTTTTGATGACTTTCTTGACATATGCCCCGCTCAACTCATAGCCAGTAAGTTCAGTAAAGGCCTTATCATTCTGTACAGAAGTGACGCGCAGTCTCACCTGCACATTCTGTTTTTTAGGATCATTAGTCAAGCTGGAAAGGCTGACAAGAACCGTTCTGCCTACTACCTGTTCAGGCTTTTCGCAAAGAGCTTCTCCCAGTTCAACTTCATGGAAATCCTTCGGCGCAATAAGAGTAACCCATCGTTTCTTCTTGAGTTTGATATCGGTTTTCTTTGTGGCATTCTCGATGCGGTGCTTAGCCATGGAACCAGTTATTTTCCGAAAGACTTAATAAACCTTTCGTTGCACTTGTAACCAAGAAATAAGAAAAATGTCAGAAGATTACGATTCCATTCTTCAAGCATGGATCACCCAAGGAAAATTAGCAGTTGGACATCAAAACAGTAACGGAAAGGGTGAGCTTCAGTTAATTAAAGCTATTGAAGAAATAAAAAAAATCCACTTCGATGATTTTGTTTTTGACGGTTATCTAAAAATTGAAGAGGAAACAGTAATTATAAAATATACGGGACGAGAAGGATGGAATAAAAGGGGGGAATTGGAATTAAGTTTAGGCTTTACAGAAGCCAAGTTAATCCCTTTCATAAACACGCATCCAACATTATACGATTGTCTTTGTAGAAAGGAACAGAAGTTACAAGACTATCTTGTTCCCAGCAGATTCGCTAAGCAATAATTGTTGTTGCAGAATCTCCTTTGCATACGCAATGAACGAAGGTTCTTGATCTTGACCAATCGTAGCTCCTGCAGCAAAGCTATGCCCCCCCGCATGCCCGCCAAATTTCTGCATGATCTGTTCTAAGATTTTTCCCACATGAAGATCACGAGTATTCACACCAGCAATACGCGCGCTGATCTTTGTAGAATCATCTAATCCATGCGCCATGCCAAGAATAACCGTTCCATCAGGGTAGATATTACTTCTGCTAATTAAGGAGCAAAGCGTCCCAAGTAAAAAATCCTTGACAGATTCTTCTGCATTAATCAGAACATAACCTCTTCCCTCTTCCACATATCCTTCCTTTCCTTTATGATGGTAAAACCAGTGCAAGCAGTCAATAATATCTTTGCGGTAATGGGTATGCAGTTCCAGTGCTTTCTCCTGAGAGTTCATGCTGCGAAAGCAAACACCCATACCCAATCCTCCGCGGTTCATGCGGGCGCAACAGTTGAGCACAACACTATACTCGCGCAGATCCCGCAGCAGGCTTTCTTCAGGCTCAGATGCCAGCAAATAAACAGGACCATAAATCTCGTCATTCGCATCACTACCAATGCGTTGGGTGGTAATGGCGACAATGAGCTTCTTGACTTCCTGCTCCGTAAGATTGCGCAAATATTTCCACTTTCCCTGTGCATACGGCTGAATGCCAAGCACTTCCAAAAAATGAACTGCTTGCTTTTCATTGCCGGTGACTGCAGGAATGTAGGGGCTGGTACTATATTCCAATGCTTTGTGTAAAGGCTTCGTTTGCATGCCAAAGATGCGAAGGTCATGATGTTGCAGAACATGTCCAGTAGTCACTGCAGTATCTAAAAAATCCTGGTTGTATCCAGAAAATCCGTTGTCCTCTTGCCCATCACCCAACGCTCCGACCAAGGCAAGATATGCCTCGCTTTTATTGTCCTCATGCAAACAGCGGGAGAAAAGATAAGCAACCCCAGCAGCAGAAATATCGCGCGTGCCATCAATGCCGTGCAGCTGGGGATTCAAATGCCAGATTGTGGGAGAGTCTTTTTCAGGAAGATGATGGTCAAACACAAAGACATGCTTTCCTTTCAGCTGCTCAAGCAAGCTGATGTGCGGTCCTCCCAGATCAGCAAAGAAATAAGTATCATAATGCTCCTTTTCCAGTTCTGCAATGAACGCAGGAGTCAACTGCCGGACAATGGAAGCTACAAACTTAATGCGTTCACGCGTCAATGCTTGGGCAAGCACTGCAACTGCAGCAATCCCATCAGCATCTTGATTCCCAACAATCCGCACCACAAAAGGCCTAGCCTGTCTGAAAAAAGCTACAGCTTCTTTAATACGGTCTTCAAAATGTGTGCTCATGCTCACTCAATATCGCGCAAGGCGATGGTCCCCGAGGAATAGGATTACTCTAAAAGAAGTTTTGCCTTGTCACGCTGGTAAGCCCAGTCAGAAGCAAGAAGGCCCTGCTCTTTGTAATACGTAACCAACCTGCGGATCTTGCTTCCATTAAGAAGCAATCCGCGGTGTGCCGTTTCATCTTTGGGATACACTTCAAGGTGCTTCATTAACGCAACGTCGCGTTTTACCAGCGCACGCAAATCATAAGGAAGCTGGGAAGTAAGGTGATGCTCCTCAAGAATCTGGGAAATGGTTTTATGCGTCAAGGTCCGCACATCAGGAATGCCATACGTGTCGCGTAGCGTGAGTCCAATCAACGCAGGAGCCATGCCTTGCTTGGCCAGCTTCATCACTAACTGTTCTACTTCTTTTCCTTCATAGCGCACCCAGCTAGGCTTAGTTCTACGCAACGGCTTTTTGCTGCCTGCTTTTCCTTTTTTCTTCGAGTAGAGTCGTGCCATGGGAAATGAGTACGGTTCCAGAGGTGAATTTATAAGTCTTTTTATTCTTTATTCTTCAAGTCTGAAGACAGCATCGCCTTTCTTACAAGGCTGCAGTACTTTAATACCCACATCGTCTCCTATTTTCGCTTTCGTAACTGCCTTGTGTTCCATTTGCATGCTATCCACAGTCTGTTCAAAGGTACCCTGCTTTCCCACAATGCGAATCCTATCTCCTACGCTGAGGGGAAAATGTAGTGTCAAGGCAATAACCCCCACTTTACTATAATAATCAAAGACTTCTCCAAGAGCTTGTTCTTCCATGATGAAACCTCCCAGAAAAGAGAAGAGGTTGAATTATTTAAGAATTGTGAAATAGCCCGGGGAGGATTTGAATTCGGGAATTGATTTTCCAAGCAATCTCCTCCGTCAAAGCCTCCAAAGGGTTCTAGCTCACAAAGTCTCTATCCTTGGCCACTAGACGACCGGGCTATCGAAAGCCAGCAAAGAAAGAAGTTTAAAAGATTATTGTTGTTTTTTCGTTTTCCGTTTGTAGCGCCCGCGCTTCTCCACATGTGCAAGACGTTCAATAACAAGGGCAGCTCCAGGATACGATTGATAACCTTCCATAATCCAGCCGAAGCAATCTTCCGCAATGCGAGCATGTCTCCCTTCTAATGCCTGATGTAAGACATGAAGATCCACTGCCTTATCCTCTGGCTTTAATGAGATGAAACTTAATCCAAAATCAATAAAATATAATTTTCCTTCCTTGAGAATCATGTTACTGGTAGTAAGATCACCATGAATAATATCCCGAGCATGAAGTTCTGCAATGTGCCTTCCCATTTCTAGGCAAGTCTTCTTGCGTTCTGCATGCGTCATTGCATCAAGAAAGAACTTTAACGGTTTTTCATCAAGGTAATCCATGGCAATGCACATGTTCTTTTCATCCACATCGTGAATCCGGGGAGCAAAATTCACCTTTCTCATAATTCTTGATTCTTGGCGGGTTCTCAAAAGCCGAAGCCGTTGATCAATGACAGGGATGCGATAAAGTTTAGGGACTCTTTCCTTGATTAAAAGAGATCCATCCACAAAAAGTTTCGCTTCTGCACCTTGGGAGATCATTCGCTTCGGCATTGTTCGCAATAATATTCCCCTATGCATTGCTGATCATAGGGAAGATGCACCTCCTTCCCACACACTTCGCATAACGCGTACAATTCTTTTCACCTTAATAGCTTCGTTTCAAGATTATTTTTTAAACTTACCCATTTTTTTCATGAGTTTCTGCATGTCTGGCTGCTGCTCCCCTTTCAATAACTTCATCATTTTCTTACTCTGCTTATATTGCTTCAATAATTCGCGCACTTCGCTAACACTTCTACCCGAGCCTTTGCTGATACGCTCTATTCTCTGCGGGGTAATGCTATCAGGATCTTCCAATTCTTCCTTTGTCATCGAGTTCATAGCAATCTTCCAAATCTTCAGTTTTTCTTCCTGCACTTGCAATGCATCTTTCGGAATATTCATGCCACCCATACCAGGAATTAAATCTAATAATTTATTCAACGGCCCCATTTTATTCATCGCTTGAATTTGTTCATACAAATCCACAAGGTTAAACTCGCCCTGCAGCATTTTCTTACCCATGTCTTCAGCCTTTTTTTCATCCAGTGCTTCCTTCGCTTTTTCTAGCAACGATTCTAAATCCCCCATCCCTAAGAGACGGGATACAAATCCTTCTGGATTGAAGACTTCAAGATCCTCCATTTTCTCCCCGATTCCTATAAACTTAATCGGGGCTCCTGAGGCATGGCAGGCGCTTAATGCTCCTCCCCCCTTGCCCGTACCGTCAAGTTTCGTGACAATCAGTCCGGTAATATTGCAGCTTTTATGAAATTGTTCAGCTTGCTTCTGCGCTGCCTGACCAATATCCGCACTGATCACAAGAAGTCGTTCCTGTGGTTCGATGGCAGCATTGATGGCTTCAATTTCCTTGATGAGGTCTGCGCTTAATGCATCTCTTCCCGCAGTATCAAAAAAAACTAAATCAAACTTTTCTAGGTCTTTAACAAATCCCTTATAAATTTTTAAGGGATCCTTTTCTTGCTTATCAATAAAAACAGGAACCCCCACTTTTTTCCCAACTTGCTCCAATTGGTTCATCGCAGCAGGGCGGTGCACATCTAAGCCAACTAATGCGACCTTATGTCCGCGTCTTGCATAATATAATGCCAATTTCCCAGCACTGGTACTCTTACCTGCGCCAAAAAGCCCAACCAACATAACTTTGAAAGGCTTTTTATTGATCTGAATTTCCTTTTTCTCCTTACCTAAAAATTTCACAAGTTCTTCATACACAATTTTAATCAAATGTTCACGCTTAGTGATGGATTCAGGGGTCTTCTCTGCCAACGCCCGCTTCTTAATGCTCTGGCTTAATTGAAAAACCAGCTGCACATTGACATCAGCCTGCAACAACGCACGTTGAATATCTCGAACAAGCTCGTCGACAAGTTTTTCATTAACAAATACTGCTTGCGCTATCTTCTTCAGCGTCTGCTTGAGGCTGCTGCCAAGTTTGTCAAGGACCATAAGACTCAGAAGAAAATTGTGCTTTTTTAAGGTTTGGGAACATCAAAATTTCAATTCCTTCCAGCATACACGTTTCTGTTCTACAAGGTGCTTGACGCGTTGCTGCTTCTCGCTCAGTTTTCCATTACCGGTCTTAATCTCAACGAACTTAATCTCATCCTCATCAAAAATAATCCCATCAATCGGCATGCCAATAAAGCGAAAGTTTTCCTTATTCCCGGGGAAGTCTTTCATAAAAGGTGCAAACTGTTCCCAGTGCTTTCCATGCTTCACTGCGATGCTTTGATTGTTGAATTGCTGTTTCTGTAGCTGCTCTCGAAATGCTTTACAGCGGTAATAGTAGTAGAGGAGTAACAACAAGGCAACAATAAGTGTCGTAAGGAGTAAGAGGGTGATCATATGGGGTTGGATTGTTCACAAGGTTTTAAAAGTATGGGTGGGGTTTCAAGAGAATGTTTCCCTTAATTGAAAAATATTTAGTGAATGGATTGTTAAAAAATATATCTGCCATCGCTCGTGGTCCTCCCCCTCAGTCTAAAACATTAATTGCCAAATTAGAAAGACCTTTAAGAGAGAACGATCCGGGCTTACTTGCATTCTAGGAATCGAGAACTAATGCCCAACTTTTCATGCCGGGTAATTTTTATTATTATTTCTTACTGTATTCAAGTGTTGATGGTCATCTTAATCCTGTTGCTGATGAGATTAAAGCAGACATTCGAAGAGAATATGAAAATCAAGGAGATCATGATCTGGTGACAGAGAAGTGGTTGCGAATTCGGC
>CAYIRJ010000011.1:0-5487 GCA_964365915.1 Candidatus Woesearchaeota archaeon
AAGCAGCTAAAGCCATTAATTTTCCCTCGCACATTGGAGAATTATAAAGGTAAGTTGAACATAGGTCATATGGTTTAGCTGTTACAAAATTTCTTACATCCATCTCTTCTTTAGTTATGTTGTTTCCTTCCCCCCTATAAATAGCTACTCTTTCTCCATAATCACCTCCTCCATCACAAGTTATAATTTTTGCTCTTTGAAACGGAGAGAATAGGAATGAAGCTGCGTGACTTAAATGATGATTTACAATAAGTGATCTTCTTTTGCCACCCATGAGGTTTACATCTTTCCAAAAAGGAGGATTAGGTCTTTTTTCTTCAGCAGATAACCATGGATTCTCCAAGGTAGCCAGAGCCCAATAAGATATATCATCTATATCTTTCCCGATCTCATTCAAACCTATATTGACTAATTTTTCCATTTCATCACTAGAACATCTCATTTTTTTCTTCCTGAATACTCTTTCGGCCTCTAACACAAGAGATATATTACCATTTTCTGCAAATGAAACTGAAGAATCGTGATAATTAAATGCTATTCCACAAAATATATTTCCTTTTACCATAAGTTATTGTCATTACATAGTAGTATATAAATGTTATGTATGAAGAAATTTAATTTATGTGCAAAGCAGGATGATCAAATTATATTATTATTTTTAAATAATAACAAAAAAAGAAAACACAAGAGCTACCGCAATTGCACATTCAGATAGGCTTTCAGCTCATTGACCAGCCATCGCGCATCTTCCTTCAGCACCGCTTCAGCCTTGCTCATCTGGCTTCCCCCAAACTTGTCCTTGATTTCCCGTAGGAAAAAGATTACAGGATTCCAGTTCCATCGTTTTTCATAGTCTTTCTCAATAAATCCTTTCACTTTGATGCTGAGCGCGCCCTGGAGAGTATTTTTCTTCTTGGCTTTCACTGCTTCCGCATCTCTGACAGTGAAGAAAATATCGATACGGTCTTTGATGTAATCATTTATATTCCGTTCCGCTTCGCAAAACCAGAACATCGTCCGCTTCTTGCCTTGCTGCACTTCCCGGTATCCTGGCTCCTTGGTATCATATCTTCGTTGGTGAAGGACGCGCTGAGTATACTTGTAGAGTTCATCCAGGCTTACCACTCCTTCAAATTCCAGGCTGAAGTCAGCAACGTAATCTTTTGCCATGGTCTTTTAACCAAGAAGAAGTCTTAATAAATATTCCGCTGAATTTTTAGGTGTGTAGGACCACGACATATGTCGTAGTCTTATTGAGGCAGTAAATCTCTTTTCATGCGAGGTGATCGCATGGATAAGGGAGAAATACGCAGGGAATTTTTAAAACTCAAACAGAAGGGATTTTCTTATGCTAAATGCAAGGTTCTGCTTGCAGGACAATACGGATATCTTGTCAGCACACGAACGTTGCAGCGTTGGCAGCAACGCTTGAACAAGGAAGACTGGAATCTTCTTGATGATTCTCGTCGACCGCAGACCGTACATACAAGAGTCACTCCTCTGCTTGTGCAGCAGATCAGATCCTTGCGAGAGGCAACAGGATGGGGGCCTCGGAAGATACATGCAATTATTCCCGCATGCCCTGTTTCCCCTAGCACCATCAAGCGCATTTTAAGAAAAGAACAGCTGAGCAAGCCTGTTAAGATGAAAGGCAAGCGCATACGCTGGGTGCGCTGGCAGCGTGAGCACCCCAACAGCCTTTGGCAGATTGATCACAGTGATGAGCAGGATGCTGCAGGGCATTGGGTGCTTTCAGTCGTAGACGATTGCTCGCGCTACAGCATCGCCTTAGTCAAGCTGAAGCATGTTACGACTGCAGTCGTAACGCACATTCTGGATGAGCTCATCCAGAAGTATGGCAAGCCTCGCGAGATTCTTTCAGACAACGGCTCTGCATACGGATTGAAAAGCAAGCACAGTAAGTTTGACCGCTGGTGCAAGCGCAGAGGCATTAAGCATATCCGTGCAAGCGTCCATAGCCCCACGACTTGTGGCAAGGTGGAACGCCTCTTCCAGACCATTGATCAGGAGATTGCTTACTGCAATGAGGATCTGGAAGCATTCCGCCTAAGGTATAATCACTTCAGGCCTCACAGCAGTCTTGAAGAAAAGACACCTGCACAGATTTATTTTGGACTATGACATATGTCATGACCCAGCACACGCTGAATTTTAGGTAGGGTAGTTCAGAATTTCTTTGTAGCGATTTTGCAGATCCAAAAATTCTCTGTAAAGCTTTTTTTCATGGTCTTCCAGCAGCTGTTTTCTGAAGAAGCGCTCGGTAATTTGGCGGATAAACTGGGGCCATCGGGTAGGCCCAAAATCTTTCTCATAGTTCTTGATAAGCTTGCTCTTCATGATCACATCTACGGTTCCCTTAGTGCGTTTGACTTTCTTTCCCTGCTCTTCCACCGTCACTTCAATGCCCTTCCATACCCAGATCTCGACAGCGACTTCATATCTCACATAATCATCAGCATTTCTCACGAGAAGCCACTTGATTTTATATTCCCCCCCATCAGGAGCATATTTTCTGGTCATGTCCCGTTCCATTTTATGATAGCCGTAATCCTCAGCCCATGCGCTGGTTGCTTTATACAGCGCTTCATGGTCAAAAATGCCTTCATGGCGGAGAACTCCCGATGCCTGCGGCAAGGACTCGCTCTTTTCCTTCGTCATACATTTCCTCAAGAAAAGCGTAATATAAACATTTCTATGGACGTTGAAAGCGCCATGCAAGCAATAGACAAAGAATTCCTAATCCCAGTAACAAGTATTCTCCAGGAACAAAGTTTTTGGCAATTTGGAAAAGTCCTCCCCCCACAAGAAGAATCCCAAGGAGCAGAAAGAACACAGCAAAGACGGTCCGAATGATCTGTTTCCTGACAGCATTTGCTTTTTCCTTTACTGCTTGTCCTGCTTTCTGTAAGGTTTCTTTGATCGGAAAATACTGAGAGATATTTTTAAGCATGGTATTTTGAAGGTTTCCTTTGTTTATAAAGATGGTAGACATGGATGTAGGATTCAACGAGCACAGTTTTGTAAATGATGTAAATGGGCAGTGCAAAGACCATGCCAAAAATGCCAAAGATCTTTGCTCCCACAAGCGTGAGCACAATAGAGAGTAAGGCGTCAATTTTCACTTTGTCAGAAATCATGAAAGGCTGCAGATAGAGGTTGTCAATGATTTGCGCAATGATAACAGTAATAAGAACATACAAAGCAGTAGTCGGATGGTCCAGGAGCGCAAGCAAGAGAGGAGGGATTGCTCCGATCAGAGGTCCAATGTAAGGCACAATGTTGAAAAATCCCGAGAGCATGCCCAGGATGAGCCATCCTTTCAAGCCTGCAACAAAAAATCCGATGCAGCAGATAATTCCCACAATTAAGCTTTCAATGACTTTTGCAGCAAAGAATCCGTGCAGTTCCTTTCCCATGTCTTCAGTGGCATGCACAATCTGGCCATGGTACTTTTCAGGAATATGGGAAAAAAGCAGATGGAGCAGCTTGTCCTTTCTTCTGAAGTAAAGATAGAACAGCAAGGGAATAATGAGCACCGCATTGAATACAAACACAGAGACCTGAGTAAAGAACTGGGAAAACAGAGAAATAAGGTATGTTTCTGCTTTTCTAATATTTCCCTCACTTAAGAATTGGTCTTCAAGCAAGCGAGGAAGATAGGGCGCAAGGTTCGCTGCATATTGGGAAGTGATGCTTCCTCTTGCTTTTGCTATAGCAACAGCTTCTTGAATTTCAGTGAAGGAATGCCACGTTAAGAACACAGTGATGAGAATCCAGAAGATAAGCAAGGCATAGCCGTAGATTTTTCTTCTGTGGAGAGGAATGCCCCGCTGCCGCATCCGTTCATGATATTCTACACGTATTTTCTCAGTAACAAGGATGAGTGCAAAACCCAGCACAAAGGTAATGAAAATGTCTTGGAAATAAAACAGTACTGCAAACACTGCAGTGAGCGCAAGAAAAATAATAATCATGACTTTCCATACGTGGAAATTGCTCGTAAAAAGGAGAATTTTTTTACGGTGGGGAAACTGCAGGTCTTCATAAGTAAAGCAGACGCGGTAAAGGCGTACCAAGATGATGACCGCAAAGACGCCCATGATGCCTTCAGTAAAAATGCCAAGCCATACTGCAGGAGTGCTGAGCTGAGAGAAGGATAAAAATCCGAATACGAAGAAAAAAAGAACGCGCAAAGCATGGCCTGCAAAAAGGGCAGTTGCAGAAACAGGAGCCATAAAGCGTACTGCTAATGTTCCCGCAAGCCCTCCCATGAGTGCATGGGGAATTACGGTTGCTAAGGTCATTGCAGAAAATCCAAAAAGAAAGCCATCAATCAAGGTGGCAAAGAATCCAGTAAGAAATCCAACGGTTCTGCCGAAAAGGATGCCTGCAAGAACAGGAACAATCAAGGCCAAGGAAAGAGGCTGTGCAGTGAAAGGATTAAGGGGAACTCCGCGTGCATGGTTAATCAAGAGATACAGAGCAACAAAAAGAAGTACAGGCAGCAGGTGTTTGCGAAAGGTAAAGACCATATGCAAAAGGAAAAGAAGAGCTATTTATAGTTTCTTTTTCAGGAAGAGCTAACAGACCAAAAAGCCGTGCGTAAAACGGTAGATTTATATATCCATAATAATAAATTTTTTTACTTCTTTTAGTACTGGGGGTTATATGGCACAGCAAACGCAACCGATTTTCATTTTGCCTGAAGGATACACAAGAACCTTGGGCAGGGACGCGCAGCGTATGAACATTATGGCTGCAAAGTTAGTCGCAGATACAGTCAGAACTACCTTAGGCCCGAAAGGTATGGACAAAATGATTGTCGATTCTTTAGGTGACGTTACGATTACAAATGATGGCGTTACCATTTTGGAAGAAATGCAGATTGAGCATCCTGCTGCGAAAATGGTGGTGGAAGTTGCCAAAACTCAGGAAAAGGAAGTGGGAGATGGCACAACTACTGCAGTCGTCTTTGCAGGAGAGTTATTGAAGAATGCAGAGCGCTTATTGGAGCAGGAAATTCATCCTACAGTTATCGCGCGCGGCTACCGCGTTGCGTCAGAGCAGGCAATTAAAATTCTGAACAGTCTTGCGCAGTCAGTTTCAGCAAACGATACTGATACGCTCAAGAAGATAGCAACCACTGCCATGACAGGAAAGTCTGCAGGATTTTCCAGGGAATTGTTGGCAGATCTTGCAGTGAAAGCCATCAAGCAAGTTGCTGAGGGTAGCGAAATTGATACTGAAAACATCAAGATAGAGAAGAAAGTGGGAGATGGGGTAGAAGATTCTGAATTAATTCAAGGCATCGTGTTGGACAAGGAGAAAGTCCATCCCGGCATGCCCAAGCTGGTAAAGAACGCAAAAATCGCATTATTGGATGTGGCAGTTGAGATCAAATCTGCTGAGATTGATACCAAGATTCAGATTTCCTCGCCAGAGCAGATCGAGGCATTCATGCACAAG
>CAYIRJ010000011.1:5497-26855 GCA_964365915.1 Candidatus Woesearchaeota archaeon
GGAAGAGGAAATGATCAAGAAGATGGCAGACAAGATCATCAAGTCAGGCGCCAATGTAGTATTCTGCCAGAAAGGTATTGATGATGTTGCTCAGCACTACCTTGCAAAAGCAGGAATTTACGCAGCGCGAAGAATCAAAAAATCAGATATGGAAAAGCTTGCTCGGGCTACTGGTGCAGTGCTCGTGTCTAGCCTGGAAGACTTGTCAGACAAGGATTTGGGTCACGCAGGCATCGTTGAAGAAGTCAAGGTGAAAGATGAAGAAATGACGTATGTGAAAGAATGTAAGAATGCCAAGGCAGTCACGATTTTAGTGCGGGGCGGTACTGAACATGTAATAGATGAAGTGGAGCGTGCACTGAAGGATGCAATTGGGGATGTCGCAACCGCACTGCGTGGAGGAAAGGCAGTGGCAGGCGCAGGCGCTACAGAAACAGAACTAGCATTACAATTGCGCAAATTCGCCAACAGCTTGTCAGGAAGAGAGCAGCTTGCAGTGCTGGCATTTGCAGATGCAATGGAAGTGATTCCTCGAACGCTTGCTGAAAATGCAGGGTTAGATCCTATTGACATGCTGACAGAGATGAAAGTAGCGCATGAAAAAGGTCAGAAGTGGGCAGGCATTGATGTGTTTGCTGGCAAGACTGTTGATGCATGGAGTGCAGGAGTCATTGAGCCGTTGAAGATCAAGACGCAGGCAGTCCGATCAGCCTCAGAAGTCGCTGAAATGCTGTTGCGTATTGACGATGTGATTGCAGGCGCAGCTTCAGGCAAAGGTGGGCCTCCCAGTATGCCTCAAGGTATGGGTGGCATGGACTGATTTTTCCTACGTGCATAAATTATTTATACGTTCTTTTTTTATTCCTTATGATGAAATTCTTGAAAATCACATCTGCAGAAATTATTCCCAAAAGGCTCAGAAATCGTGAGGAATACGTAATGAAAATCAGTAATAAAATCGTTGGCTATGTTTCCTTCTTTATACAAAGCAATCAACTGATCATAGAACACTTGGCTGTAGATGAGAAAGGCAAGGGCTATGAAGAATTCATGGTTGATGAATTAACAAAACTGGGAGAGAAAAGGAAATTAGATTCTTTGCATTTTGTGAAGCGCATCGAGGGCATCGATGTATCAAGATTCAAGCGCGATACCATCACGATCTTCAGCAAGAAGCTGACGACAGAGCAGCAGAAAAATATCAAAAGATTATTAGAGGAATTCGAAGCTGAGGAAGAATTGTCTGAAGGGTTGAGAAAGTTACCGTTGGGATAATGCAAAATCTGTAATCATAACGTTTTAAAAAGGGAAAAAGGTACTACAATATAATGGAAGGAAATAATCAAGAAAAGGTATATCTTTATTATTGGAATTATTGGTCGTATTTATCTGATCTTGTCCATGAACATTTTGTGAGCATCCCAGAAAATAAACCCGTGCTTTACGGGGGAAGGACAGAGCAAGAGACGAGAGAATTTCTTCGCGAACACATGAAGGAGTACTCAAGGCAGGGGGATATAGTAATGACCCTAAGTGAAATATTTGGGATCGATGTACAGAAAGTTTTAGAGAGCGAATTTGAAAAAATTCAACAAAGAGAACAACACACGATAGGAAGTCTGCAAACAATAAGAAGGATTGATGAACTTGCAAGAAGATGTAACGATTCGATGAAAGATGCAATAACTAAAGGAGAGCCTCTAGATTGGGAATTATATCGCAGTGCCTGTTCAGAAATAGGAAAGTATTTTCACTCCAATGGAATCAGAGTAACCTCTCCAGAGTATTGCGCAAAACCCCCAGCCTAAGAAACCTTTTTATACTCTTTTCCAGTGGATATTGCTGAGGAGAGTGTATGATGGCAGAAAAAGAGGTGGTGGATGCGTTAATTCAGAACAACCTGGAACTGCAGAAGAAATCTGCGGAACTCATTGATGCGATCGCCAAGCTCACTACCCGCATGAAGCATTTATTGGATGTCTTTGAAACTGCCGCCCGGGCCATCGAGAAGGGAGAAGTGGAAGAGCCATTGGCAAAGAAACTCGAAGCATTATTAGACCAAAACAAAACCATTGCTCGAGGACTGCTCTTGCTTGAACGTTATGTCCGCGACAAGACCAGCATCGGTTTCCAGCCCAGCAATCTTCAGCTCAATCCGAAGCCTTTGCCGAAGTCAGAGTTCTAAGCATGGATGATATTGAGTTCTTGATAGATGAAGTGCAGGAAGAGAATACTAAAGAGCTCACGCAGATCATGAATTTATTGCATCATCCCAGCTTGCAGAAAGATTCCTATGTGCTCAGGCAATTCACCAAAGCAATTTTATATGCATCTTTACATAAGCCGCACCATGAAGGGGAAAAGTCGCAGGCAATGTTGCAACCCAGCGTGTTAATGACAGTTTTGCCAGGCAAGCTGCAGATTACCAAGCTTCCTTCTGCAGAATATCATCCTTCCATTCCGAAAGCTCCCCTCCCTCCCTCCAGCCAGCAAGTCAAGGATGTTACTTCTCCCTCTTTTCCTGAAGCATCTGCAATACCCCCATTCCCTCAGCCTGCAGAACCCATTGTGAAGTCATATACTGTGATTGCAGACAAGCAGACCCACCATCCTTATGCAACTGCAGAAGTAGACCAGACCTATCAGCTACATGAGCCATTCTTGTATCCTCCTGATCTGCAAGTACTCGCACAGGTAAAAGAAGAGTTAAAAAAGAAGAAAGAACTCCAAGGAGAAGCACTGCAGGAGCTCATCAAGAAATGGGCAAAGAAACAGGGTATTCCCGCTGCTGAAGAACTGCTGGAGAAGATAAGGTATTACGTGGTGCGGGATGCGCGTTTGGGAAAAATCGAGCCCTTGCTGCGTGATAAGTATGTGGAAAAAGTAATTTGTAACGGTTTTCAAGAACCAGTAAAGGTGATGTATGTGCATCAGGAGCTCCAGACAAATATTACTTTTGAGAAGGAGGAATTATCACTCTTTGTGGAAGACCTGCTGCTGAAAACCAATCCGCAGGGAGAAAAAAGCATTCCTGTGCTCGATTATACTGCAGGCAATCTCCGCATGCATATGCAACGCCAGACAAAATTGACGTCTCCTAAATTTACCATTACGAAAGTGAAAAAGTAAATTGATTGCTCATAGGTTACACTCCCTTTTTGTGCAGTAAGGTTTTTATATCCCTATCATCAGGATGCTCATATGCAAACAGTCACAGTTGCTCGTTGGGAAAAAATTATTGTTCTTAATAGCTGTGACTTTAAGCCTTATCACACCATGGCATAAGGTCCAGTGATCGGGGTTTATTTTTGATTGCTGGACCGCGTAAGTGCTCTCTTCATCTAAAAATGATTACGGGGTGGGTGTTATGAAACAGTTAATAGTACAGCAAGAAATTCCAGAAAAAGTACGGGAGTTGGTATTAGACCAGCTCACTGAGAAGCAGAAACTGATACTGGGAAGAGTGTCGTTGGCACAATCTTTGGCAATTTCTCAGTTTGTAAAAAGCTTGCGCAAGGAATTGCAGTGCTCAGATTCCATCTTGTGGAAAGGCATTCGGTTGCTGCGTGAAAAAGAACTGCTGGACAAATCAGAGCGTGTTGCATTGACACCTTTAGGAAAATGGATGGTGGAGGGAAAAAATGAAAAAGAAAGATTGTCCTAATCCTTGGTATGCACCTGCATGCATAGATGTGTTCTATGATCTTCCGGCAAGACTGCGTCCAGAAGTTTTGGAAGAAATAGTAGAAGAGGGAAATGAAAATACATCGGTGCAGGCTGGATATCCTGATGGGAACTACATAGATCATGAAAACAAAGGAGGATATTCCTGTTTATTCTGAAGGCCAGACCGCTTCTACCTGCTCTATCCTCCAGATGGGATTGATATGCAGATCTTGAGGAGCAAGAATTTTTTCCCCATGAAGGTATTGCAAGATTCCTGTCCATCCGATCATCACAGGATTGTCTGCTGCATACTTCAGGGGAACTGCAAATGCTTTCGCATCCCGTTCTTTGCACATGATCTGGAGCATTGCACTAAAGCGCTGGTTCGCAGCCACGCCTCCAATCAATAAGACTTCTTTCTTGTCGCAGAATGCAAGCGCCCGTTCTGTCACCTCAATGAGCATAGCAAAGCAGGTTTCTTGCAGACTGTAGCAAAGGTCTTCTATTTTAGCACCTTGCTTATACCGCTGCTGTGCCTTAGTTAATACTCCCGAGAAGCTCACATCCATCCCCTTGACCACATACGGCAAATCAATCCACTGTCCTTGCTGAGCAAGTTGCTCAATCTTCGGCCCTCCAGGAAATCCCAAACCAACTATTCTGCCAAATTTATCCAGCATATTTCCGATGGCAGTATCTAACGTTTCTCCTATCACATAGAAACGATGACCTTCGCGATTAATAATCTGCGTATTCGCTCCTGAAACAAAGAGGAATACAGGGTCCTTGGCTGAAGTGAGGAGTCTGCCAATTTCCAGATGGCCAGCAATATGGTTCACTCCTATGAGGGGTTTATTATAGTCCTTTGCTAACTGCTGGGCAAAGCGCATGCCTACATGCAGGCTCGGAGGCAATCCTGGTCCTTGGGAAATAGCAACAAGATCAATAGCATCCATGGAAAGCTTTGCATCAAACAATGCTTGCTTCAAGACTTCTTCTTTCACAGATTCATGGTGTGAGGCTACTTTGTTAGGAATAAGCCCGCCCTCTTCTGTGGTGACTTGTTTCCGCACGTCTGCAAGAATCGCGCCCTTGCTATTGATAATCCCGCATCCAAAAGTATCTCTGCATAGTTTATTGAGCAGTACTTTCGAATGCAAGACAGGTAATATGTTGTTTTACCATTGAAATGTTATGAGAAAAAGTTTATTTAAAAATCTATCTTGAATGAATATTACATGAGCTCCATCTTCGCAACTTTCATCTCGTCAAACAGCTGCATGTACTTCCCGGCATCCTTCATTTTCTTCATCAGCTTGAAGCGTTCATTCATCCTCTGGATAAAATGCAATAATCGTTCTTCTGTGCCTTCCTGATCCTTGAGAACCACCACCTGATAGCCTGCAAGAATGTCATCATTGTCCCAGACGTGAAGAGGTTCTTTTTGTTTGATCTCATGGATAACTGACCGAATGAAAAAGCTAGGATCCTCAAAGTCATAGCGTTGGGTAACGCTGCCCGGCTGCCCGTTCTTGGTAAATTCGACCTTGAAGGTGATGGTAGGTTGCTTCGGTTCAAATCCAATCACTTTAATGCGCTGCACTAAATACTCAATGGGCTCGGCCATGATGCTGATGATCATCATTTTCCTTAAATAGTTTTTCTTTCCAAAAAACGTAAATCCACCGCAAAAAGCTTATAAACGCAGAGCCGTTAAGTGCAGGAATGACCGACCCCATGTGTTGGGTATGTAAGACCTTGTTCGCCAGTTTTGAATGCGAACGCTGTAAAAAACCTACCTGTGGGGCTCATCTGAACTCAGTTACCAAAGTGTGCACTAGTTGCGTACCGCCGGGAAGGAGATATTAACATGGATAGCATGTGTGCCATATGCAGAAGGAATTTCAGTTCGCATAAATGTGAGCGTTGCAGTAAAGATATCTGTGAATTTGACTTTAATGTGATTGCCAAGGCCTGCATCTTGTGTGCGCCGAGAAGCTCGAGCGTGAAGAAAAGTTACGGATTGCCGCAGGGGAATTGAGAGAGAAATGGGGTGAACTGCGTTCACTGAAGAAACTACGTTTCTTTCAAACTTCCTGTTACGTCTTGATTTCAATAATGTCCCGATGCTTCAGCTGATGGTCTTTTCCCAGCGGCATTTTTGTTTTCACATCAATCGCCTTTACAAAGTTGTCTCCTAAATCCTTATGGATCTTATAAGCAAAATCAAGAGCAGTGCTTCCCGGAGGAAGGAGAAAGCAATCAGGAAGCCTTCTTCCTTCACTATCTTCCAGCTTGCCTACCCCGCCAGGATATACTGCAATGTACTCAAGCAAGTCAAATACCGCATGATTCAATGCCTGCTGCACGCCGGTAGATCTAAATTTTCCCAATACCTGTTTCTGAATGAAGTCTAAAACTTTTTTTTGTTCGGCAGAAATTTCTTTCGTAATCGTAAAGCTATTGTCCCCAGGGATGTAGTCAATAATACCCTGTTTTTGCGCTTCACGCAAGGCTAGTTCTGCATCAGCACTGCAGGGAATGATAGTCAGGTGGGGGAATTGTTGTTGTAATCGTTGCAAATTTTCCTCTCCCCCCTTGTCAATTTTGTTAGCTGCAATCACCAGGGGTTTGCTGTATTTTCGCAAGGCACTGCAGAATTTCTTGACGTCTTCAACTTTCCATTGGTCAGGATGTTCAGCATCGAGTTGCAGATTTTGTAGTGCGTGTTGTACGTGTTTTTCAGTGATCCTCAGTCCAGAATATTGTTGTGTAAGTATTTGCGTAAGTTTCTTTTTTTCCCCCACCAGTTTGCGCGCAAATTTCTCCCAACTCTTCGCAAGGATGCCGTGATACCAATAATCAAGTTCAGTTTCTAAAAATGCTATGTCTTGAAGAGGATCGTAGCTTCCGACAGGAACAGGCTCGCCGTTTTCATTCGTGCTGCCAGCAATATCCACGACATGGATCAACGCATCTGCTTGTCCAATGTCATTCAGGAATTCGTATCCCAAGCCTCGCCCTTCATGCGCCCCAACAGCAAGTCCAGGAATGTCCATAAACCTGAGGGGAATAAAACGTTGGTGATGAATGCAAGATCCGAAACGCGGATTGCATTGCGTGTTCAGTTCGCTATCTACACAGGGAATTCTGACATAGGCAATGCCTTCATTGCTCTTGACCGTAACAAAAGGCCTATTTCCAATAGCAACATCCATTTGCGTCGCTGCTTTGAAGAACGTACTTTTTCCACAATTAGGTTTTCCTGCTACAGAAATGAGCATAACATTAATTTTGAACAACAATATTTAAATATGCTCTTGTGGCAAGCATCTTCGGACCTGTAGCTCAGCCTGGTTAGAGCGCTGAAACGCCATGCGTTGCGCATGTCTTATATGACCTATCCAGGAAAAGGTTGAAGAGCACCAGTGTGCGGAGGTTCAAATCCTCCCAGGTCCATGAATTTTGATCTAAAAAGCAAAATACAGCCAGTGTCCACCACAACATTCTTATAGGAGCATGCCTTCTGAAAATGCATCAAAAATAGTGAGGTGTTCCTATGACGCATATGTGTAGTGGTTGTTCCAGGGTCTGCGGATGGTTGTTCTTAATCGTTGGCATCCTGTTTTTGTTAGATAATCTGACAGCATGGAGCTTTTGGGGAATTCAGTGGTATACTGTTGCCTTTATTTTGTTCGGCATTGGTGCAATTGGCGCTTCCAAGTGTTCAGACTGTCAGGCCATGATGCCGGGAAGAAAGAAATAGTCTCTTCCTTATTTTCTTTTTTTAATTGACGAAATTCTTTTATACCCCATTTTTCCCTGCATTGCTATGGGGTGTGAGGATTCTTGGATGGTGAAGAGCATGCACTCTATTGCATATATTGCAAGAAAAGTTGCAATGCAGGGGTATCGTCCAAGAACAGACATCGATGAGTTAGCAGCCGTAGGCTATCTTTCCATGGTGGAAGTAGCCCCAAGATTTAGAGGGGATGAAGAGCAAACTTTTCACGCGTTTGCAAGAGTGACTGCGCAAAATGCCATGATTGATTACCTTCGTCGTCAACAGCATCGCACAGTAGCCTACGAATTGACGGAGGAAATTGCAGGTCCTGGGAAATTACCAGAAGAGGAGGCGCATGAACGGGAATTAGTTCAGCGAGTGCAGGATATACTCCCAAAACTTTCTTTTTCCGAACGAGCAGTCATGCAGTGTTTGTATCAAGAAGGACTAAATCAAGGGGAGACTGCGCAAGTCATGCGATTATCAGGGCATGGAGTGATTACTCATCGCGATCGCGCATTAAGAAAGATACGCCGGGGACTGCAGGGAATTTCCTTGCAGTGAAGAAAAGACTTATAAAATCGTTTCTGAGCATTTTCTCAGAGCTCCTGTCGTCTAGTCCGGTCAAGGATGCAGCCCTTTCAAGGCTGTGACGCGAGTTCAAATCTCGCCAGGAGCATTCTGATTTTTATAACTTAATAGTAGTTAAAAAGGAAAGATTTATATATTGGTATTGTTTGAGTAGATCTATGCAAATCGTTAAAGAACTGAAACATGATCTTAAGAGGGTTGGTCAAGGATTAGCCCTTCTCGTAGCTACTAATCTCAGTTCTTTTGCCACAGTTGCAATGGAAAAGAAAATTTCTGGCTATTTATTCTCATGAAAAGGCTGCTGTAATAAATTCCTTAAGTTCTGTTCCTATTCTTTATGATATTGGCTACGCTCTTGGGCATAAAATATTTTACGGCGATGCCGATTTCATGGGCGTTGCTGAAAGAAAGACTGATATAAAGAACATTATCCCAAGAGATTATTTAACTGATTTATTCTAGTTTTTTCCAAAAAACTAATGACCCTAGATTTGACACATTACTTTTTAATCTCACAAGAATACATATTTAGGGTTAAAATTAATTTACAAATGTATATAAACTTACTTTCTTCTTAGTATTTTGTAGTCGATGGTCATAAAATTATAAAAAAGGTGGACATCAAAGAGTTTCGCGATCAGGTTAAACATATTAATTTTATTACTTCTACAGCCCATACAGCTTTTCATTTAAAAAAGGCTGAACGAGATATTTTTATAGATCAAATAATCAAAGAATATATAAATATAGAGAACCCTATGTTAGTGGGATTACAGAAAAATGGTTGTTATGCTGTATTCTATCGATACGGTAACGACATTTTGCGAGTAATCCTTGATATGCAAATAAACAAAATCGAAATCGTAACATTTTATATAATCGATAAAAAGCAGCTTCCGGAAATAAGATGACGATAAAAAATGTTAAATGCAAAGGAGAATTTGATTATGACTATAAGCATGATATTCTTTTTTTCAAGAGTGCCGAACGGGATTATGTAAAGTCTCTTGAGTTGGATAATGTGGTCTTGGATCTTGATCGAGAAGGTTTTATTGTAGGAATACAGATTTTTGAAGCTTCTGAATTTTTAAGAATGTCGAAGAGTGTATTGTTAAAAATACCCCAATGGTCTTTTGAAGCAAAATTCATTGATGGAAAAATTGAAGTCCGCCTGATGTTCCAGATAGTAATAAGAAATAAAGTCATTAAAAATAATCCGATTATTATTCAACAAACATCTGAGAAATTACCAAATTCTAGGCTTGTTTGTGAAGTAAGATAAGTGCTAATAAGAAAATTTTTATAGTTGTTGTTATCTTTTTAGATTATCACTTGTTGTGTATCTCTGGATTCTGCCAGAATGGTGATGTGCTTGCCAGGAGCATCTACTTCTGATGCTATTCTATATTGGAGAATTCAAGAGAGAACTGCAAATCGCGTTTCAAAGGCTGGAGATAGCAAGCATCATAAGAAGGAAAGAGTCCTGATGCTGATAAGGGATAGGAAAGCTGTGTATGGAACGCATCTGCGAGCGCTTGGTAGGAAACACAGGAATCCTCATCTTGAAAGATAAAGAAGCGCAGATGTGCAGCCCCCCGTTTGGCATGTTTCATATCGAGAACAAGCATAGAGCAGGTGAAATTGTTCTCCTCTGCATACTGTAAAAAAATGGACATCGCTTCTTCAGGAAAGTCTTGCGCAAGAAAGGAAACAATATCAAAGCGGGGCAGTTGCGTGCGAAAATAGTGACGAAGAAACGCAATATTTTCCTCTCGATACGATCGAAAGCTGGTATATCCAGTGTGGACCAATTTGTTGAAAAAATGCGGATCGTAATTCCAGTAATTAACAAGGGGGAGAACTTCATCTGCCACAGGAATAGTATCGAAAGAAAGAATTTCCTGATCTCTTAAAACTTCATGAAAATCCATGATTTGATTATGGAAGGTATGGTAACGGTAGTATCCCGCATAATTAGAAAACGTGAAATATCCGAGAGGTACGAAGATGACAAGAAGAACAAGGGCGATATAGATCCAGTGTTTGCGATAGAACTGCAGAAGAGAAAGGATAAAGAGAGGAATAATGATGTGAAAAAAACGGTACTCAGTAGCAATGTTATAGAAATAGGGAAAGTAAAAGAGAAATCCAAGGATGCTGAAGAAGGTTACAAAACTGAGAGTGTCTCGAAAATACAGAAGAAGCAAGAAACTAATACCAACCAGTGCAACATAGTATACAAAGGATAATTTCTCAGGAAGAAGATAGTAGGGAATATAGGTAATGAATACCTCCTTGAGGGAAATCAGGGGATAATGAACAAGATGCATGACGCGGAAAAATTCAGAAAATAAAATTCTAAAAAGGAGATAGAGGGAAACCATCACTCCAAGAAAGAGTAAAAATCCAGGCAGGGGACGTTTTTTTCTCATAACTTTCCAGAGATAATCGCAACAGACAAGAATAATGGGAAGAAGAGCCAATCCCTTGGTGAGATAGGAGAGCATAAAGAGAATAGGCGTGAAGGAGATGCTTCTTTTATGTCCAGAATCATAGTAATGAAATCCCCACAAAAAGAAGAAGGACGCAAGAAGTGTGGAAATATCATAGTACTCGACATTGATAAAAGGCCGGATGAAAATAAGGTATAAAGCAAGAATAATGCTGAGGATAAAAAAGGGACGTTGAACCTGCATGTTCCGCAGTGCGATCTTGAAGATAAGCATAACAATCGCAATATGAAGAAGAATCTCAATGAGGGCATGGAGATGCAGCGTGTCAATAAAATACATCACGTAGATAAGCACAGGACCCTGATAGCAATAACTGCTGCGATCCTGGTACTGGAAGTAGAAATGATCCTCCTCCAAAGCACGGTAGCATCGCAGCCATTCTTCTCGGGTGTTGTAGCGATAAGAGAAATCTGAAAAAAAGGCAAAAAAGAGAAGAATAAAAAAGAGAGCAGTAAAAAGAAAGGCAAGATGGCTCTTTCTGAATTCCATGAGCATCAGAATAAGAAAAGAATATATAAGTCTTGGCAGCGAAAAAATGAAAAAATCAGGACAACATTTAAATAAGAGTTCTGACGTGCAGAAACACTACCATGGCAGTAAGAGGTGAGCTGGGAGAGGTGTTACGTGCGCTGGGCGTCAAGTATATTCCTGTGAAGAAAAGAGCTTCTGCATTCACCTTCAACAATCAGCCAGAAGGATATCATGCAATAACCACGGAAATACTATGGGTAGAGGGTAGATTCTGGAATCCTGTCCGTCTTGAAGATTTGCGTCAATGTCTTGAGAATCAAAAAATTCCTATTGTTGCGATAACGCAAAATGCAATTACCATCCGATATGATCAGCGAACAAGGAACGGACAAGGAGAAATTGTGCCGAAAAAAGATAGTAACGGATTAGTCTTAGGAAAGGAAATCGTCATTACACCATATCTTCGTTGCTATCAAGATCTTAAAACACGTTATCATGCGCAGGAAGATTTGGAACAAGCAGTTCTCTATACGTAAGATTTCCGACCTTTTTCGGCGAATGCTTATGAATGAAAAATTCTTATGGGCTGGATGCAAAAAGAGATATGCACAATATTAATGCTGCTCATGGGATGTACTGCGCTTCCTGAAAAACCAGTACAATTCGAAGTGATTTTCTGTTCCCAGTATGATTGTTACCAAGTATTTCAGGATGCCATTACCCAGTCTAATCAGGGAGAATGTGCATTGTATGCAGTCAACGGCCCTCTCCTGAAGCAGCTGGCTCAGAAAGAATATAAATTAGTGGTAGACAAGCATGTGAGTAAATCGCTCCAAGGGATCGCGCATCAGTCCAATCAGGGAGAAAAAAACCTGATGCACAATAAGTTTTGCATCCTGGACAGCCAGACGGTGATTACTGGCAGCTATAATCCTGTTCAGCATCGGCCTACGTACGACAATATAGTGATAATCCACTCCCCCAGCATAGCAAAAATCTATCACGAAGAATTCAAAGAGTTATACAGCAAAAATTTCGGAAGCGGAAAGAAAACAAAAACAGGAGATGTCTTTTTCTGCCCCGAGGATGCATGTCAAGAACAGCTGCTGAAATCCATCGATGCAGCAACACATTCTATTTACTTTATGACGTTTGCATTTACCGCAAATGAAGTGGGAAATGTGCTCATGAAGAAGCATGCTGCAGGCATCCATGTGGAAGGGATGATGGAACCCTCCCAGTTGGGCAAGTACAGCGAGCATAGTCGGTTGGAAAGAGAAAATATTTCCGTACTGATCGTCAATAATTCAATAGTATTACATCATAAAGTGTTCATTATTGATGACAAAACAGTCATTACAGGAAGCTATAACCCCACCAAGAATGCTAACGAGAACAATGATGAGAATATGGTCATTATTAAGAATGCTTCCATTGCGCTGCAATTCCTGGAAGAATTTGATCGCATCAAGACCAGGCTACAGTAATCTTTTTATACAAGCATCTCTTCATTTCTGCATATTCACATGATGCTACAGGTTTATCCAAGGAGAAGGAATGCAACAAAGGCAATTTATCAAGGAAGAGAAAGCCATCATATTGGATTTTTTACCCAATGGCTACCCTCTCGATCCTCGGCCGTTGCACATGCGCTCTCCGATAGCACAAGCGCTCGGTAGGGAGCATTTCGTTCTGTTGGAATTGGTACCCAAAAAAGGAGTATTTTTGCAACCCAGTGAGGAGGTCTACATGGGAGAGGGCAAGCGGGATAAGATCCATCATATTCTAGGAAAAATCCAGCTCTCTAAGTTGACCGAGACCGCAAAGTCCACTCTGGAAATATTGTTGAAGGAACTTGTGGAAAAAAACGAAATGCATTTCGTGGAATTTTTCAACAAAGCCATGCCGCTGAACACGCGCTTTCATCAGTTGGAGCTTCTTCCTGGCATTGGGAAGAAACACATGTGGGAAATCCTGGGAGAACGTGAAAAAGAACCATTCAAGTCATTCCAGGACATTAAGGAACGTGTCAAGCTGATTCCTGATCCTGAAAAGTGTGTCATCAAACGCATTTTGGAAGAGCTCGAGGGGAAAGATAAGCATCAGCTCTTTGTTGGTCGTTAAAAATTCTCTTGCTGAAGGTTTTGAATTGGTGCCCGGTTTGAATGATAGTACTTCTGAATTCCTGATAGCGATCTGAAAGGAGTTGGGAATATTTCGGTTGTGAACTTGAAAAATAAGAGGATGTGTTTGCTGTCGTAAACGTGCGTTTCCAACAATCAAAGGTAGGAGAAGATCCCCAAAGTTCTACATCGCCTGCTCCTCCCAGAGGGAAGCGATTAAGTTCAGAATGGAGAATTCGAGAAGTGTGAAGAAGCAGTTCGAAAACATCGCGGTCATAGGAAACAAGAGCAACAGGCTGCTGATGTTCAAATGCATGGTAGAGCGCATGGGCTACTAAACGCTCGTCAGTGCGGTGATTAATGAGGGGCTTTTGCTGCTCAGAGTTTCCACGATAGAAGTGTTGCTTATTCACTTTAAGATGCAAAAAGTCCTCAAGAGTGCATACGAGGGTTTCAAATGCTTGATATGCTTTTGGGTTCGCAGGAGTATAAATCTTTTTTTCTAGGTGCACGAGATACGCGAAGTTAAGGTTGAAAAGATTTTCAATGAGTTGATAAGTTCTATTGCGACGCTTGTGAATGCGATCTCGCATGGTCCTATGATGAATTCCTTTGAAATAGGAAAGAGTTTTTCCTAATCTTTGACAATGGGTGGCCTCTTCTGCATAAACTTGAGGAGTAATAAAAGTAGAAGAATTATTGAAAACAGATGCTAAAGCAGTTTCTATATAGGTAATATCCTTCCTGAGAATGTTTCTGTCGAGGTCATTGAACGTACGGCCATCGCGCAGATGATTGAGGACATTGCCACGATGATGCAACGCATTAGTATCAAAAAAGATCAGGGCATCTTCGCAAGCATCTTCAAGCGTAGGGTATTCCATGGGTCCCTCAGAAACAAAACAAAAAATGGAGCGTTATAAAGATATGGTTTTACGCTTTACATTTTGCATGAAGGATTCCCGCAAACCTTTTAAAGCAAAGAAAGGGACTCTTGAATATGACAGAACTGCGCGGTTTAATCCGTATCCTCAATGCAGATATTAAAGGAGAAAATACACTCTCCATGGGCCTCACCAGAATTAAGGGGGTATCACATATGCTTTCTGCTGCGGTCTGCTCAATCTTAAAGCTAGACAGGAACAGGAAGGCAGGATCATTAACCGACGAGGAAATCAAGCAGATCGAATCCTGTATCCTCCATCCAAATTTTCCAGCCTGGCTGATGAACCGCCGTCATGATAGCGAGTCAAATCAAAACAAGCATTTGACAAGCGCAGATCTCAAGTTCCAGGTGGAGAATGATATTAAAATGATGAAAAAAATGAAGAGCTACAGGGGCATGCGTCATGCTGCCGGCTTGCCTGTCCGCGGCCAGGGTACGAAGGCGCATTTCAGGCATGGCAAGACCGTAGGCGTCACGAAAAAAGCCAAGCTCGGGAAGAAGGGATAACATGGGGGATCCAAGAAAAATCAAGAGAAAATATGCTACCCCTTTACATCCCTGGATCGGTGTGAGGATCGAGGAGGAGCGCAAGCTGAAGAAAGAGTTCGGATTGAAAAATAAAACAGAGATCTGGAAAACAACTTCTGTATTGCGCAGCTTCAAGCATCAGGCGAAGAAATTGATCGCGCGTGAAGATCCACAGTCAAGCATTGAGGAAAAGGCATTCAAGGAACGCTTGTATCAGCTGGGATTGATAGAGCAAACTGCTGCATTGATTGATGTCCTGAATTTAAATGTCCGCCATATTCTGAACCGCAGATTGCAGACCGTAATCATCAAAAAAGGACTCGCACGTTCTGCCCGGCAAGCACGCCAGTTTATTACACATCGCCACGTCCTCGTCAGCAAGAAAGTCATTGACGCTCCCGGATATTTAGTGAAAAGAGATGAGGAAAATGCAGTGAACTTTATCCCCTCTTCCAGTTTGAATCAGCCCGATCATCCTGAGCGGAGAACAGAGCAGCTGCAGATAGGAAGTCCTCAAAGATTAAATCCTGCAGAATTGGAACCTGAAGAAGAGCTGGTGCTGCATCAAAAGGCAAAGCGCGAGGCTCCTCCAGAAAAAATTGAAGTTGGGGTGAAGGAATAATGGCAAAGCAAACAACGCGCTGGGGCATTGCGCATATTTATTCCAGCTACAACAACACCATTGTACATATTACAGACATGACTGGAGCAGAAACCATCGCAAGAACTTCCGGCGGTATGATGGTCAAGGCAGATCGTTTAGAGTCTTCTCCCACCGCAGCCATGATTGCATCGAAGCAGGCAGCAGAAATAGCGCGAGAAAAAGGCATTAATGCATTGCACGTCCGCATCCGTGCTCCCGGTGGCCACGAGGGTCCGAAATCTCCCGGTCCAGGTGCACAGGCAGCAGTCCGTGCATTATCCCGTTCAGGGTTGAGAATCGGTGTTATTGAAGATGTCACGGCAACCCCTACAGATGGTTGCAAGGCATCAGGTGGCCGCAGAGGTAGAAGAGTATAGTTCTCTAAATGGGTAAACTGAGTTCCTACTTGACATAACATCCTTTTTTTAAGATTTTTTTTCTAGCCTTGGTTTACTATTATTATCAAAATGTTCCACAATCTTTTTAAGAAATAAGATTCTTTACATCTGTCACGATGAGTTGCGTGCAAAGGATACTCTATGTACCAAAACTCGGGCTTGGTGATTTAATATTTTCAATCCCGTTAATTCGTAGTCTGCAAGCTGCCTACCCTCAAGCAGGCATTTTCATTCCCATTAATGATGATTCCACGAAGAAGGAATTGCTCAAAAAACTCAATTGCAAGTCTGTTGCAGATGAAAATAAATCTTATCCTGCAGAACAAAGGTTCATTGCCAAAGAACATTGGACATCGCTCCAAGAGAGCAGGTCCTTACTGTCGCATGATCGTTTTTACCGGCGTGAGAAAAGGGTATTAGAACGCTATCTGCAGGGATTATCCTATGATTATATCCTGTTAACATCTCCTATAACCTTGCAGGGAGTGCATGGAGAGCAGCTAAGCGTGCGTGACATCCGCACCACGTTTCCACAATCAGAGGATATGCATATTGCTGATCAGTTGCTCTGCTTTGCTCAGCTTTTAGGCATTCCCTTAAAAAAGGAATATAATATTGATGTGGAAGAACGAAGACACATTCAGCTCTACCATGCTGAGCGTCTCAAATATGATAAGCCTTACATCGTGCTGCACGTCGGCGCAAGTATAGAATCGAAGTTATGGGATCCTGAAAATTTCAAGAAAGTGGCAGATTTCTGCAAGAAATATCCAATACAAGTCATTGTGGCAGGCAAAGGTAGGGGAGATATGCATTATGCCTCCATTATCGAGCAATCAGGAAAGCATGTCATCAACACGCTTTATACCGGCAGTTATCTTGGATTATGGATGTATGCCTCTTTGGTAAAAAATGCAGTTGCAGTAATCGGAGGAGATTCAGGACCTACACATCTTGCAGCAATAGTAGGAGCCCCGACCATAGGCCTTTTCGGTCCGACTGATCCGCGCATTTACAGTTCCCCCTGTTTGCCATCGAACAAAGGACAAATCTATAGTATCTGGGGAAAGTGGGAAATGAAAAATATTCATTCCCGAGCGGTGGAGCAAAAGTTGGAAGAGATTATACGATCAGAGTGAACAGAGTTCGTGAAGGATTTTTTCTGCTGAAGCTGCATCCAAATCACAATAAGAACAGTGTTTGCATTGATAGCTGATCAGAAGATGTCGCACGCCTTCAACTGTAATAGCCTGTTTTTTCAGAAGTGCACCGCACTGCGGACAATCCATAAGGAAAAGAGAAGGAAAATTTTTAATAAAGGTTTGCCGAAAAAGTACGGAAACGGTTCGGTTTTTCCTTGCGAAGTTTCTTGACCTCTATTCTTATAAACCCTCAATTGCCTTTTTGAGAGCATGACGATCCATTTGTTGCCTGAACTCCAGCGCTCCATTAACGAGCGTAAGTTTGCAAGCTGGACAGTGATTCAGGAAAAGACAATTCCGCTCATCCAAGAAGGCAAGGATGTAATCGGCCAAAGCCATACTGGCTCAGGAAAAACCGCAGCATTCGGCTTACCTTTATTGGAAAAGATCGTTCCTGGCCAGGGTTTGCAAGCATTGGTGCTAGTGCCTACCCGAGAATTGTGCGAACAAGTGACTATGGAATTGCAGGATTTTGCCAAGTATACCCCGTTAAGGATCATTGCGGTATATGGGGGTGTAGGGTTAGAACCTCAGAAGAAGAATTTAGTACATGCAGATGTTGTCGTGGCAACTCCCGGAAGAACATTAGATCATATGCATCGCAAGAATATGCCGTTGAATAAGGTCAGGATCGCTGTCCTTGATGAGGCAGACAAAATGATGGAGATGGGCTTCATTGATGATGTCAGGAAAATTCTTTCGTATCTTCCAAAAAATCGCCAGACATTGCTGTTCTCAGCAACCATTCCTGAAGAGGTGCGGAAATTGGTGCAGCAGTTCATGCAAAATCCCATCTTTGTCAAGACGACTGCGCATGTGGAGCAGGAAAAGCTATCCCAATATTATTACATGGTGGATTCCCAGGAGAAATTTTCCTTATTAGTACATCTCCTGCAGTATGAACGCCCTGGAATTGCTATTATTTTCTGTGCTACGCGGAGAAGAGTTGATGCTTTAGCAAAGAATCTTTCAAAGCAGGGATTCGAAGTGCATGCATTGCATGGGGGATTAAGCCAGAGTCAGAGAAGGCATTCTCTGGGAAAGATTCGCGAGCAAAAGGCAGAAATTTTAGTAGCATCTGATGTCGCTTCGCGCGGCTTGGATATCCAGGGAGTGACGCATGTCATCAATTATGACTCGCCAAGAACGGCGAAAGACTATGTTCATCGCATCGGAAGGACTGCGCGTGCAGGCAAGGAAGGAAAGGTCATTACCTTAGTGGCAAGCGAGGATTATAATGATTTTGCAAACGTGCGTCAGGATAAGAGTTTGGAGATGAATGCAGTGCAGTTGCCAAAGGACATGAGAAAAGTGTTCTTCGAGAGGCTCAGCAGGAATGAGATGCACAGCTCAAAATTTCCAAGAGACATCCGCAAAGACAGATGGAGAAGAGATCGATTCCAAGGCAGGAAAAGACCTGTACGATAGGAGGTCATAGACTTCAACTGCTTAAGTAAAAAGCTTTAAAAACCGTCGGAAAGATAACTTCGTTATGGATGTCCAATTCTTATCCCAGTCTGATGATAAATGCAACCTTGTTATAAAAGGGATTAATCCTGCGCTCGCAAACACCATAAGAAGATTGGTCATTGATGAGGTTCCTACACTTACTATTGATACCGTAACCCTCAACCAGAATTCTTCAGCCATGTACGACGAGATGTTCGTGCACCGGTTAGGGTTAATTCCCTTGATAACAGATTTAAAGTCCTATGTGAAAAAGGAAGACTGCAAGTGTGAAGGAAAAGGCTGTGCGTCCTGCCAACTAGTGATGTCATTAAAGGCAGAAGGTCCTGCTACAGTGTACTCAGGAGAGATCAAATCAAAGGATAAGGCTATCAAGCCAGTCTATGACAAAATGCCTCTAGTGAAATTATTGAAAGGCCAGGAAGTAGACATTTCTTGCATTGCCGTGCTCGGTCCTGGCAAGCTGCATGCAAAGTTCTCTCCTGGCTTGATGTTCTACCAAGGAGTTCCTGCATTTGCTATAGAATCAGGAGTGAAAGTGCCAGTGTGTGAGATGCATAAATCCTTGGTGCCTGCAACGAAGTCCATGAAGGCTTCTGAAAAAGAACGATGCATGCTGTGCTTTGATTATGACAAGGAAGGAGTTACAAGCATCCCCAGCAAAGAAGATTTCCTATTTACCTTAGAAAGCTGGGGCCAACTTACCTGCAAGGAAATCCTGAATGCCGCCATGGACAGTATGGAAACGAAGTTGGATCAGTTTGATAAGCAACTGAAAAAATTGAAGTTCTAATTCGTAAGATTTCCGGGTTTTTTGCAGCAAACTATATGAAGAGGATCGTCTATTCTAAAAAAGATAACCTTAAATAGGAAAAGATATCTTAAGATATCTTATGGGAAAACATGGACATCTCCAGATACGAATTAAGGATACAACGCCATGCATATTTGCGGGCATATCATCGAGGAGTCCATCCCGATATCATCAGAAAAACAATCGTGGAAGGATATGTTGAGAGATTCGGAAAACATGGGATCAAGTTTATCAAGAAAGGAAAGAAACGTACTATCATATGCGTCGGAAGGTGTATCGGAGAGAAAATCCAAATATTTACGATTGAGGTCAAGGAATAAAATGAAAAGATGTATGATATGCCAAGGACCATTGAAAGAAGAACACGCAAAAATGCCTGATGGAGTTCCTTACACGTTTTATCGTTGTAGGAAATGCGGCAATGAAGTGCTGGATATGGAGCAACTGCATGCAGTTGCAGAGAAATATAGAATCTTAAAAAAGTACCATATCAAATTGTCGAGGTGGGGAGTCAGTCTTGGATTGCGTATTCCAAAAGAGGTAGCAAAGCAATATGGGTTTGGTGAAGGTCAAGAAGTATTGTTAATACCTGAGAAAGAGGGGGTAAAATTAATACCGATAGAAAAATAAAAGGAAACAAAAAGCTTATTCAGGTTTGTTTTTTCCATTGCTGTTGTTGAAGTGTTGCTTTGCCCAGGATATTAATGATGGGATTAATTGCGCTTTTGTTTCTCCAAATTTTACAACATGGGGATGATTATAACTTTCCAGTACCTTTCCCGCTTTGTGGCTGATATGTCCTATGTAGTGAATAATAAGGTCCGCCCCCATAGGAGGTTCACGGTTCCCAACATGTTCTTCAGGGGTATGATCTACTCTAGCACCATAAGGCTCAAGAAGCTGTGTTATTCTTCGTGCTTGATCCACATGTCCTCCCCAGATAACAACACGCTTTCCTTTATATTTATACATGACTTCCACTGCTTCCCGTTGAATCTCTTCTATCGAACGCGCGTCGAGTTTCTTTAATCGGTCTTCAAGGTGTAATTTCTCTTTTTGAAACTGTTCCGTGCGTGTGCGTTCGTGAGTGAGAGCTTCCTTTAGACTAGTGTTACTTTCCTCATATAACTGGACTTCGGTGCGCAAGTCTTCCAATGCAGATTCGTGATCCTTACGCGTGATGTTACCTTGAGCAAGGGCATCAAAACGAGTCTTGAGCATATGATACTCAGAAGTTTTTTGCTGAATTTCCTTCTCCTGCCCTTTCAATCGGCGTTCCAAATCATTTACGCTTACAGTGAGTCGTCCAATAGTTTTCTGCTGTGCACGCTCTGTTTTGATAGTGGTAAGAAGTGCTTCATCAAGTCGCTTGCGTTCTTCTACAAGATAGGCAATATCTGTAAAATCCTCTGAAGGCAGGTGAACAAGGACTGCTCGATACAGTGTTTGGTCAAAATTAATGGGTAAAAAGGGACGATCAAGGGGTTCTGATGCTACATATTTCATACTTAAGTATTTTTTTCTCCAGTCATCTGCAAGAATAAGGGGGAATGCAAGTTTTCGCGTTGCTTCTTCTGGCTGTGTGTACATAAAGCAGAGTAATTCCAAGAAAGGAGTTTCATTAATTCTTTTTAATTCAGGAAGGTATCTGTTGGTAATTATTCCAAGGAGAGCGCGCATGCTAGGAATATCTCCTTCACCAAAACGTTGTATCTCTCCTTGAATATCTGTGAGAATTTGGATTATCCATCTCCTTTGTTCTTCAGGAGAAGCAAGTTCATTAAGGGCATAACGTAAGTCTCTTCCTCTTCCCTTAAGAAAAATAACACGAGCAAGATCTTGTGCATCCTTACAGGTAAGTCTTTCCCATCCTTGCTGATAAAGTGCAGGTTCGAGAAATCCTAAATGATCCAACATAATACGCAGTAGAGTTTCTTTGGATAAGTCATTCATGATAAGCTACTATTAAGTAATAACTATTTAAAAGCTTTACGAAAATGATAAAAATAAAGAAGGAAAACGACATCCTTAAAAACATTCTTTCTAAATTTCATTTACTGCGGGAGTGCCAGAGTGGCCAAATGGGCTAGAAAGAGCTAATAACTCTTGACCATCTTGAGGGGCTAGTGGCTTAGTGCCTTCTAAGGTTCGAATCCATACTCCCGCATCATCCTTCTAGAGTAACGTGGGGTTTTTTTTGTACGTCTACATA
>CAYIRJ010000012.1:0-25850 GCA_964365915.1 Candidatus Woesearchaeota archaeon
TCTTTTGCTAAAGCAGCTATTGCCTGAGCGATGGGATGCTCGCTGTTTTTTTCCAGGCTTGCTGCGAGAAGAATTATATCTTTTTCTGCAAGACGATTCAATGCTTTGACATCTGTTACTTCTGGCTTGCCTTTGGTCAGTGTTCCTGTTTTGTCAAAGATAATAGTTTTTATTTTTTTCATGGTCTGGATTGCTTCACTGTTCTTGATGAGAATTCCGCGTTGCGCTCCCATGCCCGAGCCCACTACTAATGCGATAGGGGTTGCTAGTCCTAAAGCACAGGGGCATGCAATGACTAAGGTTGCAATACTGATACCTATGGCAGTATTAATATCTGTAAAAAAGAACCATGCGAGCCCGCTGATTACTGCTAAGATCAAAATGCTGGGGACAAACACATTGGTAATCTTGTCTGCCAGTTCCTGAATCGGAACTTTAGTGCCTTGTGCTTCTTCCACGAGCTTGATAATGTGTGCAAGAAATGTATCCTTTCCTACCTTTGTTGTTTTTACATATAAGATACCGTCATGATTAATGGTCGCTCCGATCACTAGATCACTCACTTTTTTTTCCACTGGCAAGCTTTCTCCTGTGATCATGCTTTCATCTACTGAGCTCGCTCCCTTGACAATGATGCCATCAGTGGGGATTTTTTCACCTGGCTTGACAATTACCACATCTCCAATGATGACTTCTTCAATTGAAATTTCTAGTTCCTGATTGTTGCGAACGACTCTTGCTTTCTTTGCACCTAATTCCAACAATTTCTTGATTTCTTCTGTTGCTCTTCCCCGCGCTTTGCTTTCTATATATTTCCCTGTGATAAAGATCGTCATGATCATGGAAGCAATGCCGGAATAATTTTGAACATCCACAAATAGTGTAAGAACACCTGTTGCATATGCTAAGACTGTTCCTAAACCAATTAAAGAATCCATGTTGAAATAGAGATTAAGAAATCCGCGAAATCCCGAAGCAAGCGTCTGCCAGCCAATAATAAAAATAATCGGGAAACCAAATAACAGCAGATGCAGGCGCATGGTTTCCACGCTGAACAATGGTTTTCCCAATAAGAATTCATGGTACATGACAAAAATAATCGGAAGAGTTAGTATCCAGGCCGTCCAGGTTTTCCATTTCCAGATTCTGATCTCTGCTGCTTCCGCTGTCTCGTGATGATGTTCCATTATGCTGCTTCTACTGTTGTTACTTTATACCCTGTCTTTGCTACTGCCTGCTTGATTGCATCGTCTGTTACTTGATCATCCATGGTGACGTAACCTTTCTTCAGCATGACATTAACGGTCACTTGTTGTACACCCTTTATTTTCTTAATGCTTCTCTCAATATTGGTCCCGCAGGATGCACAATGCATGCCTTCAATACTCATTTTTATTTTTTTCATGTTGGCTCCTATTCTACAATGAATGTTCCTGTGCCCATCCCCATAGAACATGCGAATTTATAGGTTCCTGGCTGGGGGAAGTTGACAGTTACCGTGTCTTCAGGTGTTTGCAAATATTTTTGTATTTTCAATGCAGGAATGGTGAATGAGCGATAGCATCCCCTGACTGTTGCATCGAGTTTTATCGTGATGGGGGCGTTTGCTGGAATACGTATACTATTGGGGTAATAGTTATAGTTTTTCATTCCAATCACTATTGTTTTTCCTTCCTGGATATTTTTTTGAACGCAATTAGAAGCAGAGGTGCAGATTGCTGTTTCTTCTGCACTTAAAACATATCCACCAATGCCGAAGATAATCAGCACAATAATTCCTGCTTGTAACACATTTTTATGAATTTTTTTCATGCAAAGATTCCTCCCTTTGGGCCGAGTAGCATCATCCATAACGTAATTCCCGTTAAAACAATGCTCAAAATTACGGTATTCCATTGATCTTCATGGCGCTGACGTTCCTGTTGGCGTGTTTCTTTGAAGATAAGATAATTCAGGCTGAGAATAATAATGGTTGAAATGATAAGGAGTATCAGCGTTATTGCTTTGTGATGATCATTGAGGAGCATTAATGAAGTCATTGCTCCCATTAAACCTCCCATGAATCCTGCCATGATTCCTTCCATTACACCCATGATGCCACAGCATACACCATTCCAAATCCCTAGCAGTATGCCTATCCCCATGCCGAATACACTCCCCCAGAACATACCATTGGTTGCTCCGATGTAGAATCCTACCATGAAGCCTGAGATCATGCCTAAAGTCATGCCGATCATCATGCCCGTCATGCAGGGAAATTCTTTGTAGGCACGCACATGGCGAGTTGCAGGAATGATAAACGCATAACTGATTGCTGCGAAAAAGATATAATATCCTTGGTTTGCAAGAAAACCTTCCATCGTCTTTAATTTTATGAAAAATAGCAGCGCAAGCAGTCCCAAAGAGCTCAAGAGACTAATAAAGATGGTAGTGATCAGTTCTCCTTCTGCTTCCTCCCCATTATGGAGAGCTTGTCTAAATTCGTAAACGCTCATGATCTTATTTGTTCAATTGTTTTACTAGCCACATGATGAAAAGAATAAGGGCTATGACTCCCAATATTCCATAGAGCCATCCGAAGACACCCATAGTTCCCATGTAGCTGTTATAGGTATGCATCATAAAAAATAATTATTTCTTGGTCTATAAAAGCGCTTTTATGCAACTAGTTTCAAGAAGGAAGCGTAGATTTTTAAAGGAGATTTTATTTTCCCTTGTATGGAAAATCGCAAGGTTGGTTATTTATTGTTGGGACTGTCTTTGCTCATGGTTGTCATTATCTTTCTTTTCAACAATGCTCTGCAGGACATTGTGACTGCAAGCTGCTCTCTTGCTGGGCATGAATCCTGTGAAATGGAGCAAACGATTCAAACTTCTATCTACATTTCTTTGTCGCTTGTGGGCATTATTATTTTAGTTGCTCTTCTTTTGATTTTTTCCAAACCGGAGAAAGAACTTGTTATTCAGCGAGTGAAGGAGAAGATGAAGAAGAAGTTCTTTGACCTTGCTGATCTTTCTGCTGCTGAGAAAAACGTTTTCAGCATTATTCAGAAAGCGCAGACTATTTTTCAGGCTGATCTTATTGAACAGTCTGGGGTGGGGAAAGTAAAGATGACGCGCATCCTTGACAGGTTAGAAGGCAAAGAATTTATTGAACGCAAGAGAAGAGGCATGACCAACGTGGTCGTGCTTAAGCAGTAATCTTGAGGTAGCCGTTTTTTGGATAGTGCTTGCAATCAGGGCATTCGACTGTTCCGCAGGGCAATGCGGGATCATATTTTCTTAGCCATTGCTTGAATTCGTTACTTATCTTCTGCAGTCCAGTTCCCTTTTCTGTCAAATAATAGGCAGTTTTCATGGGAGTAACATTGGTATAGACGTTTTTTCTTACCAGTCCTTCCTCTTCCAACTCCTTCAGTCGCTTAGCAAGAATTTTAGGAGTGATGTGCTTTAAGCGATGGAACAAATGGTTAAATCCCCTGTCGCCATTTTTCTGAATTTCATCCAATAACGGCAACGTCCACTTTTTGCCGAAAATGCTTGCTATCTTAAAAACCGTACATCCCCCGTTCATGAGTATCCCTTTTGATAGTTCGCATTTAAATACTTACCTTTTGGGTTGTGTATAGGTGTTGAACCATTCGTGATTTCGTACTTTATTTGTTATTATTGGACTCATGTATCTTGGAAAAAGTTCTCAAAAACTTGAAGCTTGGAGAAAAGAGCATCGCGGTATTATGCGCTTGGCTATTGGACTATTTTTGATCATTCTTGGCGTTTACATGATCTGGGCTGTGACATAAGATTAATTTCTTTTTGGTATGACTTTGTGATTAAGCTTATTGAAGAGGCTTTTTGCCTTGAGCCCTATTTTTTCGAATAAAAAGATTTAAGAAGAACATCTTCATCATACCCTTATGGCTAATCTCAAAAATATTAGTCTCACTATCAGTATTGCGGTGTTATTCGCTTTGTTTATTGGGTTTGCTATTGATGCATTTTATCCTGGTCCTGAGCATCAAGATTTTTGTACCAACGATCGAGCATATCCCAAGCCTTATGGGGAACCGTTTAATCGTACTACCTGTCCCGATATCGATTCCCAAGATCCCATTTATGCAACTTGTACGCAGGATAAAGGCTATGTTACCTATGAGTTTGATAAGAATAACTGCCAGGTGAATCCCTACTGCGAAACTTGTCAAGTAGAATTTGATGCTTCGAACAAATTGTACAGCAGAAACTTATTTTTCATTACCGCAGTCATTGGGATTATTGCGATTTTGGTAGGGTTGGTGTATGTAGGATTGGATGCTATTGCTTCTGGATTCATGTTTGGAGGCAGCTTAGTTTTGATTTATGGAACGGTGAGAGTCTTTGGAGACTTAAGCAGAGTGATGCGTGTTGTTGTTCTTGGGATAGAGCTTGTTGTGCTCGTGTATATTGGCATTAAGAAGACGAGAACGTAGGTTGGATAATGCTTTGGGAAAAGATTATTCAACTGAAAAGATACCTTTAAAAAATAATGAATGCGTTCACATATTTTATGCCCAAGTAGCTTAGCCAGTGGAGCATAAGTTTTAGAAAACTACTCAGTCCCTTGGTAAGCTCGCCTCAAAGAGGGAAAGGTCGAGGGTGCGAATCCCTCCTTGGGCTTTTTCATTTTTTAACAACCTTTTTATAACAGCAAATGTATTTTATCTTTTATATGGATGTTCCTGAATTGAAGAAAGCCTATGGATCTCTAATGAAAAAATATAAGCTGCCCAGCTGGAAGGATTTGGACGATGAGTTTGAAATTGTTTCTCGTGAAATTCCTCCTGTGTCTGATGTTCTGCGGTTTGTCAGGAGACGCATTAGCGAGAAGATTGCTTATTATACGAGTGTTTTTGAAAACCTGTTGCAGCCCAATCCGGGAAGTTTAATCAGTTTGAATGAATCCAAGTTCTTTACTGAAGCTGAATTGCAGAATGTTATTCACCTGCTGAAGGAACTGATGTATTTGGATCGCTATTCCTTGCTCTTAGATATCTCGAGCATAGAGCGGGAAGAAGCAGAGTACATCGTTACTTGTTATAAGCAATGGCTTGCCTTAAAAAAGGATTTGGCCCGCGTGACTCAGACTTTACGGGAAGGCTGGAAGCGCGAATTGAAAAGTGATCGATTCCAGTATTTCGGATAATTCAAGAGGTGTGGAGTGAAAGTAGCAGTTCTTGGCATTCAAGGATCGGGAAAAGGAACGCAAGCGCAATTGCTTTCCCAGTTGACAGGATGGCCTTGCATTGCTGTCGGAGATCTTTTACGAGATGAAATTAAGAAGGGAACTAAGCTCGGAGCGCTGTTGAAATCCTTTCTTGACAAAGGAGATTTAGCACCTGATTCCCTCATGTTTTCCCTGCTTCTTCCTTTCTTGCATCAGACGCACTTTATTCTTGATGGATATCCCCGTACTTTACGAGAAGCGATCCTGCTGGACAAGGATATCCTTCTTGACCGCGTGATTGTTTTGACCTTGCCTGATGCTGAGGTGTACAAAAGATTGGCTGCACGCAGGCAGTGTGAGTATTGTCATGCTATCTATGGGTTGCATATGATTCCTCGAAGAAAGGACATTTGCGATTTATGTGGAGGAAAACTTTTTCATCGCGATGATGACCAGCCTGAAGCCATTGCTGAACGGTTAAAGATTTATCACACAGAAACAGCATACGTGATTGCGCACTATCAGAAGAAAGGTATTGCTGCGACTGTTGATGCTACACTGCCTGTAGAGATTGTTTTTGCAGAGATACGCAAGCTATTTAAAGTTTAGACCTTTTGGGCACTTATGCAAAAAAGAGGTCAGCTGTATATTCTTGCAGTGATCGTGCTGGCCTTTCTTACCTACACTATTTATGCAGACACCAATGTGGTGAAGGAAGCGATCATTGCTGATGACTTTGATCAGCTTGCTACTAATTATGAAGTGGAGAGCGCGAAATTTGTCAATTACTTACTCAGCAAAAATATTGACCATCCTTCTGACGTGGAAAAACATTTCAAGGTGTTTACTACAACCTTTACTTCCTATTCCAAAACGAAAAATCCTGATTTTGGCTTGCTGTATCTTTTTCATTACCAAGATAAGTTATATGTGGGCAATTATCTGGAGGAGGATGCGGATGTTGCCTTGGAGAACGGCAGGGTAGTCGACAATATTCGGGGATGTCTTGCTGCTATTCCTGCGGGCTTTCGCTTGTCTGGAGCAATAATTTATGTTGGGGTGCAGACGCTTGATGTGGAAGATAGTGTACATTCCCGGTGCATCAAATCGGTAGACGCGAACGGCTTGGATTATGTGTATGCTGTTGAAGTCGTCATTCATGAAGTTGGAGGAGGGGAATCTTCCTATGCAGCGGAAATTACTCGAGGAAAGCCTGATATTTTCATTGTGAGCAGGGAAACTAAAGGGCAGACTCGTAGGGTCTTTACTAAAGGGCGGTTTGTGCATGCGCTGGTGCTTGAAGAAGAGGAAGAAAGGGAGGACGAGGATGAGCGAGAAGAGGGGGATTAGCGAAGTGATCAGCTGGGTATTGCTGATTACCCTGACTGTCACCTTAGCTACCATTGTGGCGATGTGGATGACTCAGCATACGAAGGATATTATTAGCACGGAGATTGAGAAGGAGGATTACTTGTGTGATGATGTTGCCTTCAATGTACGAAAATGGGATGCCACGCTTGCATGCGATAATCCCGATTTTAAGTTTACTATTCGCAACACCGGCAGCTTTACCATCCAGGAATTTGTCATTCGCGTAGATAATACCCTCGTGCGCAACGGACTGAAAATTGCTTCCGCAGACCGTAAGATGACATTAGTGCCGGGGCAGGAAGGAAACTTCTCTGTGACACAAGACTTATATATCGAAGACCTTACCGATACCAGTACAGTAGAGTTCATTCCTGTGCTTACAGAAGAACTTTCCTGTGGGAATAGGAGAACTAAGTTCCCATGTTGAAAAAAAGAGGAATTTCACCGCTGATAGCAACTGTCATTTTAGTAGGATTTGCTGTTGCTATTATCATTCTCGTGCTTCTTTGGGGATCGAAGTACATCAGAGACATTCAGGAAAAGGAAGGGGAGATTGCTGCCACGCGCTTAAGTTGCTCTACTGATGTTGCCTTTGCCATTCTTGATGTGGAGGCTGTAGGTAATGATCTTTCGATTCAAATAGAAAACTTGCGGGAGCCTCTTGATAGTTTCTATGTCATTATCCGGGGCCCTGGTAACGATCAGGATACGATTGAAGTGACGGGTGATGTGGTATTGGCAACAGGGGAAATCAAGATCCTGCGCGTGACTTATGATCCTGCTCGCGTAGAGACTGCAAAAGAAGTAGATATTGTGCCTCGCCTTGCTGTGGCGCCGGGCGTGTATGAAAGCTGTTCAGGACAGCATGAAACCTATGAACTGGAGGAATAAACTATGCAACAACGAGGTATTACCCCATTAATTGCGACGGTGCTGCTGATTGGATTTACCATCGCGCTTGCCGTCATTGTGACAAATTGGGGGCTGACATATGTGAAAGGGACAACAGAACGCACCTCAGAACAAACTGAGCATGCGTTGGGGTGCATCAACAACTTGGATTTTGAAATTAAGGAAGTGGTTTGCGAAGACAACACCATTGTGCTGGACAATCGAGGATCTTCTCCTATTGAACGCGTTACTTTTAGGATTCACCAAGGGGGAGATGTCTTGCCGGTAGATGCGCCGGAGCAAATTCCTGCATTTGGTGTCAAGACCTACGACATGGGAGAGTATACGTATGCGGGAACCGAGACTTCTGTGGGCATTGCAGGTGCAACGCAAGTGGATGCCATTGCTACTATCAAGGATGTGAATGGCAATGAAGTGGTCTGCAACCAAGTAGTCAAGGAACGCAGAGTCAACTGCCCATAAATAACGTGTACCTATGGGCAAGCGCGGGGTTATCTGGGTCGCAGCAGTGCTCTACATCGCCATTGGCATGGTGGTGTTGGGGCTTATCTTAAGTGCTGCGCTTCCTGCCCTGGCAAAACTGAAAGACAGAAATATTTACGCGCAGACCAAGGAACTTTTTTTCGTTCTTGACAAAAACATTAGGAATGTAGTTGTTGAGGGGGTGGCTTCCCAGCGCGAATTAAATCCATTTACTGTCACCAAAGGGAACTTTTTTCTGAATTCGAGCAATTTCCATTGGTCGATGAAGACTGAAGCATTGATCCTTGAGCCTAGCACTGCTGCTGCACCTATTACCAAGCAGGAAGGCAATGTCAAGATCTGGCAAGAGAAAACAAAAACCAAGGGAGAGTATATTCTTCATCTAGATATCCATTACGACCAGGTTGCGGGGCAGATTGCTTTGGAAGTAGATCCTGCATCTGCAGGCATGCCCTTGTCGGGAACCTATGCGCTTTTGCTGAAAAATGTGGGTGTTGTTCATAATAAAATTGTTGTTCGGATGTTGGTGCACTGATTTTTACATCTTATGAGTGAAAGGAATGTTTTAAAAAGATTTTTTATAACGTTATAACTGATTAGAGAGGACTTGTTTATGGGGAAAGAAGAGGAAGCAGCAATTAGTTTTAAGATTCTTGCAGCGGAGATTCCTGCGTTGCCTGATTTGCCTGCGCATTCACAGATTGACATCCGCTATCCTCTGATGGCACCGTATGTGGCTGCTCATATTTACTTTGATGCTGCGACCAGCGAGATTTTGTATACTATGGAGGAACCTGCCTTGGATGAGCGAGAATGGGCGACGTTGAAGCAGGTGGAAGAAGGCATTGAGGAACTCATCAACTTGAGCGTGCTGAATGTTAGGAACGCTGAAGCAGTCATTTCCTATCTGGAAAAGAACATTCGGGTGATTCTTGATGAGCTGGGAATGAAGATTACGCAGGACTCCTTTGTCAAAATGATGTATTACGTGTACCGCGACTTTGTTGGGCTGAACGAAATTGAGCCCTTAATGCGGGATTACTTCATTGAAGATATTGAATGCAATGGCCTGAATACTCCATTGTATATCGTGCACCGCAAATATGGAAATCTGAAAACGAATATTATCTTCAAGGACGAGCGCTATCTGGAAAGCTTTGTGGAAAAACTCGCACAGAAATGTGGAAAATACGTCAGCTATGCGCGCCCGCTCCTTGACGCTCAGCTCCCTGATGGAAGTAGAATTAATGCAACCTTCAGCCAGGACATTAGTGCACGAGGGCCAAGCTTCAGTATCCGTAAATTTACAAAAGAACCGTTTACTCCCATCAAACTGATGCAAATGAATACTGTAAGCCCGGAAGTGCTTGCTTATCTTTGGATGCTTATCGAACATGAAGCGAACATCATGATCATCGGAGCAACAGGATCGGGAAAAACTTCTTTTGTTAATAGCCTTGCATTTTTCATTCCTCCCCAGGCTAGGATCGTGAGCATTGAAGATACTCGGGAGCTCAGCTTGTTGCATGAAAACTGGTTGCCTTCGGTTGCGCGTGAGGGATTCGGCATCGGAGAGGGAAGCGAAATTGATTTGTTTACTCTGTTGCGGGAGAGCTTTCGGCAGCGTCCTGATTATGTCATTGTAGGAGAGATTCGCGGGAAGGAAGCTTATGTCCTATTCCAAGGAGCTGCTTCGGGGCACTCAGTGATGTCTACCATGCATGCAGAAGATGTGCAGACTATGATTCGCAGGCTGGAAACGCAGCCCATCAATTTAAGTCCTAGCTTGGTGAACAGCCTAGATGTGGTGTGCTCAATGATCAGCACGAAGCTCAAAAATCAGGAAGTACGCAGACTGAAGGAAGTGGTAGAGATTGTGGAAATCGGCAATGAACTGGGAAGCGTGGCAACCAATACTCCCTTTACTTGGGAGCCACGAACTGATACGTTCTTTTTCAAAACTGATAGCGTAGTCTTTGATAAGATCCTGCGCCAACGCGGACTGAGCAAGGAGGTACTTGAACGGGAATTCCGGATTCGCAGTGAGCTGCTTATGCAGATGTACCGCCAGGGCATTATCCAACCTAAAGAAGTGCAGGAAGTCATTCATGCTTACTACAAAAATCCCCGCTCCGTGCTGGATCATTTTCATATTACCCTATGAGCCTTGAAGCGATTACCCAGGACATCCAAAGCATTCTTGAAATAGTCCGTGCGCCCGGCAATCCTGAAGAAAAGGGAACACATCTCTTAACGTTGGCTGCGGACATCCGGAAACTGATCAAAGAAGAACTGAAGGAGATTAATCTCGATGGAGAGCCTCACCAGCCTCGCAGAACAGATGCTGCGGTTCACTGAAGAACTGCACCACTGGAAGCTAGAAAAGAAAAAATTGGTGCAGGATATTACTCTTCCTCCTGCAGGCGTCAGCAAAGAGGAAGTGCTGGATTCCTACAACCTGCACCTCCTTCAATTGCTTTCCTATCTGGACAACTTGAATGAGCAGATGGCAATTGCAGCGCATACTTTTTCCTCCGGTTCTCTCCCTGCAGTTGAGCCTACGACAAATGCCGCCCCTACCGTGACTGCTGCTTCCTCTTCTCCTTTTGGAGGGATGCGAGCAGAAGATGCTCCTGTGCCAGAAACTTTTTCTGAAGCAACACAAGAAATTTTCTCTGAAACCGTTCCAGAAGCCCCCCAACCCGTGCAGCGCGTGGTTTCTTTGGATCATGGAAATTTCCAGCTTATCAAACTCAACAAGAAAGAGCGGAAGGCCTTGCTGCAAGAACTGGGATTTGAGAAGAGAAAGCTGCAGCAGGCATTGCAACAGCCTGAAGTTTTGCCATTGGAACAGGAATATACGATTTATCAGGAGCGTATCTATGGGAAAATCGCGAATTTTTTCTTCCGCGGAATTTCCCTTCGCTTGGGGAGAAACTATTTTGGAGAGTTGCGACAGAGTTTGCTCCGGGCAGACATACGCGTACTTTCTACTACCTACATCAGCAGTTTGTTCCTGACAACCTTTCTTGTTTTTCTTGCAGTCTTTGCCGGAATGTTTCTTTATGGCACGCTGTTTTCTTCAGGTAGCGTGATCAATCTGTTGCTGCGTAGTTCAGGAGCAGCTTTGTTTGGCGCACTTTTTACGTATTTTTTATACTACAGTGCGCCGCTTTTTATTGCGAACAGTCACAAGCGCGCAATCAAAAATGACCTGCCGTTTGTTATTATCCATATGGCTGCTGTTGCAGGATCAGGAGCGCAGCCTGTGTCCATGTTTCACCTTGTCCTGTCTACAGGAGAATACAAAGGACTCGAACGCGAAATCAAGAAGGTTTTGAATTATGTTAACTTGTTTGGATATAGTTTGACTTCCGCATTGCGCGCGGTTTCCTTGACTACTCCCAACAAGGAATTTAAGGACTTGCTGAACGGTATTATTTCTGTAGTGGAATCGGGAGGAGACCTCAAGTATTATTTGAAGGGAAAGGCGGACGATGCCTTTACTAATTACAAGCTGGAGCGTAGGCGCTATGTGGAATCATTAAGCACGTACTCTGACGTATACATTGGCGTGCTGCTGGCTGCGCCTTTGCTTTTTATTGTTACCTTAACCATCATCAACTTGTTAGGAGGAACGATCGGGGGATTCAGCGTGAAGACTATTTCCTTTTTTGGAACCTTTATTGGCATGCCGCTGCTGAACATTGCATTTTTGCTGTTCCTGAATCTGATACAACCTGAGGTCTAACCATGTTCAAACCCCGCTATCTTCTTGGCATTTTTGCAGGTCTTGCTGGAGGCGTTGCTAGTTTTTTCTTCTTGCTGCATACCCGATTTTTTTATACTAGCATTGTTGTCTGCATTTTGTTCATGCTTATCCAACCCTTCCTTGATTTCCTGCATGAGTTAAAGCGGCAGAAAGACATTGAGCTTGCTTTCCTGGAATTCAGCAGAAACCTTGTGGAGGCCATCAAGTCTGGCATTGCATTGCCTAAGGCGATCTTATATGTCAGCACTAAAGACTACCATAGCTTGACGCCGTATGTCAGGAAACTTTCCAGCCAGGTGGACTTGGGCATTCCGGTGAGAAAAGCATTATGGACTTTTGCGCAGGACACCAAGAATAGTGTGATTAAGCGCTCGATTTCTATCATGAATGAAGCGGAGCGCAGCGGAGGAGACATCCGCGATGTCTTGGATTCCATTGTGGAAAGTGTTTTGCAGGTTAAAAAACTCAAGGAAGAGCGGAAGACCAGTGTCTACAGCCAAATCATGCAGGGCTACTTTGTCTTTTTCATTTTCATTGGTATCATGCTGACCATGCAGCTGTGGCTGTTTCCCCAGCTGACTAATATTTCTGGGAATATAGAAACCAATGTTGCAGGACTCAACCTGCAGGCAAGTGACTTGGAATTGGACAAGATTTTTTTCAGCCTGCTGATGATCCAGGGATTTTTTGCAGGCATTGCGATCGGGAAATTTTCTGAAGGGACGATCAAGCAAGGATTGGTGCATAGTTTTATTTTGATGTTGGTTGCTGCGTTGCTGGTGACAACTATCAAGGGCGGATTCTGATGCGCAAAGGGAATGTGCACATTGACTGGGCTATTAGTTTGGGGGTTTTTCTTATTGCGGTGACTGCCCTCTTTGTTTTTCTGAAGCCGGGAGTGATGCCTGTGCATCAAGAATCGGTTCTTTTGGAGTTGGTGGAGCGCACGTTTCTCGAGAACGTCAGTTGGACTGTCAAGAGGTTGCCTGTATTTGTGGAGCGCCTCGACGCAGCTGTGGGGGATGCAGATGATCCGTATGTGCTTTTGGAGATGCAGGACTGGGCGTTCAGCACGTGCGATAATATCATTTCCTTAGCAGGAGCGCAAGGTATGATACATTCTTCCTGCGGGCAGCGAGCAAAGCTGTCCTGTAGCGCTCCTGGAAGAGGATACTGCCAGGAATTGGAAGTGGATACTCTCTTTTATCCTACGCGAGCGCATGCTCCTGATCCCTTGATTGACTTTCCCATCTGCAGAAGCAATGATGGCTCCACTCCCGGCACTGCGGACTGTGCTGTTGCTTTAGGATCCACTGAGGACATCAAAGGCATCAATGAACAATGGATGCGTGGCTTGCGAGAATATGGAGTGTATGCGGAAGTCAAAAGCAAGTGGAAGTACCCTGAAGAAAAACATTTTGCAATTTTCCAGCTTGATTCAGTGACGAATACGGAAACTTTGATCATTGGAGGAGATCCGTTCGGGAAGAGAAATGTTTTCACGCGCGAACTGAGATATTGGACCTTGGATCACAACGGAAACAGGGACCCCTTGATTATTTCCTTCCGCGTCTGGTAGAAACTTTTTCAGAAAAAGTTGCATCAAAAATATTAAAAATTAAAAAAATTTGGATGAAAAATGCATAAGAAAGGATTTATCAGGACACTGGAAGCGGTGATTGCAGTCATGCTTATTTTTACTTTCATCTATTTTATTCTGCCGAAAACTATTGCAACTGAGGGAGATGTTCCTCCGCAGGTGAAAAGCGCGCAGGACTTCATTGTGCGCGACATCTTGTACGATAAGAGTAGAAGAGATGATTTATTTGCAGCAAATGAAGGATTTTGTCCGGGAAGCGTCAATGGCTTTGTTGCTTCCTTGACACCGTTTAGCTTTGCGCATGCCTGCGAGATTTGTGAACAAGTACAAACTTGTCTTGACTCTGCTATTGTTCCCTTTGATAGAAACGTCTATGTCAGCAGCATGTATCTTGTTGGGCTTGATACAAGCACTGCAGAACCGCAGGTCCATCCCAAAGTGTTAAGGATATATATGTGGGAACGCGCGTGATTTTCAGGACTCTGTTAGATTAGAATATTTATTTTTGGAGAATGATTTATACGATTGTTCCTATTGATTTACAACCGATAATTTTGATTCTTGATATTTTAGATCATAATGAATACAATAAATTATTTGGATATAAGTAAGGAAGAGATTATAAATTTGCGGAACTTAATAGAAGAGTCAGTAAAAATAAAAACCAATATCCGAGATTTAATGGTGAAACGAGGCCCTTCACATTTCCGATGGGTTTAAAGATCGCTACGAGTTGCGAAATTCCTGCAGCCTCAATTGAATTCACTACTTGATTAATATCCTTGTAGGCTTTTCCTGCTTCTTCTGCTAGACCACTCATTGAGGTACTTTTTACATAAATACCACGTTTTAACATATCTTTCTGTAATTGATCTCCTCGGATTTCTTTCTTGGCTTGTGTGCGAGACATTGTCCTACCAGAACCATGTGCGGTGGAAGAAAATGTTTCTTGATCTGCTTTGTCTGTTCCAACTAAAAATGCGCTCCCTGTTTCCATACTTCCGCCAAGAATTAAAGGTGAACCAATATTTGCGTCTCTGCAATATTTCGGAGTTTCAGAATTTGAGGGTCCTGCGCAGAATGTTGAACCTTTTCTATGCACAAGCAATTCTTTCTGCTTCCCATCAATTTTAAATTTTGATAAACGAGCAAGATTATGCGCTACATCATATATCATGTGCATTTCCAAATCCTCTGCAGATTGCTTGAACACTTGAGAGAATCCTTCGCGAATTCTGTGTAGAATAACTTGACGGTTGGCAAATGCCATGTTTGCAGCGCATGCCATTGCCTTGTAATAATCTTGACCTTCCTTAGATTGAAATGGTGCACAGGATAATTCGCGATCCCTCACAACAATATTGTATTTTTTCATAGCTTCATCAAATTTTTTTAAATAATCTGTTGCTGACTGATGGCCGAATCCCCGCGAACCGCAATGAAACATAATGACAATTTGATCTTTGAATAAGCCAAAATGTTTTGCTAATTTTTTATCAAAAATATTTTCTTCTTGTACATGCTGAATCTCCAAATAGTGATTGCCTGAGCCTAAAGTGCCCAGCTGATTGATTCCCCGTTGTAATGCGCGATCAGAAACCTTTGTAACATCTGCTTGCGGGATTCTTCCGTTGCTTTCGATCCTTTCTAAATCTTCTTGCCAGCCATAGCCATTATCGATGCACCATTTACTTCCTTGTTCTGCCACTTCCTTGAATTGCTGCTGATTTAATTTTACGAAGCCTTTACTCCCTACACCCGCAGGAACCATTTTGAAGAGCGTTTCCACTAGCTCTTTGATCTTGGGCTGAACGTCTTTGATGGTCAGGTTCGTCGTCACCAGGCGCATACCGCAATTTCATGACTTGGTGAAGTTTGTGCTTACACCAAAATGTCAAATCCGATACCGCCTGGGCTAATGACTCCTGTTTCTGTGTCAAACGCAGCAACACCACCGATTGGGAAGCCGTCTAGGGTTAGCGATGCAATCAACTAATATCCCCAATGGCCGTCAGGCATACATAAAGCGTGCTTGACGATTCCCGGCAGACATGCCACATTTGTCACCTGGTCGAATACTCCAGGATCCATCTGGTCCAGCAACGGTTTGGTTGCAATGATGCGTGCTGGCACGTTCATCCCTTCTTTGAAGCTCTGAGGAATTTCCCAGACTACTTCTTCTACTTGCTTGATATCCTTTGGGACGTTGGACATAGACAGATAAACTGGAAGATTCTTTTTAAGACTTATCTTTTTTTGCTGTGTTGCGGCCTTGTTGAAAGTCTCTAAAAGATCATGATGAGCTCATTCTGAAAATGGTTGAAAGATGCCTCAAACACAATATTAAATTTTGGAATAAACAAACTTATTGACATTTTCAACAGCGCCCTGTGTTGCATAACTCCAAGAAAAAATTTAAGTAGTTATTTATGGGAGTTATAGACCAAGGGAAGGGCATAAAAATTTGCGGTCCAATTTTCATTAGTAGTAACTTTGTTAAAAATCCTTAGTTATGCAACACAGCACGAGGTTCGTAATCTTTAAAAACCTTCTTTTTTGCTTTTTTCTTTATGGGCGTCCTTTCTGACATTACTCTTCGTATTACTCAGCCTGAAGACTATCAGCAAATTTACTTTCTTCTTCAGATAGAAGATATGCTCCCTCATCAGTTCTCTCGAGAACGATTTAGCCGTATGCTCGAACGCAATACTGGGCATTACCTTGTAGCAATGCAGGGCGGTAGAGTTGTTGGCAGCATTTTTTCCGCGCATGACGGAGGATATTACGGATATGTGTATAAATTAGTAGTTCGTAGTCGCTATAGAAGAGAGGGAATAGGTTCTGCTCTCCTTGCGCGATCCTTGGAAGCTTTACGCGCAGCGGAAATTCCCTGGATTCATGCTCATGTCAAGAAAGATAATGTACCTTCGCTTGCTCTTCTGAAAAAATTTGGCTTGGAGCAGAGAGTGAGCCATACTTTAGTTGATTCTTATGATGAATAAACTTTAATAGTCCTTATGCTGCTCCTTATTTTATGAAAAAATATGTTTTTCTTCCTGATATTGCCATTGCGGACATTGCGTTTGATGCCTATGGGAAGAATGAGGAACAATTATTGCAGCATGCGGCAGAAGCCTTGCTGGAGATGATGGTGGATGTAAAGACTGTTAATGCCACGACAAAGAAAATGATTACACTGGAAAACGAGAAACTTGATGCGTTGCTTTTTGATTTCTTGAATGAGATTGTTTTTTTGAAAGATAAAGATTATCTGGTTTTTAAGACAATAACAGTTACCTTGAAGAAAAACAAAGAGTATCGATTAACTGCAGCATTGGAAGGAGAGGAAATCAATCCGGAGAAGCATGATTTGGGGAATGATGTCAAGGCCATTACTATGCATCTTTTTGAGGTGAAGAAAGAAAAAGATTACTGGAAGGCACGAGTTGTTGTGGACATTTAAGTGCAAAATTTATTGGGCGGCTGTTGCCGTGAAGAAACTGAGGTTTCTTTCAAACTTCCTTTAAACTTCTGATGGAGTCAATTATCTCTTTTAATCTTCTGTTTACTCTTTGATATACTAATAAGCAAGCCATGAGAATTCCAAATGTTAAGAAAGAGCCTATGAGAAGCAGTTCTCTTTTCCAAATAAAAGTCCCTGTAAAAGAAATCATTCCCGTTGTTGCCAAAATCACCAATGCATTCATAATCTGCAGTTGTTTCCGATATTCAAGATCTAGGCAGTTTTTTTCAATTTCTCTGCTTTTCATATGGTTACCCCGAATAACCATATTCCTGCTCCCAATATTGCAAGGCCAGTAAATGTGTATCCTATGTTTAATAAATAAAGTCCGGCTATCATAAGAAATATACTCAATGCAAGCTTGCCTGAATGTATTTTGTTTCTTTCCATAAGGCGGATTTAAGCGCGCTACCTTTTTATGCCTTGTGGCAAAATTTACGTAAATCTTCTGGTTTGTACCCTTGTTTTTTTCGAAAATGTCTGAGAATATCGGAAATCTTTCAATTGCTGCAAATTATTATAAACAATCCTACTTCTTGTATTTCGTATGAAATCCTATTATCTTATTTTCACTGTTATTCTCATTTCCTGTATTGTTGTTGGGCATTTTATGGCATTACATTTTGGCTGTTATACTACAAGCTTATGCTCTGCTGGGTCTGGAAGGACTATATGGGTAGACAATATTTTTCATGTTCTTGCAGGCATTGCTTTTGGCCTTTTTCTGCTTTGGCTGTTAGAAGTTATCAACTTTAAGTTGCACTATCCGAAGATTACTCTCTTAGCAGGGGTTCTTTTGCTTGCTCTTTTGTGGGAACTTATTGAATTTCTCTTGCTTCGCTACTCTCCAGATTTTGCATTGCGCTTTAGCATTTATTCTCCCACCTTAGCAGAAGCTGGCTCTGATATCCTTTCCAATGTCTTTGGTTGGTTCATCCTCGTTTTCTTCACCACAATGTTTAAAAAGCACTTTGCCCGCATAAATTAGCATCTAAAGAGGAGCACCTTGATACGCATCTTAACCAATTTTGTCAAACGCATCTTCCTCCAGCTGTTTGCAGAGAAAAAGCAGATTAAATTAGGATTTTATGGGCCTCCGAATTCTGGAAAAACTACTTTGTCCAACAAAATCTGCAAAGATTGGTTAGGGGAAGAAATTGGGGTTGCCAGCAAGATCCCCCATGAGACAAGAAACGTGACATTAAAGGATTCTGTGGTCATTAAGCACCGGGGCAAAGAACTGAGTTTTACGCTTGTGGATACTCCGGGCATTGCAACGAAGATTGACTATGAAGAGTTTTTGAAATACAAGATGCCTGAGGCTGTTGCAAAAAAAAGAGCGAAGGAAGCGACCAAAGGGGTTATTGAGGCAATCAAATGGCTGGATGAAATGGACTGCGTTGTTGTTGTGCTGGATGCCACGAAAAATCCCTACAGCCAGGTGAATGTGACCATTATTGGAAATCTTGCTGCACGCGATATTCCTGTTCTCATTGTTGCAAACAAAATTGACCTGAAAAAAGCGAGTATCAAAAAGGTAGAGGATGCGTTTCCCCAGTATGAGGTTGTGGGTTTGTCTGCACTTGAGGGAACAAATATAGAAGAATTTTATGAAAGCTTGTTCAGGATCATCAAAAGAAGGTAAAAATGCTTACACTCCAATTCGTTCCCTACACCGATATTGAAAAGCTTGACTCTGCTGGGCGTATCAAGAAGTTGCTCACCATCGTGAAGGAAGAAAAGATTGTGCTCATGCAGGGAAGGCTGAAACCTGAGGAAGAGACTGGGTTAATTGAAAAGACTATGGAGAGCATTGGTAAGAAATTTACGGGTATTGAAATCTGCACGATTTATCCTGAGGAAGTGAATGCGGATTTATTTGGCAGATTGAAGAAGGAGTTCTACAAGGTTTTAATTGGAGACCGGGAAGGGATTACGGTCATTGGGCCTGCAAGCTTAATCAAGGAAATTCGCAGGGATCCCAACAAGATCCAGCTGTTTACTTCTGTGCCGGTGCGCAGGACAAGTCCGAGAAGAAAAGTTGTCAGCGGAAAAGCGGGCAAGACTCACAAGAAAAAGAGATAATTATGCGTACACTTCATTCTTGAGCACCTTTTCATATCTTTTTGCTACATCTGTTAGCATCATATTAAACACTTTTATTAGTATTTTTACTTCTGGCTTTTTTTCATCAAGCTTGTAGAGCTGACTTCCGCTGACTTTCCTGGTTTTTGTGAGATATCCGTCTTTTTCTAAAAGAGCTATGTTGTTGTACGTAGTGGCACGATTTAATCCTGTTTCCTTTGCAATATCTCCTGCGCTATTATCTAAACTTCTTAGTTCAAGAAAACATTCCATTATTTTATTTCTTGGCGTGGGTCCGAATACCTTTGAGAATTCTCCTGGTTGTAATCTTTGTTTTGTCATGTTATTCGACAAGCTTTTTGATTTCTTCTAGTCTCCGAGGATTGAGGAAGACATGACGGTCCGAAGGTTTTGGTTTTGTCATTACTACTCTATTTTTGCTACATAGTTCCCAATCTCTCATCGCTTTTTTATGCAGTTCTTTTGGAAGGTATTTTATCCAGCTGAGGCAAATTCTTTCTGGAAGGTGCTTGCCTCCGATGATATCTCTGTTCAACATTCTTCGCAGGATTACTTGGCATCCTTCTGAAAGTTCATCCATTTTACCTAATTTCCTTCTTATATAGTTTTCTATTATTTTATACAGTTTGTATAATCCTCTTTTTTCTTGATTATGTGAGATGTTCTGTTTAAAATAGGTTTGGCGAAACTTCCCGTAAAGTTTTCGAATTTATTAGAAACCTTTATAACAACCTAGGAGCTTTCCTTCTTTATGCCTCACCAATGTGTCAAATGTGGAAGGTTATTTGAAGACGCTGCCCAAGAACTGCTGCAAGGCTGCGGTAGTTGCGGTGGGAAGTTCTTTTTCTTCATGAAGAAGAAAGATGTCGAGACTGTGCAAGAAGCAACTGCAAAATTAACTGTTGATGATAAGAAACAGTTGGAGAAAGATGCCTTAGAACTGATCGGAGAGGAAGATACTGAGGAAGGAATTGACCAACCCGTGGTATTGGATTTGGAAAGCATCCGGATGTTGAAACCCGGGAAATTTGAAATTGACTTGGTGGACATCTTTAAAGGCAGGCCTTTGGTGTACAAGCTAGAAGAGGGCAAGTATATTATTGACATTGCCAGCTCTTTTAAGGAACGGAAAGATTAGCGTAGTATATTTTATAAAGTATAAATAAAGTTTCTTTCTTCTTGTGAAGGGGCTGTAGTTTAACGGCAGAAAGCAAATGGATATGGCAGACGATATTGTAATTTCCATTGCCTTGAGTCGAGGCCTCCAGTAATTTTTGGCGAGAGCCTTAGATCCAGGTTCAAATCCTGGCAGCCCCATTTTCTTAGTTGTTACCCCTAATAAGTATATACATCACCGAAAGCTTTAAATATTAGTCACAACTCATCAATGATTAATAAAACTACTACCATGAAGGGGGTTTAGTACACCATGAAATATCGACAGTTTGTATTGTTGTTTGCTGTGTTTGCAGCATTGTTTGCAAGCATGGCAGCTGTCAGCGCAGCTAACTTTGTCCTGACTCAGGTCGAAGTGAATGACGTTGACATGGTCTCGGGAAAGACGCTCAATGTTGAACGGGATGAAAATCTGTTTATTGAAGTTGAAGTTTCCTGCGAGACAAGAAGCGATGACGCTCGCGTGCGAGCACGTATTGACGGCTATGAGTTTGGCACTGTGGAAGATATCACTCCTATTTTCGAGTGCAATCCCGGCCAGACCTACAAGAAGACACTGAACGTTCATGTGCCTTATGACATTGACGCTTCCCAGCGCTACAGCCTGCGCGTCGAAGCCTTTGACAGAATTGACAGCACAGAACGGGTGGCTGATTTAGTCATTGAAGAGCAGCGCCACAATGTGAATCTCTTTGATATTGTTACCAATCCTACGCAAGTAAGAGCAGGAAGCCCTGTCTTTGTGACTGTACGGATTGAAAACCTTGGCTACAAAGCTGAGGACAATGTCAAAGTGACTGCAAACATTCCTGAGCTGGGAGTGAGTTCCAGCGGATATTTACAGGATGACTTGATTACAGAAGATGAGGAAGAGCGCGAGCGCTTTGACGACGATGACGAGCAATCCACGAGCATTACCTTGATGCTCCGCATTCCCGAAGATGCTGCAACAGGAACCTATACTGTTGATGTCGTTGCTGAATTCAACAGAGGTCATGACTTCATTACTGGAAGCAAGCCTGTCTTTGTGCAGGCACAGGAAAGACCTGTTCAGCAGGCTGAAGCTTTGATCACTGTGGATTCTAGCAGCAAGCAGATTACTGCAGGAGAAGAGACTGGCTACCGCATCATGATTGCCAACATTGGCGGGGAAGCAGGACTGTACACAGTGGAAGTGGATGGCGTGGATTCTTGGGGGTATTCACGTGTTGAGCCTGCGTTTACGCAAGTACGCGGAGGCAGCACGGGAGAAGTCTGGGTCTTTGTGAAAGCACGACCTGATGCTCAGGAAGGCACCTATAACTTCGTTGGCAGGGTCATGGAAGGAACGCAGGTTGTGAAGGAACTGGTTCTGCATGCCCGAGTGGAGCAAGGAGTGGAGCAGAAAGTTCAAGCTGTAGATCTCCGTGTGATCTTGGCTGCACTGTTCATCCTCCTGGTTGTTGTCTTGATTGTGCTTGCTGTGATCTTAACTGCACGCAAGGCGAACAAGGGAAAACCTGAAGAAGTGAGCGGTACGACCACTACAACGACGTACTATTGAGAAGGACTAAACCCCCTTCTTTTCTTCTTCTTTCTATGAAATGTCCGTTGAGGTTGCACTACAGCAAAGTATTTAAATATTATTTCTTCGAAGATATCTATTGATTTTACAATGAAAAAGGGGAAGATTAGGGTGCTCGCTAATATTTTTTTGGCCTTTGCCAATCGTATTCTGCTAGGGTATCTGCTCCTCCCGAAGGACAGGTGATCCTTTTTGTACAAAAAATTTATCCGAAAAAACGGCAAAAAGGTGGGTCCTTACTATTATGAAAGTGTGCGTGATAGCAATGGAAAAGTAAAAACTGTCTATCTGGGAAGAACTCCCCGGAAGAACCTGCTGCCTTCTCCTTCGCCATTTTCCCGTGCTCTTGCATTAGCACCTCGCCCTCTTGCAGCTGCAGCAGGAAAATTACGCGATCAATTTCAGGCCATTGCTGAACGCTTCGAGATTTTGCGAGCGCCGATGCCGAGCGAAGAAGCGAAGCATGCACGTGCAGCACCGCCTGCAAAAGAAAAAAGCCCTGACCTTCGGGATTTCCTTAAAATGCCAGCGGCTCCTCTCCCGATTCTGCAGCCTTCTTCCTGGCATCCTATGATCTTTCTGCTCGTTTCCTTTTTATTACTTACTGGATTGGGCATTGGGCTGCTTCATGTTTTTGGAGTAGAATTTACTGGACTTACTGTCTTGGACGGGCCTGACTTAAGGATTGTAATCAATGACGATACTTTTTCTCATCCTTTGCAAGAGCATTTAGAGTTTGCTCCTGTGCCTGTGGTTGACAAAGTTGTTTTGGATCAGGTTTCTTCTGGATCCTATCTCAGTTTTACCACCGTAAGTAATTATTTGCCTCCTGAAAGTGTTACTTTTTCTCGCGTGGTTGCTCTTGATCACGACCTCCAATTTTTGGAAGGGTCTTTTTTCTTGAGTGATGCAGGCACGCTTTATTACTGCGCCTCTTTTGCTGTCGCGAGTGAAGCGTGCTTATCTGGATGGAAACAGCAGCAAGCTCTTGACGGTGCTGCTTTGCCTTTTGTTGCTGGAGGGTATGCGGTGGAGACTGCGCCCGTACTTGCTGAATCTGGAGAAGTTTCTGCGAGCGGTTCTTCTTCCGCTTCTGCAACTGCTGTTTCTTCTGGGGTATCTGATAGGGGGACTGCGCAGCAAGTTGATATTACTGAAGCTACACAGCAATACAATGCAGTGGTGGGAAAGCGCGTTACGTGGATAAAGACGATTACTGTTGATCAGGCAGTGACGGGATTGCTTGTGGATCTTCCTGCAGGTGCAAATGATGTCAGTGTAGTTAAAAACAATATTCCTGTGCAAGCAGAGGTGCTGACTGAAGCAGAGAAGGCTGCCTTGCTTACTGAACTTCCTGCAGAACCATCTTTTCCTGCTGCAACTGAGCCGGCTTCCCAGCAACTGCCTGCAGAGAGCATTTCTTCAGCTCCTTCAGAACTTGCTGAGCCTTTTGTTCCTACGGAAGAGCCTGCGCAAGCAACTCTTGAAGAAAAGCTTCCGAATTTGAAAGAAGCGCTTGTGGCAAAGCATGAAGAAAAGCTTGCTCCTGATTCCCTGGAGGAGGTTGCGCCTTCTGTAACTGTAGAAGGAGGATTGCTGGACTTTGTTTCTGGAAATGTGGTTGCCGTGGGAAGTGCCGGGACATCTGCTGGCATTTCTTTCTGGGAGTTCCTGACTAAACTTTTCAGCATTTTTGACTTTACTGGATTTGCTGTTGCTGATGTGGGAGGGAATGTCACTTTGCTTGTCAATACTACTATCACTGCAGGAGATGCGTTGGAGATTGCCTATACCACTCCCGGGCCTGAGGTAATTGAAGAACCTCTGGGGAATGGAAAGAGGATTACGGTTACTTCTGATCTTCACTTTGAAAATGTTCTCGCGTATACTGCTGTCGAGAATGTTGCTCCTAGTGCTTTGCATTTGTACTGGATGGTAGATGGAAACAGGAAAGAAGTCGACTTCACGTACTCTGATGCAGAACATGATGGAAGGGCTAATGAGATTCAGTGGCTTGTTCCGAGCTTAAGCAATCAGACGTATGAATTAATTATTGCCATTAGCAATGCTGAGCACCTGGATGAGAATTATACGTATGTCGAGGACGTGTATGACTTGGTGAGAGAGCGTGACGGGAACTGGACTGCTGGCATTCCTGCGGGGCATTTTATTAGAGTTACGTTTGAGCAGAACTTAACGAGCGAGAATGATATTACTTTGTATGCGAAGAGCAATGCGGCGAATGCGACGGTTATTGTGTACGAATTTTCTGGTAGCACTGCTTTGGCGCGGTTCGAAAATATTACTGCAGATCAGATGTACAGGATTAATCTTACTAACTTGACAGGGAATCAGTCGGTGTTTGATTTGCAGATTGTTGGGGATGCCATCTTCTTTGATTACATTGTGGATCCGACGTGGCAGACTACTACCAGGGCAGACTGGGATAGCCGTCAAGTCCCCATACGAACCACTTCTCTTGCTGACTGGAATGCTGGAACATTTACCAACACGTCAAGTAATTCATCAGGCAGCTTAATCTTGGCAAATTCCACAGGTGGACCAGGATTGAATAATGTGGACCAGTATGGAAACTGGAGCTCTCTTGTCTTTGACCTGAATGCGACTGTAGGTAATTTCACGAATATTTCATGGACGCCTTCGTTTGGGGAGATACCGAATCCTTTTGATGAGATTTCACGAAGTTTCAAAGACCCCAACCTTGTCCTTCTCTATCATTTCAATAATGATTCTGCCTATGGTGAAAATGGTACACGATTCTTTGACTTTACTGGCTATGGCATTAACATGAATGGCAGTTGCACGGTGAATGCTACCCATGGCTGCCCGACTTTTAATGCATCAGGAAAGCTTGGAAGCGGGTGGACATTCAACAGCAATAGTTCTAAAGATATTATTCTCCTTTCAGGCAATAGCTCCCTGCGACAGACTTCCCAGATCACTTATTCATTTTGGTTTAACAGGAATGAGGATGCAAATATTCATGGCTGCTGCGCTAATGATATAGTGATGGGGACTGGAGGGCAGGGTGGGGGTGGTTATGGAAGGGTGTTACTGAATAAATCAAAGTTAGGGTTTTACTGGACACCTACCGCCCCCGCTAGTGATAGGACTTTTTATAATTTAACTCAGAATTTCTTGGTAGGCAGATGGTATCATGCAGCAGTTTCTGCAAATTATGGAACGGGAACTATCAAACTGTATATAGATGGGCAAGAAATCGGAGGAGAGCTTTCTGGGAGCACACCTACTAACTATACCCCTAAAGGTACTTATGCAACAGGTCCTTCTGATAGCATTGGCGGGGGCTATGTGAATACATGGTTTTTCTGGAATGGAACTCTTGATGAAATTGCCATCTGGAACAGAAGCCTTTCAGCGCAAGAAATAGGAGAAATTTATAACCGTACAAGATATGGCAGAGTAAGAGCACAAGTCAGAAGCTGCGATGATGCAGCGTGCTCGGGTGAAAGCTATGTTGGGGCAAATGGAAGCACCAGTAAATTCTTTTTGAATAACAGCTACTCGAATCTCACTTCGCTTGTAGCCAATAATCGATATTTCCAGTTCAAGCTTTACTTAGATGTGGAAAATAGCACTACTAATATTACCATAGCCCCTTATGTGGATGAAGTAAACATTTCTTATGACAGCAATATTACGCTTGCTGGCGAGTTTACGAATGTGTCTACTAACGCTTCTGGTACCTTAGTCCTTGCAAATTCCACAGGTGGACCAGGATTGAATAATGTGGACCAGTATGGAAACTGGAGCTCTCTTGTCTTTGACCTGAATGCTACTGTAGGTAATTTCACTAACATTTCATGGACGCCTTCGTTTGGGGAGATTCCGAATCCGTTTGATGAGCCTTCCATAAGCAGAAGAGACCCTGACTTGCTGTGGCTCTTCCATTTCAATAATGAAGCTGCCTATGGGGAAGATAGTGACAGCTTTTTTAATTTTAATAATTCTGCATTCAACGGATCTTGTGTAGGGCAGAGATGCCCTGTGATTAATTCCACAGGAAAACTGGGCGGTTCAATAACGCTTAATTCTGCACAAAGAGACGTGATTAACATCACAGGCTTTACCAACTATAATGCTTCTGATTTGTTTACC
>CAYIRJ010000013.1:0-18852 GCA_964365915.1 Candidatus Woesearchaeota archaeon
ATTCCAATAATTCTGCCCGATGTTTCTTCATTTATTTCTGCAGGACCAAGTCACTACAAAGATGAAAAATGGGATTGTGAACGCTTAGTGCTGAATTATTTCGGGCAGGAAATAGATCTTTGCGGTTCTGATACTTTAAAAATGAGTAATAAAGAAAGAACGCGTTGGATAAGTAGCGGAAGTACATTTCGAAGCTTGGATATGATCGTGCAGGGAATAGAAATTAAAGTCGTGCATCCTCAGGACTTGATAGATTACAAAAAAGAACTTGATGGTGATCATCAGCAAGTGGATATCGAGGCAATCCAGAGATTCCTTAACGAACCCCAATAAAAAGAATTCCTAAGACAATCAATAACACTCCTAGCCATTTCCAAGTATTCATTTTCTCTTTCAAGATCCACTGCGAAAAGAAGCTTGTCCAGATGTACGCAGTAGCCACCATCGGATACAACACAGAAACATTCTCGAAGCGCAATGCGAAAATGAAGATGATCAGCGATAGACCATAGAGGATAACACCTAATCCTACAGATCGGTTCCTGTAGAGCCTGCGATAAGAGAATGCGGCTTTGGAAGCTCCGCGCTTCAAAAACACTGCTCCAAATGCCCCAACAATGGCTGCACCAAGTGTTAGTCCTACAGCAAGAAGGTTCATCCTCCACCCACCCCTATAGCACTCACTCCGCCAAAGATGAAGAGAATGCCAAGCCAGTGAAACAAAGTAAGCGTTTCACCTAAGAACATGAATGCCAAAATGCTCACCCAGATGTAGCTCAAGGCAACAAAGGGATACAGTGTGCTTAAGTCACCTGTGCGTAATGCCGAAAGCAAAAGCAGCATGCCTGTTCCATACAGCAATAATCCTAAAAGCAGGGGAAAGTTCTGCAGCATGCCAAGGGGAGTTAACACTAAAGAGCCTGACCCTATCTTCAAAAAGATTTGCGCTGTCGCTGCCAACAATGAGCAGAAGATCACGAGAAGAATGCTGATGGGTTTTGTCGCCATGGAGAAATGCTGCTAGCGTTGTGTTATAAGTTTTTCCTTTAGCCAGTTGGTAAAGAAAAAATAGCGCCTCCTCCATCTGCGCTTCATCACCAGAAGGTCAAACCAGTCCAGCGCAACATGCAGCAGCATCCCGATGAAAATAAGTTGGATAAAGAAGGAATAAAAGCTGCCCAGGAGCATCAAAAGTAAAAATTCAATCGTGTGGAAAAGTCGTAATTGCCCATCGTCTCTTTTATGATGGGAATAATGTTGCAGCATTTTTTTAAGGTGCCAATCTCCTGTTTGGTAGAGATAGAACAGATAATAGTCAAAATCAATGCCAAACCCTCCAATGAAGAACCAGAACACCTGCATGCCCAGCTCAGGAAAGACCTGCAGTGCAAGTACCAGGAACAAAACACTACTAATGAGGTGGACGTGAGGTTTCATGAGCTCTTTTTCTTCAAGAAAATAACAGCAAATATAATTGCCATTAAGATAATCACATAAAACCCTTCACTGTACAACCAATAACTCGGTTCAGAAATACCCTTTCCAATGGGAATGCTTCCTGATTTCCAGTCAAAGATCCATCCATGATCGTAGGTTATAGCAAAATCAACAAAATACAAGCGTTGAATTAATGGCCAGAATAAGGCATAGCCCGGAAAGCTGAGATCAAAAACATAGTGACTCATAAAAAGAAAACTTCCTGCCCAGAAATATTGCTTATTATTCCTAAATGTAAAGAAAAGAATACCAACCACAAGAATCATGAAAAAAATATTGTAGAACAATACCCGGTGCAGTCCAGGAATAAATTTGTCAAAATCAGCAAGCCAGGTTAACGGGCTTAAGAAGAGAATCCATTTTTTGTTCAATTGCGGAAAGAATGCAAGCAAAATCACTGTAGGAATAATCCAATGCAAGAACGGTTCCATTAGGTAAAATGAGGGTAAGCTCCTTAAAAATTTATCTTAACGGAAAATTTTCGGAAAAACAGTAAAAAATCCGGAAATAGTACTGGTCATACTGGACAACTGACCTGTTAACCATTATAAATTCATTAAGTCTTATATTTAATATGAACGAGGTTCTTTCTCAAGCAGCAAAAAGAAGATGGGAGAAAGTTCGACAACTACAATTATTGGAGATATGTGAACGAAAGAAGTTAAATGGTTATTTGGAGAAGAAAGCTTTTTTAATAGGATGTCTAATGGGTGACGGTTCGGTTTTTCATTATACTGATAAAAATTTTAAGGATCATTACTGTATTTCATTTTATCCTGATTCCTTGAGAGTAACTAAATTATATGTTAAATATTTTTATGAAGTATATGGTATTAAACTAAAAATAAAGCAAGAAAAAAATTATTTTTCTGTTCGCATTAAGAATAGGGTTATTTATGATGATCTACAAAATTGCGGCCCTTTTGATAGCCTTCACTGGTCTATCCCATTAAATGATTTATCTTCTAAAAAAGCTAAATGTGCTTGGATTTCCGCATTTTTTGATTGCGAAGCAAATGTTGGAAAAAGAATGATTCAGGTACAGTCCGTGAATTGTCAGGGGATACTTGCAATTCAAAGATTGCTTCAAGAATTTAGCATTGAGTCGAAAACGTATGTTTATGTGCGCAAGAAAAAAAGTTGGAATGTTAATTATATTCTCTGTATTATGAAAAAGGAGAGTAGGGTAAACTATTTAAACGAAATTGGTTTCAATCATCCGAAAAAGCAATATCGTTTAGCCATTTCATGCCGCGATCGCATAATCCGGTCAGTGCACCGGTAAGCAGTATCTGCTTGGTGATTCTCGAAAACCGGAGCCCGCAAGGGTTTGGAGGTTCGAATCCTCCTCGCGGCGTTCTTTATATCCATAATAGTTATAAAGCGTTTTACGGATTTTAATTTATGGATCTCAGCATTATTATCCCTGCCTATAACGAAGAGAATGTCATTGCTTCTACGGTAGAGAATTATCTCCAGTCCTTTCGTCAGCAGAAAAAATCTTTCGAGATTATCATTGTTCCCAACAATTGCAAGGACCGCACCGTAGAAATTGTCGATATGCTTTCTCATCGCCACAAGGAAATCAAATATAAAAATATTCCTTACAAAATAGGAAAGGGGGGAGCAATCATTGAAGGATTCAGGCTTGCGCAAGGAGATCTTATTGTGTATGTGGATGCTGATAATGCAACAAAGCCGGAAACTGTCACAGCCATTATTAACAATGTCGGAGATGCGGATGTCGTCATGGGTTCTCGTTGGTTAAAACGGTCGCTTATTACCAAGCCGCAGCCATTGGTGCGCAGATATGCTTCCCGCGGATTTAATCTGTATGTGCGGTTATTATTAGGATTACAGTTTACAGACACACAGGCAGGGGCAAAGGTATTCAGAAAAGAAGCAATTCAGGAAATTCTTCCGAAAATCAGGCCTGAAGGCTGGGCGTTTGATGTGGGGGTATTATATTTGTTAAAAAAAGAAGGGTTTAAAATCAAAGAAATCCCCATTGTGTGGGAAGATAATCCCGATTCGCATTTAACGAAGCGGGCTGTGGTGCAGATGTTTTTGTCAGTGCTCAGGATACGATTAAGAAAATGAAAAAAGTAAAGAGCTTGTTCTTCCAGTAGATAACTTGAATGTTTTTTATTCTTCTAACAAACTGCTAATGATGCTGGCAAATGCCGGTCGGGTAATGATAATCCCGACAGTCACGCCAATGATGGTAGTCACTGCAAATCCTCGGACTAATCCTGCTCCCGCATTCCATAAGGGCAGCATGGCAGCAACAATCGTAAGATAAGCTCCCAAGATAATGCCAAAGGCGCGCTTAATTTTCTGTTTCCAGTTCAGGTATTCAGTTTCTTTTCTCAATGCTTCGTCAGTAATGATAAGTTGGTCTCCCACCCCTGTGCCGACAGCAGCGATCAATCCAGCAATGCTTGCGAGATCCATGTTCCATCCGATCAAGGCAGCAATCCCCAAAGTGATGAAAATTTCGCTGGCAACAATGAGCATAATGGGCAAGGCAATCTTCAAAGTTCTGTAGCGAAGGTACACCACAATTCCCACCACAAAAAGTGCAATCACACCCACCAGAATGCTATTCGTCAAAAATTCCTCCCCTAACACCGGGCTGATGGTATCAGACTTGACAATGGATATTTTCAAGGGCAGGCTTCCTGTAATCAGCACTGTCTGCAAGCGGTTCATTTCTGCTAATGCCTGGTCCGCAGCTTCTCCCTCTGTTGCTCCTGTTCCCGGACCGCTGATGACAATATCCGTAATTTCTTGTCCCTTCAGGTCAGATCCAATGTTCAAAGTGTTGACTAAGAGGTCATCCAGATACATGTCCAAGGTCTTGCCTAAGTACGTATCTCCTGGCGAGCCAACCACTTCAAGAGTTCTCGTGACTTCAGCATGCCTGCGTGCAGCTTCCTCGCTGAGTTTGATTTGGAATCTGAACTGACACATCCATTGCCCTTCTTGTTGTGTGCACGGAGGCACAATGCCTGAGCAGCTGCCGTCATTCCTACAGACGAAAGGAATATCCCCTCGTCCCCCTACAAATACCGTTGCATTGCCAATGCGCGCCTCAAATTTTCCTTGCTTTCCAATCAGTTCGCGCACTTCATCCCGTGTTGCTCCCGCAATTTCCACTACAACAAATTTCTCTCCTGCAAGATCTGAAGAGGAACGGATTCGCAAATCGGCAAGCCCATACACATTCAACCGGTTTTCCAGCACCGCAATCAGGTCTCGAATATGTTGGTCAGTGATAGTACCATTGCTTTCTGGCTGCAATACGACGCGAGTCCCTCCCGCCAGTTCCAGTCCCTTTTTGATGTTACTTTTTGCAGCCTCGCGTACGCGAAGGGCAATATTTCCCCGCGTGAGATAAGCATATTCGCGCTTGTTGGTCTGAATCAAAATGGTCTGTTCAGGAAGCAGCTCGTCCATCAATTGCTTAAAATCAGAAAGGGTAAGGACAGAGCGATCATTGATAGCTTGCACGCGCGCTCCCACAGGAAGGGAAGCAGGGGGTTGCGCATCAGTCACGGTTAAGTTTTCATCGACAGTGAATCCAAGGGAAGTGCTCATGGCATATCGATAAGTAATATTGTCTGCTTGCACGCTGATATTCTGCGCTGCTCGCTGATACGGAGCAAGGGCACTACGATAATCTTCTAAAGTTACAATGGACTGCGTATTGATCTTGATGAGTTTCTCTCCGCTCTGTATTCCTTGCTGTGCCTCTACACTCCGTTCTCCCACCCCTGTAATCTCGATGCCAGTTGCCCACGGCCGAGGATGAATGGCAAGAAGAGCGAACGCTAGGAAGAAGAGAAAGATCCAAACGCGAAGGGTCAGCAATTTTTTAGCCATGGGACTTCCTTTTCATATACAAAAGCAAAATACCGGAGTTCGTCCAATAGGTATAGACAAGATCCACAAGCAAACCAATGAACATGATAAGGAACATTTCCCGAATCACAGTAGAAGTGGAAATGACAAATCCTACAACTAGCGCAGCAAGCGTCGTGATGCTCATAACCAGAGTAGTTTTCATAGACTGGAACATCCGCTCTTCCACGCTGCCTTCTGCCCGCTTGAGCATCCGGGTTGTTTGCAAAATGTCAGAATCAACGCTGTAGCCAATCAGCAAAAGCAGTGCAGAAATACCTGCTGCAGAAACCTTGACGCCCAGAAGATTGATGATTGCTAAGGTAATAATGATGTCTGCGAACGCTGCCCCGATGACCGCAAGGCTGGGGGTGAGTGACCGGTACAGGAAGAACACGACCACTCCCATAAACAGGAAAGCAATCAGGATCGCAATAATCATCTGGCGATAAAAGCTTTCTCCCAAACTGCTACCAACCATTTCCACACTGTAATTCTCATCAGTAAGGGGAAATGAGAAATAGGATTCCAATGCAGCTTTCAGCTTTCCTTCATCAAGCTCACTAATTTCCACAATCACTCCCAGAGGGACGCTGCTTCCAAATTCAGCAAGGCGCTTGACTTCCACATCGTCAAAGGTCTGCTCAAGATGCTGGGAAAGCGCAAAAGGATCAATTGCTCCCCGGGTATAGATCGTTGCGGTAATTCCTCCTTTCAGGCTGACATCTTTGTTCATCAAGTCTCCTGTTTGTTGATAGTGAACAAACAAAAGGAACACAGCTGCCCCGCACAACAAAAGGGGAATCCACAACAAAGTGCGATAATGGCACAAATAGAATTGCTGATACTGCTGCACTATCCCCATACAGCGTTCCAAAAGAAAAGGATTTAAAAAAGTATCCTCATTTTGCGGATAAAATCAGTCAACGGTATATTTATATATCTTCAGAGGTCTAAAAAGAGAAAGAGGTGACATGCTGTGGGACGTTGGCTGGTAATAGGAGTGATTCTTGGCTTATTGGTTTCTGTCATCCTCTGGGCAAAACCATCTTCCATTACAGGATTTGCGACTGCGAATGTCCAGCAGCCAAAGGTGCAGCTGAACCTGACCCAAACCATCTATGCTCCTGAAGAAACGTTGCAGGGAACCCTTGTTCTCAATTTTACTGCTCCTTACTATAGTGATGCGCTCCTCAAGCTGACGCTAGGAGAGGAAAGCGATGAAATAACTCTCAAGCAACTAGTGAAAGAACAAAAGACCAATGTCTCAGAAACCTCGGGAGCACAGCAAGCAGTCAATCCTACTGCAATCAAGATTTTAACCTTTCAAAATGCAGGACAGCAGCGCGTGGCGTGGAAGCTTCCTGATGGGGCAGCGATCAAGACTCTTGCCATGACTGTGGAAGGAGATAAGCAGGATACGCAATATCCTGAGCAGCCGTATCTGGACATCGGGGCTGATGGGATCATTGAATGGAAATACCTGGGGGCATTAGTTAACTTTTCTTCAGCAGTCTATCCTCAGGGATTTAGCACTGCTTCCGAGTCTTCAGTAGTCATGAAGGATGACGGGAAATTCCATTGCGAAATACTCAATCTTCCTGCAGCAAGGGATTTCCAGGTGCAGGCAAAGTACAAGTACTATGACAGCGCATCCACAGGCAATATCAAAGCATATCTCTTTTCCTACACAGGATCTGGTGCTTCCATCACGGCATCAGGAGGAGCTGATCTCTGCGACCTCCCTGAATCTACAACGTTAGGAATTTCCAGTTGTAATATTTCCGTAGCATCTGAAATCAGCGGGAAATATTTGGTGTGCGTTGCCAATACTGATGTTGCAAATCAGCAAAAGAATGCTTACACAGTATTGACAGATCAAGAAGCTTCCTCCACATCGTACACCTGCCCGTTCTTTACTTCTACAGGAACCTGCACCAAAGTATCTTCAAGCCATTTCCATATCGCTGCAAAAGCAGGAAACTATCAAGGAGCACTGTCCAAAAAGATGTCCTTACAGGAAGGTAAGACCCAGTACGATCCTTTAGAAGCTGCAAAGGAAGAGATGGGGGATTGCGAGCCAGTAGAAGGCATCTGCACCCTTGCTCTTCAAGTGGGCACGCAAAGCAAAGGGAAGATCTATTTAAGTGATTTGTTGATTACGTATGTGAGCGAGGGCCTGGACAAGGAGGAAAGGAATTTCTACGATGCGCTCCTGCAGCGCCCTTACGTTGAGATGATCAATGGAGTAATGCTGAATAACAAATCCTATACGGTGAGGGTAGATCTTGAGGACTTTGATCTTTCCCTGCCGGAAGAAGAAAGAAAAAACCTGACGTTAAACGTTCTGCTGGATGAGCAAAAAGTAGCTTCTGCTTCCCTTACCATAGAGAAAAAATTCTCTTCCAATGCAACAATAACGCGCATCGAGCGGATCAAGTCAGAGCTTCTGGCATTAGACCAGTCGCTATTAACAAAGTTTGGATTTACTAATGATATCAATCCTGCTTTGGCTGACCTAGAAAGTCTGAAAAGCAGGACCAAGGCAATTGCTTCTTCTACCAACACATCAAGCGAGAAAGAAAAGGCTCTGGAAAAAATCAAGAAGGAAATTGACTTGACTATACGCCAGTTGCCGCGCAAGATTCAGAGCGTGGCGCAAATAGCAGACACCATTCCTACCAGTCCCCAAGATATTCAGGGATTTGAGAATGATGCAACGCTCGCCATTGTCCAGAAAGCATACAAGGTAAAGGGCACAGCAACAGTGTATGAAGTGGAATTCTACAGCGGGCAGAGCAGCAAGCATACGATAGTCGAGAAGCAGGTAGCAGGAAACCTTGCAGGCGCGCGCATTGCAGAAAAGATTCCCTCGCATATTATAAGCATGGAAAAAGTAACCTTCTCCACATCTATTCCGCCACAAACGCAAGGTGAGTATGCAATATTCCCTGCAGCAAGTACATTTTCCTATACGTTTGAAGGAGATGCAGCCCAGTCTCTCTCATTACTGAAGACGGTAGTGCTGGCTCCTCAGCAGGTAACAGAACCCATTGCATCCCTTGCAGTGCGCTGTGGGGATAACAAGTGCACCTCAGTAAACCTGAATGGCGAGCTGATTCCCTTAGAAGATGTCTTGACCTGTCCTGCAGACTGCAAGAAGAAAATTCCCTACATCCCAATTATCATTATTGTTCTCGTTGTTCTTCTCGGCATCTATTACATTTATTTCTATCGCGGTCCAGGTGCACTATTCACGCATCAGGAAAAGCCGAAACAGGAACAACAACTGTTCAAGACAAAATTGGATGGGGAGACCTTGGTGAAGTATGTGAGAATGACACAGGAAAAGCAGATTGATCCTGCAAAAGTGAAATCTATTCTGTTTGCAAAGGGCTGGACTGAAAAGCAAGTAGAGTATGCGTTTAATGAAGTGAAAAAAGTGAAAAAATGAAGTGGCTTGTCTTTCTGCTCATTCCATTCGTGAGCGCAGCAGTATGTGATCTTGGGGAAGTGCAAAGCTGCGGGCAGAGCAATGTAGGATCTTGTAGGTTTGGTCAGCAGCAATGTGTCAATGGAGAATGGTCTTTTTGCCAGGGCGCAGTGCTTCCTGCAGAGGAAACATGCTTTGACCAGGAAGACAATGATTGTGATGGCAAGGTCGATGAGAACTGCGAATGTTATTCAGGCCAGCAGGAATCTTGCGGCGTTTCCAACAAAGGCATCTGTAAATTCGGAGTCCGTATGTGTACCAATAACAAGTGGTCCGCGTGCGAGGGTGCAGTCTATCCATTGCCTGCAGAAATTTGTAACGATCAGCAGGACAATGATTGTGATGGCAAGGCTGATGAGAATTGTTCCACAGCAACAGCATCATGTTTCGACGGCATAAAAAACCAGGGAGAGACGAATATTGATTGTGGAGGCCCTTGCCCTGCCTGCGCATCCTGCTTTGACAAGATACAGAATCAAAAAGAATCAGGAGTGGATTGTGGGGGTCCCTGCGCAGCATGCCCTAGTTGTTTCGACAACTTGCAGAATCAGAATGAATCTCATATCGACTGCGGAGGCCTTTGTGCAGCCTGCATTACTCCCGAGCAGCAGGATGAAGACCAAGACACCTTGACAGCAGAACAAGAACTGGTATTAGGAACTTCACCCAAGGATCCAGATACAGATCATGACAATATCAAGGATCATCTGGATGCCCTCCCATTATGCCCCAACAAAGTATGCGATATCAATTATGGGGAGTCTGCAGAGAACTGTCCTGCCGACTGTCCGAAGGAGCAAAGTAAGATGTCAGTGGTATACGCAGCAGGAGTAGTAGGAGTATTGCTGCTCATTATCTTTGCGTATCTGTATTTCATCTTCAGAAAATCAACAGCAACCATGCAGCCAAAAGAAGAAAAACCAAGAGAAAAAATATTTATTGATCTGAAGGATGCCACATCGCGCGAGCGCAGGACAAGGACCGAGAAAGAGTTAGAGAAAAGTTTTGAGAAAGTATCGAAGACCTTAAAGAAGAAATAAGCAACTGCGGTAGATTTATAAAATAACGTAAGGATTTTGATTTCTGTGCGTCGTTCGTCTAGTGGTTAGGATCAAAGCCTTCCATTCAAAAAAGAAGACAGCTTTGGACTGGGGTTCAAATCCCCAACGACGCAGTTCTTTCCCATAAGTTTAAATAAATTCAGTCGACTGCAAATACAGAGGTTGATATGCGTATTGTTGTAGCACTCGGAGGCAATGCCTTAACGAGACCAGAGGAAAAAGGAACCTACAAAGAATTGCAGAAGAATATTTTGCAGACCTGTAAAGCAATCAAAGGATTGATGCAACATGAAGTGGTAATCGTTTCTGGATCAGGTCCCCAAATTGGCAGTATGCTGTTGCAAAACGAATTATCAAAAAAGGAAGTTCCAGAAATGCCTTTGCATGTGCTTGATGCAGAACTGGAAGGAGAACTCGGCTATCTCATTCAGCAGGAAATGAAAAACGTCACACATCAGCCTGTCGTTACTGTACTTACGCAAGTGCTGGTCAATGCAAAAGATGCTGCATTTCAACATCCAACAAAGTTCGTCGGAAGGTTTTTTACACGGGCGCAGGCAAAAGAAATTACGCGCAGGAAAAAGCATGTCATGCGCGAAGATGCAGGCAGAGGGTATCGCAGAGTTGTAGCTTCTCCACAGCCATTAAAGATCATTGAGAAAGATGCTATCCATGTGTTGTTGCAAAAGAAATTTATTGTGATCGCAGTGGGTGGCGGAGGAATTCCTGTCACACAAAAAAACAGAACATTGAAAGGGACGAATGCAGTCATTGACAAAGACTTTGCAGCGGCATGTTTAGGAAAGGATATCCATGCAGATCTTCTGTTGATGATTACGGGAGTTGACCAGGTGTACCTGAATTTTAACACTACAAAGCAACAACGTATCGCTTGTATGACGTGCAAGGAAGCTGAGTACTATGCCGAGCAAGGGAATTTCCCGCCGGGAAACATGGGCCCCAAAATACAGGCAGCAATCAATTTTCTTAAATTAGGAGGCAAGAAAGTCATTATTACTTCCCCAGAAAAAGTAAAGCAAGCCTTGCAAGGAAAAGCAGGAACCGCAATTATCCCATGAAAAGATCTATATAGGATGTACAGTAAATTGAACATAAAATGAAAAAACCCCGGCATCTGTTGTCTATTGCAGATCTCTCAAAAAAAGAAGTACAAGGATTGCTCAAGCTTGCAGAAGAAGTGAAGCAACATCCAAAGAAATATCACAAGGCGTTATATGAGAAAGTACTGCTTACCTTTTTCCAGATGCCTTCCTTGAGGACCGAAGTCTCGTTTGATGTAGCCATGTTCACCATGGGAGGAGAGATCGTGGATTATCATTCAGAAACTTCTCCGTGGGCAAAAGGCAAAGAAAGCATCGAAGATGTAGGAAGAGTAGTTTCTCGCTATGTCGATGCAGTGATGATGCGCATGCACGATCATCAGGAACTGATAAAGTTTGCAAAAAATTGCTCTGTCCCCGTCATTAACGGATTGACATCCTACGAGCACCCCTGCCAGGTGCTCTCCGATATGCAGACCATTCAGGAGAAGTTGGGCAGGCTTGCAGGATTGAAGCTTGCGTATTTCGGAGACAGTTTGAACAATGTGACGCATTCGTTGTTATTGATGTGCGCAATGCTCGGCATCCACATTACTGTGGCGTGTCCGAAAAAGAAAGCCTACCTACCCGATCCGAAGATACTAAAATTAGCTCGTTCCCTTGCAATAAAATATAATAAAGGATCAATAGAGATCAGGGTAACAGATAATCCAGTCAAAGCAGCGAAGGACGCGGATGTTGTGTACACTGATTCCTGGATGAGCTATCATATTCCGCCCGAAGAAAAACCAAAGCGCATGAAGGATCTGAAGCCGTATCAGGTCACCCCAAAAATAATGCAGCAGGCAAAGAAAACAGCAATATTCATGCACGATCTCCCAGGATTGCGGGGCATGGAAGTAACTGCTGCAGTGATGGACAGCAAGCAGTCAGTGATTTATGATCAAGCAGAAAATCGTTTACATATGGAAAAAGCAGTTCTGCTCTGGCTGTTGCAAAAGAAATAACTTTTTATAGAAGGAGATCTGCAAAGGTTTATGCGAAAAGAGGTGTTTTTGCTACTCAGCATATTCTTGCTTGCAGCAACAAGCGCCACTGCCGAAGAGCCTATTGATGCAGGACTGGTTCCCGGAGATCTCTTTTATGGTATAGATACTTCATTAGATGCGCTGCGTTTGCTGATGGCATCAGATAAGGAAGAACCCTTGGTCGCTTCAGAGATTAATCAAGAGCGATTGGCAGAGGCATATGTATTAGCAGAAGAAGGAGAAGAGACAGAGGAAATTCTTGAAGTGATTGCTGAAGCTGAAGAAAAAAGTAAGATCATTCAGGAAAACATAAATCCCGAAACGCAAGAAGAAATACAGATACATGCAGAAGAGAATATTCAAATATTGACTGCATTAAAGGAGATCGTTCCTGATGAAGCGCGTCTTGCATTGGAAGCTGCTATTGAACGTCGGATTTTTGCAGAAGAAAAAACAAAGATCATTGCTAAAATCACGGCAAGCATCGATGGGTTGTGCAGGGAATTAATTCAGTTAGTAGGATTAGATCAGGCCATCGTTGAAGAACCAAGATGCAATCCTGCTCAATCAAACACTCCGAAATGGCTCAAGGAAAAGGCAGAAGGGGAATACAGAAAGTTTGACGAATCTGCACGCAAAAAATTCATGAAGGAAATGAAGATCTGCCAGAATAATCCAAGAGAATGTCGGTGCGAAGAGATTCCTATAGAGAGTTTCAGAGAAAAATGTGAGGTCATCATTCCAGAGTATATTAAGTGCAAGGAAGCGCAGAACGAAGAAGCCTGCAGGAAAGTTGAGATGCTTTCCAAGGATGAGCAAATGATGGACGATCTTCCTGAAGACATCAAAAGGGAGATGATGGAAGAGCACATGCCTCCGCCATGCAGGGAAGCAGGAGCTACAGACTGGCAGAGCTGTGAAAGAATAATGCGTGAGAAATACTTGCCAGAAGAATGTAGAGTTGCAGGTGCCACAACAGAAGAGTCTTGCCATGCAATTATGATGGCTAGGCATATACCTAAAGAATGTAAGGAGCAAGGAGCTACCACAGAAGAGGAATGCAGAGAAATGATGATGAAAAAGCATATGCCTCCCCTATGCAAAGAGCAGGGAATCACAGATAAGGAAGAATGCAGGCGCGTCATGATGCAGCATAATCTCCCAGAAGCATGCCAGGGAGTAGGTGCGCCTGCAACTGAAGCATGTAAGGAAGCATTGCGTAATCGCCAAGAAGAACGTCACGAGTTCAAAGAAGAATTCAAGGAAGATCGCGAATCAGCTCTTCGATATTGCCAAGAAAAGACAGGAAAATCACGCGAAGAATGCGATCGTCACATACAGCAGAAATTTGAAGAACGACAATATGAAGAGAAAGAAGATCACTACAGAAATCAATGTGAAGGCCTTTCAGAGGAGCAGTGCAGAGAAAAGATGAATTACTATCCTATGCCTCAACCAGAGCCAACACCCTATCCAGAGCCAATGCCCCCTACAGAAATGCAGTATCCAGCTCACGAATCGTATAAGCCCTATCCCGAACCTTACCCAGCAGATACAGGAACAGCATCAACAACAGAACGACAGTATGGGGAATATTACACAGAAGCGAAAGAACCAAATACCATTTCTGGATTTTCCGTGCGCAGATTTTTGGAAGAATTACCATTGCGGGAATGGGCACGCAAATAGAAAAACGGATCCAGCAGGATTTGAACCTGCGACTTCAGCGTTAGGACCGCTGCGCTCTTATTGGCAATCAAATCTTTTGATTGTATCCAAGCTGAGCTATGGATCCGTAAGAAAAATAAAGAAGAAGGCTTTTTTTAAAGCTTCACTTCAATCTTCCTTCCAGTTTGCATTGCACGCAGCAACTCTCTGCCAACAGCGCTTTTCGTATGTACCTTCAACTCTCCTTTCTTGGAAGAGTATGCAGTCATTAATAATCTGCCGTCAACAAAGACTTCTACTTGCATGCCTGGCTCGGTAAAGATCACAATATTTTTTCCTTGCTCTTCGACCTTGAACTCAGTCTGCTGCTTTTCATTTACAAATTCCCGAATATCCAGACTGATGCCTAGGGCATGCTCAATTTCTTCAATATTCTTCCCGCCTCTTCCAATAATCCGGGCAATGTCATCTTCAGGAACGTAGACAATCGCGCGGTCATTGCTCTGCACTTCCACTTGCGTTTCTATACCGAGGAACTTTTCAAAATACCGCTTGATTTCTTTGGCAGCAAGCGACTGCGCTCCCGACTTCTTGGTTCCAAGGTCTTGCACAGGAATCACGATGGTTTCTTCCCCATAGCTGTAGATCTCAAATTCGAGTTTGTTGGTCAGGAAATCCCGGACTTCAACAACAGGTCGTGCCAAGTCAGCTTCAGTCATGCCGCTGGGCGTTTTCACCGTCATCTTCAAGGTCAGGAGTTTGGTAATTTTTCCTTCTGCGATGTAAATGATCGTATCCAGCACGCTCGGAATCATCCCTGTTTCATATCTTCCCACACATCTTTGGACTGCATCAATGGGTGCCGCTGCATGAAGCACTCCCAAAACATTGCTTCCCCCTAAGCGCAAATCTTTATACAATTCGAAATCCGGCGTATCCCTAATTTCATCGTAGAGAATGTAATCAGGTCTGCTCAAGAAGAGAATGTCATGGATTTCTTCAGAATCAGCAAAGTTCTTGCTGTATTGCGTAATTTCATCTTTTAATTGCAAGTCTCGGGGTGATTCCACAGTCTTGACAATTTTCTGTTTGTTTGCATAATATTCTCCCAATGCCTGGCAAAATGTCGATTTCCCACTTCCCACTTCTCCAGCAATCATCACTCCGCGCGCAGATTTATCTAAGCGTTCTCTGATTTTCGGTTCCAGTTGATAATCTTCAATGTTCAGTTTTTTTAATGGCCTGACAATGGTGATTTCCCATCCATCAGAGACAGGTGGCCTTACAATCACGATCCTGAAGTTCTTGTGCTGCACAATGGTGCTTCCTTTCCTGTTGATTTCCACAAAGCTCCCTTCTTCTACCCGAGTTTTTTCGAAGATCTCTTTAGTCATGGCTTCTATTTCCTCTCCTGTCAATTTCTTGTCATTCACAGGAACTAATTCCCAGTGCCCAGGCAGCCCTTTCTTTCCATAGACCAGGCAGTTTTCCTTGATATGCACGCTCATGGTATGCTCGTCAAAGAATTCTTCAATCGTAAGTTTTTCTTTCGTGACACGCAGCTGCAGGTGCATCACTTCTAAGCCGAATGCCTTCGCGCTCTCTGCCTGTACTTTGTCCCCTGTAATGAGGATAGCCTTCTGCTCTTTCGCAAGATTCCTGATATAGGCATCAATCTCCCCTGATTTTGCATATCTGATTTGATGTTCATCAGGCCGCTCCCCAATAAAAGCTATTTCTAATTCTTTGTTTTGCAGTTTCTGCAATTCCTGCAGTTCTTCCAAGCCAATGAACCCAATTTCCAATCCGCGGTTCGCCTGCGCTTCCAGTTCAGAAACCACAGCGTGCGGCACAAGGATCTTTCCCTTGATTTTTTTCTCTTTGATCATGCGTGAGACAACGCGTTCGATCACTACAGAAGTGTCGACAATGTATGTTTTCATGTTTTTACCTCTAGCTTCACAAATTTTATAAAGCCAATATTTTATGTATAGGATAAGTCTAGATCTATAAGAACGAGACAATCTTGTAGGTCTAGACTATTTGAAGGTTTTTAAAGCTTGTGATCTTCCAGATTTTTAGCATGCGTTTCAATACCGTTTGGAGACTTCCGAATAATTCTTTACTATCCTGTTTCGTGCTGAAGAAACAGCAGTAATGCCCCGCTGCAGGACTTCATGAAGCGCTGCTTGCGTAATTCCTCGGGTTGCATAGACATGCATGCTTTCAGGATGTAATCCCCCAATGCGTTCTGCCAAGGTATATTGTGTGCGAAGAAAAGTTTCTTCTAAGCTCATCAATGATTTTTTCGAAGGAGTTGGTTAATAAAGATTATGTTACACCTTTCTCAAGAACACCAAAAATCCTGTATGCAATAATCCGATATGCTCAGGCCTGACGATCTTTTCCTCAATTTTCCAAGAACGCTGAATAATTTCTATGACATCTTCAAGCAAGAAATTCTTTTCCTCTGCAGTTTTTATGAAGTCAGTAACTTGTGAGATATTTGTACAATAGGCAATGAGAAATCCTCCTGCTTTCAACGCTTCCGCAGCATGCTGTACCACTTTCCAAGGCTCAAGCAAGTCAAGCGTGATCACATCAACCTGTTCTTCATCAATGCCTTTCGTAATGTCCTGCTCTTTAAGCGTGGGCTGCACACCTAACAATATGAAGTTCTTTTTCGCAATAACAGCATGCTCCTTCCTGGATTCATATGTGGTTACATCCTCGCTGATGTGGGCTAAACAAGCTGCCAATACTCCAGAACCAGTTCCTGCATCAACGATCTTTGTGTTTCTCCCAATTCCCGCCTTGGAGAGGATGATCCCAATATCTTTTCCATGCATTGTTGCAGGTCCTCGGGAGATGTTCTGCAGAAGGTCAGCAAAGGTTGCAGGAAAGCAGATATATTCCTTGTTCAGATGTGTAGTCAATATCCCAGGACGAATGTTCTTCTCTTGAATCACCCCCTGCTTGCTATGGAAATCTCCCCGTATATGCAAATATCGGTTTCCTTCTGCATCGATGAGGATGTGCATGATGAAGTGAGAAGATTATAGATTAAAAAGATAATGGATGTGGGAGCAATGCAGCGCCTGAAGAGATGGAATCGTGGTAAATGTGGGTCATATAAAAGAAGCGAAACCTTTAAATATAAGATAATCTTACTAATAAGATATACTTATCAGGAGGAACCGTCATGGAAAAACTTGAAGTTACGAGTCTAAGTTCAAGAGGGCAAATTGTGATCCCTCAGGGTATTAGGGATAGATTGAATATGCATAGTGGGGAGAAGTTTGTTGTTATTGGTGAAGACGATATGATTATTCTCAAAAAATTGGAGATTTCATCCTTTAAAGGGTTTGATAAATTGTTAAAGAAAACAAGAGGCTTTGCTAAAGATAAAAATCTCAAATCAAACGATGTTGATGAAGCAATTAAAAGAGTCCGTAACAAATGAAGTTTCGTGTCGTTCTTGATACAAATATTTTTGTTTCTGGAATATTCTGGGAAGGCAATTATTGCTCGCAGATTATTGACGCTTGGAAAGTAGGAAAAATTACTTTAGTTACTTCTCTTGAAATTATTCAAGAGCTTGTAGAAACTTTAAAAGATTTCAAAATTGTGATGCCTGATGCAATGATTGAAAAATGGAGAAATATACTAATCGAAAACTCTGTTGTAGTTATTCCCACTGAAAGTTTAGCAATAGTAAAGGATGATCCAGATGATAATAAATTTTTTGAAGCCGCATACGCTGGGAAAGCAGGGTATATTGTGAGTCAAGATAGACATATCTTGAAAATTGGCAAGTATAAGAATGTTAAAACAATACATCCTAAAGAGTTTATGGCATTAATATAAAATGTGGGAGCAAGGATTTGAACCTTGGAAGGCACTAAGCCAGCAGCTCTTGAGGTTGGGCACGTATCGTTCTGCCCCGTTTGGCCGCTCCGGCACTCCCACGCATCAAGCATGCTTGAGAAAATTTGTTTATAAAAGTTTAGTTCTCCGCAGCAATAAGCGTTTTCCAATGGTCTTTATAATGTTGGAATCGCTGTTCAAATTCTTCTCGCGGTGTCAAAGAAATCTCAAGAGACTGCAATTGTTCTTTCAAGTACTGATGCGTAGATTCTTTCTCATCTGAAGATACCATTTTCTCTAATTCAATAATATATCCATAGCCTTTGGTGAAATCCAAGCAGACAGTCATATCCTTCCACTTGAATGTAGAGCGCTTTCTGAACCATTTGATGCTCACTTCAAAGCCAAGAGTAAGAAAAAGTTGTTCAAGCAATGGAAAATCTTCTCGTTGAAAGCGAATTTCAATCTCTTCGCGATGTGCATCATGCATTTTTCCCTTTTTCAGCCAAACTTTCGAGTAAAAACTATTACGTTGAATCCGCAAATCTGCATCTCCGGAGAAGTAAAAGGTTTCCTGATCATCTTCTTGGACAGGAGTGGCATGCGTAGTAAAAAAAGTAAGCAAGTTTGTAAATTGTTTTTTCGTTAAAAAACTACGGACTTCAACTACCATTTTTCCTTTTCAACAAAATTTCCATTTTATTTAAGCGTTGCCTCTGAAAAGTAAAAAGAAACAAAACCTTTATATATAAAGCGCCATGAAGAGATGATAAGATTAAAGCAGAGGTAGCAAAGAGGTGTATGAATGCGTTTTCAGACAGGAATTCTTTATTTACTTCTAATGGTATGTAGTGCTTCCTTCGTATTCGCTGCACCTTCCATCCCTACCGTCACGATCTTAACCCCTCCTACAGGAGCGAATCTTACTATAGGCAACGGCACCACCACATCAATAGTAGTCATCGTGAACGTCTCTGTCAACACAACAAGTAACGTCTCCAATGTCACTGTCATGATTATGAACTCTGCTAATGCCACTATTCTCACCATAGGACAAAACACCACTATTAGCGCTGTAGGGAATGTCACGTATAACTTCACCATTGTCGATGCCAATATCTCAGAACGCTCCCCCGGCATCAGAAACTACACCATCAGGGCAGAGGCAGTAGTCACCGATGCTTTTTCAGGATTAGGCAACACCTCAGCCAACGTCTCCAATGTCAATATCAGCATTGTCGGCACCGCTCCTACCGTCACCCAAAACGCTCCAG
>CAYIRJ010000014.1:0-17729 GCA_964365915.1 Candidatus Woesearchaeota archaeon
CTTTACGGAAGAAATACCGGCATTTCGGGGGTCTACCTGAACGGGGATCTCGATCTGGGCTCCTACTGGGGTCGCCTCGGGGACTCGGATCCGGGTGGGCGGGTGGTCGTCGTCAAAGGCGCCGCAGGCGCCAAAAAAATTTTGGAACAACATCTGGCAGAGCTTGAAAGAGAAAATGTCCAGATCCTTGTAAAACAAAATGAACGATTCAAGCGAGCAAAAGATATACTTTATGGAAGGCAGTAACGAGTTCATGATCCTAGCTGATGCAGACTTTATTTGAAAAGGGATGAAGCATGTGCTAGGCCACAAGCCTTTTAGTTACGGTGCAAGAATTGCATCATGAAATACAATCACGACTAAGAGTAAGCCAAAAACTGAAATGTGAAGTGATGGTGCTTACTTGATTAAAGGGCTACACGTGTCCGGCATTTCGAGGGTCTACCTGAACAGGAATCTCGATCTGAACTCCAACAGGAATCGCCTCGAGAACTCGAAATTTCTTAAAGAAACGAGATTCCGGATGGGCGAATGGCCTAGCAACCTAGGATAAAAATGAAGACCTACAAACACCTTTATGAAAAGATCATAAGTTTGAATAACCTCACAATTGCATGGAAAAAGGCAAGAAAAGGAAAAACTGCAAAGGAGTATGTCATCGAATTTGAGAAGAATCTTAATGAGAATCTAAGAAGTCTACGCCAAGAACTCTTGCAAGAAACATATCTGCCGCAGCCACTTAAGACATTTATAATAAGAGACCCAAAGACTAGAGTGATAAGCAAGTCAGAATTCAAGGACAGAATTGTCCATCACGCAATTGTGAACATACTTGAGCCAATCTATGAAATTTATTTCATTCATGATTCATGTGCGAACAGAAAAAGAAAGGGAACGCTGTTTGCTCTTAGAAGATTTGATGTGTTCAAAAGAAAGGTTTCTAAGAATGGAAAGCAAGTTAATAACGGATATCCCAATGCAAATTTCGTTCAAGGATATTGCTTAAAGGCGGACATAAGGAAGTATTTTGATACTGTAGACCACGAAGTGCTCATCAAGTTATTAAAAAGAAGGATTAAGGATAAACAAACAATCTCACTGATTAAGAAAATTATCTTTAATTTTCATTCAAGGAAAGGGATGCCTCTGGGTAATTTGACATCACAGTTTTTTGCAAACATTTACCTTCACGAATTTGATTTGTTTGTAAAACATGTTTTAAAAGCAAAGCACTACATTCGTTATGTTGATGATTTTGTGATTCTACATAGAAATAAGCGACAGTTGGATAAATGGAAAGAGAGAATTAATAACTTCCTTATCACTGAGTTAAAAATTGAATTGCATCCTGAAAAATCTAAGATTATTCCGCTTGCTCTGGGTGTAGATTTTGTTGGTTTCAGGAGTTTTTACCATTATAAACTTCTGAGAAAAAGGAATATTAAGTCAATGAGGAGAAAAATAGGGTTATGCAAAGAAGGAGTAATCATCCCAGCAGGGCTCTGTGAGATCTATCAGGGGTGGCAGGCATATGCACGCTGGGCAGATACTTACAAATTAAGACAATCCCTAGTGCAAGAAATCAATAGCCTACAGCGCTAGTACTTTCTTCAATTTTAGCGCATTCGGAGAGCTTCCGCCATGCCAGCTTCTTTTCGGTTTAATCTGCAATGGATAAATCCTCTCAGAATTATCATCAAGCACCAAGGCAGCACCTCGTAACCTTGGCAGGTCATTCATCAAGGTTTGAATATTTGAATACTGATAACTTTGCATCATAGCATTTAATGCTGCCAGATCAATCTTACTGGTCAGGCGATGCGAGATCACAATATCAGTTTGTGTTAATACATCTTTATGAATCTCACCCGGCTGCTGCGTCGCTAAAATCAAGCTAATGCCGGGCTGCCTTCCTTCCCGGAGAATCTGCACCAGTGCATCAGTTGCCGGAGTTGTTCCTTCTTTCATTAGCAACTCATGCGCCTCATCAAGAAGTAACCAAATCAAGGGCTTTTCCTGCAAATTTTCCTCAGTAAAGAACTTTCCTTCAGTTTCAATATTAGTAATCTCTTCTTCTTTGCGTGAAGCAATGCGCTGATGCAGCAACTTTCGCGAAACTAATCCGACAACTAAAGCTTTGATGCTCCAGCTTCCCGAGGTTTCGGTATAAGGGCTTAAGTCTAATATCGTAGTCGTTCCCCTGCTCACTAAAGAATCTATTACTATGCCTGTCCTGCTGAATAACCCCCACTGCTCTGCAGCCAAAAATAAACTTTCAACCGCATCTCGGGTTTTGTGGTCTGCCTTCGCATCCCGCTTGACTGTATCAATGATGTCGTGCAGGCTATAACTGCCAGAAAGGTCGCGCAACGCTCTCTGGATCAGGATCCCTTTGTCGCTTTGCGCATCAACGTTAAACACTGAGCACCAGTCTGCAGCAGTGAGTTCAGAGGTTCTCAGGGAAAAAGGCTTGTCCACAGGAATGCCTTTGTTTTTGTAATCGTTAAAATGCCCTTCAGGAACATAGATAGTGACATCCATGCCTTCTGGTTTTAAATTCCACTGTTCCAGCAGTTTCTCTTGCTGCCGATTAGGGTATTTCATGGTCCAGAAAATCCCCATGGTGTCAAACATCAGTACTGCTAGATTATTTGCAACGTCTTCAGGAAGCCGTACCATCTCTTCTGCAATGCTGCCAAGGCTATGGGACTTGCCTGCGCCTCTTTTGCCCGAGATTAAAACCACATGTGAAGTATTCACATCAAGATACACAGGAGTGCTTAACGAAACAGTCTGCCCCATCTTTACATAGTGTTTGCCAAGAAAGATCGTTCCAGCATCTCCGAACTTCTTGCGATCATCCTCATTTCTTCCCACAATAATCTTATAGACCATAATGTAGTTCCCTCAACAGGACTTTGATATGCCCAATGAGCTCATTCGTTTCATGGAGAATAATCTTTGCTTCTTCAGCAGTGATGTCCTCGCCATAATAGTTAACGTCATTTCGTAATTTTCTGAATTGATTAAAGGAATCAGCGAGTGTACTCTTATGGAGGATTTCCTTTAAAAATGGGCAGTAACATTCATGGTTATAAATCTTATATCCTTGGGAAATAGCAAGAGCTTCAAGCAGTTCCCGTAAAGACTCATATAGCAGGCTCACTTTAGAAGTCGCGCTTTCATCAGTTAAGATAATAGAGTGCCCTGTTTTGAATTTTTTATCAGCAGACCGCATGAGGGAAGTAATAAGATTTTTGTCCACTTTGACTCCCTTTGCTATTTTCTGTTTAATGCATGCTTGCCAATCCATTTTACCACATCCCCGAGAGAATAAAACCGTTATAGATATTGTTAAGGAGTTCTTTGTTTTTTACATGTTCGGGGGAAGAAAATTGAAGAACCTGTATTCTACGCTTTAGTTTTTTCTCCAAAAACTGCAAATTGAGGGAGTTACGGGAAGGGGAAAATATTGCCACATCGATATCAGAATCTTCTTTGACTTCTGCTTTAGAAAAAGACCCAAATAAGACGATGAGGGGATGAATCAGATGATGTTCAAGATAAGGGATAAAATCTTTCTTGAACTGTAAGTACCAATAAATTCTGGAGAGTTCAATGAAAGGGTTGTTTTCTTTATTTGCAGAAAAGAAGAGGTAAGTCCGCTCTTTTTCCTGAGTTAATAGATGTTCTTGGGAAAATTGTTTTAACAATATTGATGCTGAGGGGGGGCTAATATGCCGCAGTTTTGCATATTCGCGTACGCCAAGTCTGCGATAATTATCTCTAAAGAAAGGTTCTAATTGATTAAATATTTCTAACATATGTTAATATTAATTAACAGTTGTTTATAAAACTTACCTTTCTTAGAAGGCGTATACCTACTGAGTTTTCTTTTTCTAATTCACAATTCTTTTAAATCAAAGAAGGAGCAGAAGAAACATGTGGGATCAGATTAAGACTGTGTTTTTACTTGGAGTATTGACTGCAATTCTGCTAGGCATTGGTTATCTCATAGGCCCGACAGGATTGACAGTTGCATTTATTTTGGTTATTGTTATGAATCTCATTACATACTTTTTCTCGCATAAGATTGTTTTAGCGATGTACCATGCCAAGCCTGCTGCAAAAAACAAGTATCCTAAATTGCATGCCATGATTGAAGAAATCGCAAGAAAAGAGGGTTTGCCAAAGCCTCAGATTTACATTATCCCCACCGAGACGCCGAATGCCTTTGCCACGGGCAATAATCCGAAAAACGCAGTGGTTGCGGTGACCGAAGGAATTTTAAGAATCTTGAATGAACGTGAATTGAAGGGTGTATTAGCCCATGAATTAGGTCATGTGAAGAATAGGGACATTTTGGTTGCAACTGTTGCTGCTACCATTGCTGGTATCATTTCCTATGCCGGGCAGATGATGCAGTTTGCAGCAATCTTTGGTGGAGGGAGAGATGAGAATGGTGGAAATGCTATTGGAATGTTGGTCATGGCAATTCTTGCACCCATTATCGCTGTCATTATTCAACTAGCCATTTCCCGTTCACGAGAGTATCTTGCAGACAAGACAGGAGCAACAACACTGAAAGATCCAGACGGATTGGCAAGTGCACTCATCAAATTAGAACAGGCAAATAAACATAATCCCTTGCGATTCGGTTCGAAAGCAGGAGCGAGCTTATTTATTGTAAATCCCTTTACTGGGCAAAATTTCGCTTCGCTTTTCTCAACACATCCAAGTGCGCAGGATCGCGTGCAGCGGTTGAAAGCATTGAAATTCTAGCGAACTAAAATCTTAATGCCCTCTTTATCTTTAGTGATCAATCCCTGCTTTCCAGATTTGATATGAAGATCGCGTGCAATTTCATGGGGTATCCTTACGGCAATGCTGTTCCCCCATTGCGAAAAAGTTATCTCTTTGGCCTTGCGTAATCGCTTATACCTATCGGCAAGTTTATTCAACTGAGGCATACTAAGAATTTCTTCTTTACATTTCGGACATTGAAATGACTCATAAGGAATATGCTCTGGTTCCATGAAATCTTCAATAGGTTTCATAATTCCTTTTCGGCAGGTGGGGCATTTCATGTTAGTTTCCTCGCTCAACAGTCCTGATGATAATCAATTCTCCTTGTTCTTCCGCGATACATATGGTAGATCCTTTTGGTGACCGTTTGATGAAACGGATATAATGTTTTCCGAATCTTTCCATAGTCCCAGTCATAATAGTTCTATACACTTGTTCAGGATAGGAAATTTCTCGTTCAAGCGCTTGCTGTATCGCATGCATGGTGACCATGACGCGTTTTCCTTGAACATAAAGGTCCTAAATGATATACATGTATCTACATCTATTTAAGTGTTTTGTTGAGCAAAATCCGGAAATCTTCCGAGAGCATCAAGAATATATGTGGAAATGCTTGAAAAAACCGAAACAGTCTTAATTATTCCACAACTTCGAGCTTTCCAAACTTGCCAGCAGAAAGTTGTTTCTCTCCCTGAAATTCAGAAACATAGCCGTTGCTGATTTTAACTTTGTCCCCAACCTTGACCTTGTCAATCTCGTCATTCCATAACGTTAAGGTAATAGTGCCAGTTTCATCTTTCAGTGTTGCATTGCAGACTCTTCCGGAAAAATTGGGCTTGTTAAAACTGCGCTCTTCTCCCTTGTCAACAACTTCAGCTATCAATTCAACTTTTCCCATCCGAGGTTTCAGATCAGAAATTTGCATTTGTAAAGTTTATTTAAAAATGATGATTTATAAGATTTGTTGTTTATTGTTCTAATACCCTTTGAGTATCTATACAATTAGCAGTTAACTTCATATACTTCTGATAATGAATTCCGAGAAAATGCAACATAAAAAGCTTAAATTGCACCCAATGCAACAAGCACATGTAGAGTCATGCCTAGCCTCTTGTCTCTCGACATTAGTACAGGGAATAAAAGGAATAGGTTTGACTGCAGAAGAAGAGAAAAAACTCTTGATGGACGGTTCAAATGTATACAGAATTGATTTTGCTATCGGGCAATTAATTTTTATTGCTCAACACCATAAGCTTAAGGTAGAACTTTTAATCGATTTTAAGCCATATGTGGACCATCTTCGAAAGGAAAAATTTCCCAAAAGTTTAAAGATCAAACACTTAAAGATCAATGAAATTTCTATTAAAAGATTAGTGAAAGAATCCCCCATCATTATTTATGTCGATAAATTTCATCTCATTTCAAAACAAGATATGCTCAATCGTTATCATTATCCCCACTATATTATTGTAAGTCGTTTTGATAAAAAAGTAACCATTTTGGATCCTTGGGATGGTCAAGAAAAGGAATTAACTAAAAAACAATTCATGAAGGCTGTTCAAGATTTAAAGAAACGTATTGGGTTGAGTCCCCGAATAATAAGGATTGTATAGTCGTCTGGAACTTCTTTTTACTAAGAGGGTGCAATTCATAAGATTTATATATCTACACAGAATATACATATTTATATGACGACTGTAACTTTAGCAGTTCCAAATGAGTTAAAAGAAAAAATGGATGCATTTCCTGAAATAAATTGGTCCGAAGTAGCGAGGCAAGCATTTGCGCAGAAATTAATAGATATGGAATTCTTAAGAAAATTCAAGGAAAAAAGTCGGATTACCGAGGCAGATGCGTTGCGTATGGGAAAAAAAGTAAGTAAATCCCTCAGCAATCGTTTACGAAAACTAGCTAAAACAAATGGATCTCGTCATTGATGCAAATGTATTTTTTGCAATACTCATTAAAGAAGGAGTGAACTATCAGATTTTATTTCGAGAAGATCTGCATTTATTTGCTCCAGAGTTTCTTTTTACTGAGTTTGAAGAACATAAGGAAGAAGTTTTAGAAAAAACGAAAAGAACACGGGAGGAATTTTTCAAACTTGTAGAAATTATAAAAAGTAGAATTATTCTAATTCCTCTTGAAGAATTAATAGAATATGTTCCTAAAGCAGAAAAAATCTCCCCTGATCCAGATGACATGGCTTATTTTGCAGCGGCATTAAAAATGCATTGTTGGATATGGAGTAATGATAAAAAAATGAAAAATCAAAAGAAAGTTGAAATAATATCAACTTCTGAATTGCTAAGAATGTAATCTCATTTCCTTAGCCATTCCATCTGTTCTTCATCTAAACCTAATTGAATATCCTTCTGCCCTTGGGTTATAATCTTCAGGTAAGGAATAACCTCTTTCACAATTCTTTTCTTAGAAGCATGCAGCTCAGGTGCTAACACTTCAGCAATGGCCTTCTTCTTGAAATTTTTCTGGTTCGCCATCCATATTTTTAAAATTCTGCTCGTTCGCCGATATCCCACATATCCTGCGCTTTTCTTATCTTTCGCAGCAGCAATACCCGCAGTCAAGAACTGGTAGATATACGCTAAAAATCTCCAGTGCTGCCAGCGCTGGATTCTGCGCTTGAAAATATCAGCAGTACTAAGAGCATGATAAGCCTGTACAAGGTCTTTCCCGTTATACTCTAAGGGTAGATTCTCGTCAATCCACAAGAACAGTTCATCAGAGTCAATGTCTACGAGGTCAAATACCCCAAGCGTGGCCCTTGCATCTTCTTCCTTGAATATGGTGCGGAGTGCAGTGAAGATACTTTGTTCCTGTTCTCTTTGGCTTAAGGTAGCAACATCATCAGGAGTGATCTTCTTTGAAGTTAGGCTTAAGCTTTCTAGATCATTAATAGCGGCACGCAAATCACCTCCTGCAAATTCAGCAATCTTCTTTAAGGTAGCTCCATCCACACTGAGTTTTTCATGTTCAGCAATGGACTGTAAGACGTGGACAATCGTTATGAGTTGTAATGGGGTCAGTTCAACCATAGTCGATTCTTTTCTGATGCTGGAAAGTTTGCTATCCCAAGGATCGTTAGCAGTAAGAATGATGGGGTGATGTCTGTGTTCTTTTAAAATCGTAACCAGCTCAGGAACGCCTCCACGATCATAAGTTCCGGAAATGCCATCCACTTCATCAATGAGGATGAGTTTTCCCTTGCTGAACAGGCTTTGTTGTTTTGCTGCATTGCCAATGATCTCCTGAATGTGTTCCTTGTTGCGTGTATCAGAAGCATTGACTTCAATAATTTCAAAATCAAGTTCTCGTGCGAGAGCATGAGCAATAGTGGTCTTTCCGATGCCCGGCATGCCATGCAAGAACACAGGTTTTCTTTGTGCAATGCTTGCTTTAATCTTAGCAAGCGCAGCATCATGCCCCTTTACATCTTTCAGATATTGCGGCCGGTACTGTTCTGAAAGTCTCATGCAAACTCCTTTTCTAACGTTTCCAACCAAAGTTTATTGGGGTCTAAAATTTTTCCCTCAACAACAACGATGGGAACAAAGAAATGCCCAACATGTTTTCGTAAGAATGTTTCTTCAGGGGTGTTCGGATACACGACAATTCTTTCGTATTTTATTTTTTTCTGATCAAACCAGCGCATCGTTGCCTCACATGCTTGACATCCAGGTGTAACGTAGATTTTAACATTGCGTTTCATTTCACATCAATAAGTTTGATGATATGCCATCCGAACTGCGTTTTCACAGGCTTGCTGAGTTGTCCTTTTTGCAGATTGAAGGCAGCAACTTCAAATTCTCTGACCATCATATCTCTACCAAACCATCCGAGATCTCCCCCTTTCTTTCGCGAGGGACAAATACTATTTTCTTCTGCCAGCTTCTCAAAGCTTCCGCCAGTTTGTAATTTCTGCAAAATGTCTTTTGCTTTCTCTTCTTCTTTGACTAAGATATGTGCTGCACGAACTTGTTGGACCATTTAGAGTTCCTCCTTCACTACTGTTAAAAAAGCCAAAAAAGCTTCTAACTGAACATACTCATCACTGCCTTCTACCATTCTGAACTCAGTCTCTCCACATTTCTCAATGAGGTTTACTTTTTCCCTGTCTGTCAAAGGTAAATTCCAGATTTCCTTATGGATTTGTTTAATAATATCAATGCCAGATAATCCATGATTAGTCATGACATCAAGAAGTTTACTTCTTGCTTTCTGAAAGTCTTTATGCAATGCAAGTGTCAGTACATCAATAACCTCTTTCGGTTCTGCTGCACTGGCAATTTCAAAAACATGTTTCTTTGTAATGTGTTTTCCCAGAGACGCACAACTCTGTAAAATGTTTTCCGCTTTGCGTGCGTCTCCTTCCGAGACATCAATCATGGATTCAAGTGCATCCGCATCAATGTCTAGTTTTTCATTTTTCGCTACGTATAAAAGAATCTGTTTAATGTCTTCTCGCTCTAAAGGTTTGAATCGAAAAATGGCGCATCTGCTCTGTATAGGATCAATGATTTTTGAGGAATAGTTACACGAAATTAAGAAACGAGAAGTTTCAGAATATTGTTCCATCATTCTTCTGAGGGAATGCTGAGCTTCTCTTGTTAAAGCATCTGCTTCATCTAAGAAAATAAGTTTGGGTAAATCAGTCCCGATAGATTTGGTTCTGCAGAAGTCTTTGATGATGGTCCTAACAGTGTCGATGCCACGTTGATCGCTCGCATTGAGTTCTAAAAAATTTTGATGCCAGTTTTCGCCATGGAATTTCTTTGCAATAAGTAAAGAAACACTCGTTTTGCCTACGCCTGCAGGACCTGAGAAAATACAATGCGGAATATTTTTATTTTTTACAAATGCCTCTAACCGTTTTATAATATGTTGTTGCCCTTGTATCTCAGAAAATTCTTTAGGTCGATAACGTTCAATCCAGAGACTATTGGCTGCTTCCCCCGGCATAAACATCAAAGAAGAAGAGAACTTTATAAGTTTTTGGTTAAAATTATCTTCCCTTACTGAACTTAAAATAAGGATGACTTAAATTCTGATAAACAGCAACAACTTCTCCCTCCCGATATTTATCCAACTGATAAGCATCTTCTTCTAGTTGGAGATCGCGCGAATCCCAAGTTATTACCTCTTGTAGACCCATTACCCATTCTTTCCTTCTCCCTTCGGTTGCGAGAAAAAGATGAGCACAAACCTTATCTCCCTTTTCCAGAGGAGGCCATCCTGTAAAATTAATAGTATATTTATCTACATTGCTACCATCACGTAAGAGAATAATTTGTGTCTGGTAGCTTTCTCCGCTTTTTTTAAGAAATTGCGGAACTCCAAAGCGTTGTTCCCCTTCGCTCATGCGGATATTCTCTTTTTCCCCTATTACTTTTTGAATCTCTCCATAAATTCTATGAGTAAGATCATTAACCATAACATAAAGAATTATGGGGAATTTAAAAACTTAATTCTTCACAATTTAAGGACAAAAAAAGAAAAAGTAAGGAATTTAGAATTCCTTAGAATCTTCGTGAGACTCTTCTTCAGACGAAGTTTCCTCAGCGCTTTCGCTTTCCTCGGCATAGTCTTCCTCAGCAGATGCTTCTGCCTCAGCTCCTTCGCTCGATTCAGCTGCTTGCGCACCACCATCATGGACAACCTCGCCGAACGCTACTTTCCGTAGCACTCTACCGATTTTGATCTTGACTTGGTCTCCTTGCTTCACATTGGGAACAAAAATGACAAAACCCTTAATCTTGGCGATGCCATCGCCTTTTTCTCCGACCGCCTCAATAGTGACGTCGTAGACTTCCCCTTCCTTGACAGGGGCAAACCGTTGTTCTCCGCCACCGCTATAGTGGTCTCTATTTCCATACATGTGCTAATTCACTCCTTCTCTATTCATTGTTCTATAAAGCTATAGAGAATTCCTCTATATCTTGGAAAAAGGGGTGTTTTTGCCTTTTATAAGCCTTATGGACGTTTTTACCAGGGTGTTGACGAATAGATAAGAGCATACAATCCTAGAGAACCAGCAATAAGTCCAAGTCCTAAAGATTTTTTCATTGTCGGAGAAAGATCACAAGTATATTCAGAAATCTTTCTTGGGAGACAAACGCATGTTTCTTTTCTGTACCTATGGAGAGCAATGAAACTTTTCATCCTTTTTCCGAAATGCCGAGATTGCTGACTTGATATCCCAAGCGAGAAGCTGCAGTTTATTTTTCCTGCAATTCAAGAATCGAAGGAAAATGACTATAGGTGGGAACTTCTTTTAGAATAGAGTCTAAAGGAATAATCTCTAGCATGAAGATTAAGCATTTTATTGTTTAAATAGTTTACAGAAAGGCTTTAAATCTTCAGATTATTCACCAGCATATGCCATCCTTGCAAGAACGGGAAATCGCTTTAATGGAGTTTTGGAAGAAAAATAAGATCTTCGAAAAGTCAGTAGAATCTCGTCCTAAGACCAAACAGTTTGTTTTCTACGATGGCCCTCCATTTGCAACGGGTGCTCCACATTACGGGCATATCTTAGGATTAACGGTCAAAGACCTGTTTCCCCGTTATTGGACCATGAAGGGATATCGTGTGGAACGAAGATGGGGCTGGGATTGCCATGGCCTGCCTGTGGAAAATATTGTTGAGCAGAAATTGAAGATCAAGGACAAGAAAGAGATTGAAAAAATGGGTATCGATAAATTCAATGAGGCTTGCAGGTCTCAAGTCTTCACGTTTATTCAGGAATGGAAAAAAACTGTTGACCGCATGGGGAAGTGGATCGATTTTGACAATGCTTACAAGACCATGGATAACAGTTATATGGAAACAGTCTGGTGGGTCTTCAAGAAATTATATGATAACGGCTACATCTATGAAGGAAAAAAAGTCTTGCTCTACTGCCCGCACTGCCAGACTCCGTTAGCCAATGCAGAAATTGCTATGGACAATTCTTATAAGGATGTTACAGAAAAATCCGCCACAGTAAAATTCCCATTAAAAAAGGAAAAAAATACCTACTTGCTTTCTTGGACGTCCACTCCTTGGACATTAATTGGGAATGCAGCAATTGCTGTCAATGAAGAGCTCACCTATGTTAAAGTTAAAGTAGGCAATGAGCATTATATTCTTGTAAAAGATCGGATCAAGGAAGTTTTGAAAGAAGAGTACAAGATCGTTGAAGAATTCAAAGGCAAGAAATTGATAGGCTTAGAATACGAGCCATTGTATCACATTCCTTCGGACAAGAAAGGGCATTATGTCATTAATGGCGGCAACGAAGTTGCTGCGGAAGAAGGCACAGGAATCGTCCACATGGCAACGTATGGGGAATTTGATTATCAGATGATTAAGAAATACAACCTTCCCATTATCCAGCATGTCGGCTATCACGGGAAATTAGTGCTCGGTCCTCATGAATGGGTTGATATCTGGTTCAAAGATGCAGATAAAAAAGTGCTTGCAGACTTGGAAAAGAGGAATTTATTGTATGCAGCAGAGAATTATACTCATTCCTATCCTTTCTGCTATCGCTGCGGAACTCCTTTATTCTACAATGCTGTGGATTCCTGGTTTGTGGATATTCAGAAAGTCAAGAAGAAACTCATGGAGCGCAACAAAGAAATCAACTGGTATCCTGAGCACATTAAGGAAGGAAGGTTCTTGAATATTTTGGAGACTGCTCCAGACTGGAGCATTTCAAGAAACCGTTTCTGGGCAACCGCTATCCCAGTATGGAAATGCACAGCTTGCAAGCAGGTTGAAGTGCTGGGAAGCATCAAAGAATTGCAAGAGAAAGCAGGAAGCAAAGTGCCTGCGCAAGTGGATCTGCATAAACATATTGTTGACAAGCTGCAATGGAAATGTGCAAAATGTAAGGGAACGATGCAGCGCATTCCTGAAGTGATGGACTGCTGGTTTGAATCCGGAAGCATGCCTTATGCAGTGAAGCATTATCCGTTTGAAAATCAAGAGGAATTCAAGAAAGATTATCCTGCAGATTTCGTTTCAGAGTATGTGGCGCAAGTCAGAGCATGGTTTTATTATATGCATGTCTTAGGCGTGATTCTTTTTGACAAGGCTCCGTTCAGAAATGTGGTCGTATCAGGAACCATTCTTGCAGCTGACGGCTCAAAGATGTCTAAATCAAGAGGGAACTTCCCAGAGCCAGAAAAAATCTTTGCACAATATGGGGCAGACGCCTTGCGCTTTTACTTAATGCTCTCTCCTTTAATGCGCGCAGAAGATCTGAATTTCAAAGAGGAGAATGTGAAGGAAGTGTATCGTAAAGTGTTGATGATCCTTGCCAATGTGAAAAGTTTTTATGAGTTATTCGGAAAGGAAAACAAAGTCATAGACAGACCCTCAACAAATCATATTCTTGATCAGTGGGTGCTTAGCAGACTGCAGGAGACAGTGCAGCAAGTGACTGATGCATTTGAAGAGTATAATACTACTCCCGCTTGCCAGTCCATTGCAAAATTTATCGAAGATCTTTCTACATGGTATGTCAGAAGAAGCAGGGATCGTTTCAAGAGCGAGGAGAAGCACGAGCGTCAGGAAGCAGTACAGACATTAGCGTATGTGCTTTCTACACTTGCAAAACTGATAGCCCCAATTGCTCCCTTCATTGCAGAGGATATTCATCAGATGTTCCATCAGGCAAAGGCAAAAGTAGCAACATCCGTGCATCTTGAATCCTGGCCGAAGATGGACAGAAAATTTCATTCAAAAGAAATTCAGGAATGCATGCAGCGTACGCGGGATGTAGTGAGTGCCGCATTGGAGGAAAGGGAAAAAGCGAAGATTCCTGTACGTCAACCATTGGCAAGTTTATTAATGAAAGGAGTAAAATTACCAGAAGAATATGTAGAAATCATTAAAGACGAAGTAAATGTGAAACAAGTAGAAACGAGAACCGCTGCTGAATCTGGCATGCACGAAATTCAGATAGTATTCGACAAAAAAATCACTCCTGAACTGTTGCAAGAGGGCATAGCGCGTGAAGTCATTCGCAGCATCAATGGCTATCGTAAGGAAATGAATTTAACATTGCAAGATAAGATAACGCTCCTTCTGCAAGCGGATGATGGAGTGAAGCAAGCCATCACTGTGTTTGCCGAAGAGATTCAAAAGGCTACGCAAACAAAAAAGATCGAATGGACCATTCCGAAAGGCGTCTCCCGTAAGGAGCTGAAAATACAAGGAAAACCGTTGCAAATAGGCATAAAAGGGGTTTCTTAGCGGTTTTAGCCCTCTAGAAGGAACACCATACATTTATAAACTAAGGATCTCCTTTATAAAGTATAAAAGAGGAGTTCCAATGCCCAAGAAAGAGATTAAAATCCAGAATATTGTTGTGTCTTCTGATCTCGAAAAGGACATCCCTCTCATTAAGTTAGCAGAAACCTTGCCCAATACTGAGTACAATCCTGAGCAATTTCCTGGACTGGTCATGCGCATTAAGGAGCCAAAGACCTCTGCGTTGATCTTTTCTTCCGGAAAAATTGTCTGCACTGGCGCAAAATCCATGGCCAAGGTCAAGGAAGCAGTCAAGAAAATCATCCAAAACATCGAAAAAATTCGCATCAAGATCACTGTAAAGCCCAAGATCAATGTACAGAACATGGTTGCTTCTGGTTCCATTGGCATGGACTTAAATTTAAACTTATTAGCCATGGACTTGGAAGAAACCGAATATGAACCGGAACAATTTCCCGGACTGGTCTACAAACTTCCCGGCACGCGCGCGACGTTCTTATTGTTCAGCAACGGAAAGATCGTCTGCACCGGAACAAAGTCAGAAACAAAATTACGAGAAGCCGTTGATAAGCTGGTGCAAGTGCTTGTGAAAGTCATGAAGGATAAAAAGTACAAGCGATAATGTTCATTTGATTTTTGAGTGAATTAAGTTTATAAATCTCCTGCTTATCTCAAGAATATGAGTGATCAAAAGAAATACGTTCTTTTCAAGTATAGAATATTCGATGAAACGGGTCATACAGTATGGCTTTATGCGATACAAGACGCAGAAGAGAAAGTGATTGATCAAGGAACAAATTCTTTAGAAGAAATTGCTGCGCAATTTGTCAAATATAGTAATCTATCGAAAGTAGATATTGAAGCTCATGCTCCAACACTTGTTTTCAGAACAGGATTAAATGATAATGTGTCTCAGCAATACAGCTCTATCAGTAATGAAGAGATGCTTGAATTAGGAAAGTTTATTTTGCAACGACGCGTCTCTCAACAGGATAAAGAGGTCGCAAAGATTATTGCAGCATCACTGCAACAAACAACGCAAGACAATATTGAAGAAATGGGGTACTGAAGTCAATATGGAAAATGAAGAATTGCAAAAAATAATGGTTTACAAATACAGGAAGCTTGATGCAGAACTTCCATTTTTCTGGTTGTATGGGTTTCAATATGTGCCCCTAATAGATGAAGACAATTTTATTGATGACCATAGCATGGATAGTTTAGATGCACTTGCCGAGCAGTTAGTTTCTTCTGTTGCAGATATCACATCAAATGCAAAAATTCAAGCAGCATCCCCAGAATTAGTATTCAAAAGAGGATTTAAGGGACAATATGGCTGCTTTTCTGAAGATGAGCTTTTTGAGTTAGGAAAATCCATTTTGAAGTATGTTACTCTACGTGCTCCCATCAGTAGAGTTTGATAAGTTCATGTCAACAATGCGCAGTAACAACACTCTCCTATCAATGAAATACATTAGCAACCTTTCTTTACTGTAAACTCTTCTTCTTTAAAAATCTAAAATCCCTGCAACATACTGGACAACTACCCCACAAAAATTTATAAAGTACAGCAAATCTTTCGCTTCCTGCCAAAGGGGGTTTGTAATGGTTGAAGCTCATAAGCAAATCGAAAAATTCAAAGAGTTTATCGAGATGTATTATGAGAAGAACTTGTATGAGGTAGTCCGCAAGGGGCTGCATTCGATTATTTTTGATTTCATGCACCTTTCAGCATTCAATCCCGATCTTGCAAATGAATTATTAGAAGAGCCAGAGGAAACGCTGAAAGCTGCAGAACTTTCTTTGAAGCACTTTGACATTCCGACTGAAGATGAAAAGACTCTGGATATTCTGCGCGCGCGCTTTATCAACCTTCCTGCTTCTCAGGAAATAAAAATCCGCAACATTCGTTCCGTACATCTTGGAAAGTTTATTTCTATCACAGGGGTTGTCCGCCAAACTTCAGATGTGCGCCCCCAAGTAATCTCAGCAACATTCGAATGCCCAAGCTGCGGTAATTCCATCAAGATTCCCCAATTAGAGCAGACATTTCGCGAACCTTCGCGTTGCAGTTGTGGAAGAAGGGGAAGATTCAGATTATTACATCAGGAATTGATTGATTCGCAACGCATTGTTCTGGAAGAGTCTCCTGACGCATTGGAGGGAGGAGAGCAGCCGAAGCGATTGTCTGTGTTCCTGCGGGAAGATCTTGTAGAGCCGAAGATGGAGCGCAAAACTACTCCTGGTTCAAAAATTCGCGTGATGGGCATAGTAAAGGAAATTCCTTTGCCTGCTAAAACAGGAGCCACATCAACACGTTTCGATTTAATAATGGAATCAAATTATATCGAAGGCATTGAAGAGGCCTATGGTGATATCGAAATCAGCCCAGAAGATGAGAAGAGAATCAAGGAACTTGCAAGAGATCCAAAGGTATATGAAAAGCTTGTTGCTTCAATGGCCCCGTCTATTTATGGGCATAATGAAATTAAAGGGGCACTGGTTCTGCAGTTGATGGGTGGATTGAGAAAAGAAAGACCCGATGGCACATCTGTCAAAGGTGATATTCATATCTTGCTGGTGGGTGAGCCAGGTACAGCAAAATCATCAATGCTAATATACATGTCAAAAGTGGCACCCAAAGCGCGTTATGTTGCTGGCAGATCTACAACAGGCGCAGGGATTTCTGCAACTGTTGTTAAAGACGAATTTTTACGGGGATGGGCATTAGAAGCAGGGGCATTAGTATTGGCCAATGATGGAATTTTACTTATTGACGAAATGGACAAGATGACTGATGAGGATACTTCAGCATTGCATGAGGCAATGAGTCAGCAAACACTGAGCATAGCCAAGGCAAATATTCAGGCGACCTTGCGTTGTCGAACAACAGTCCTTGCAGCAGCAAATCCTAAATTCGGCAGGTTCGATCCCTATCAACCAATCGCTCCGCAAATCGCGATGCCACCTCCGTTGATCAATCGTTTCGATCTTATCTTTCCTGTAAAGGATATACCTGACAAAGAAAGAGATACGAAAATTGCATCACACATTTTAGATCTGCAACAAAATATTTCTGGTGCCGAACCCGTAATCCCTTTTGACTTGCTGAAAAAATATGTTGCTTACGTCCGTCAGAAAGTCTTTCCGAAATTAACGCAAGGCGCTATCGAGGAAATTCGCAATTATTATGTCCGATTGCGCAACACTCCAACCATCGGGGATGCAGCCATGAAGCCCATTCCGATTTCCGCACGCCAGTTAGAAGCATTAGTAAGACTGGCAGAAGCCTCTGCCCGTATTCGTTTGTCAAACCATGTTACAAGAAAAGATGCGAAAGGAGCCATCGACATTCTCAACTCTTGCTTAATGCAGGTGGGTATTGATTCAGAGACAGGCCAGCTGGACATCGACAGAATTACGACAGGCATCACTGCCTCCACAAGAAATAAGATTATGTTAGTACGGAACATTATCACAGATTTTGAGAGTAGAGGGAAAAAAACCATTTCCATCGAGGAATTAACAGCAGAGGCTGTAGATAAAGGATTGACAGAAACACAAGTAGAAGACGTGATTGCCAAGCTCAGGCAAGAAGGTTATATTTATGAACCCAAGGCAGGATTTGTAACCAAGCTGGCATA
>CAYIRJ010000015.1:0-15679 GCA_964365915.1 Candidatus Woesearchaeota archaeon
AATAAATAACAGAACCCACATAATTTTCTTCGTAATTAAATTCCTTAGCGATATTTGCATCCATATCATATTCTATCGGAATATAAACTAATGTCTTACCTAAATCAAAAAGCAAAGTGCTAATAGGTCCTTCAGGGGGGATTTTTTCTTCAGTAAATGATTCACCTCTTCTACTTTTCTGAAGAAAAGGCAAAATCCTAGCAACTCTTTGACCTGTCTCAAATAAATATTTCTTAGCCTCTTTTAAAGATTCTTCCAAACTAATCGGCCCCCTACATATAGGAATAGCAAAATCGATACCGTTATAATAAATATCTTCTTCATCTTTTCCGATCTGCCCGACAATAGCTATTGAAGGAATATTATACTTCTTAGCTAATAAAGAAACTCCACAAGCTATTTTGCCAGTAGCCGTTCTGTCATCTATCTTGCCTTCTCCAGTTATTAACAGGTCCGCATCCTTTAGCTTATCTTCTAAACCAGTTTCATTAAAAACGATATCCATACTATATCTTAATTTTGCGCCAAGAAGCGAGAATAATCCCGCAGCTAAACCGCCTGAACCCCCACAGCCTGGAAGATATCGAACATCATCACCAGTGGTTTCTAGAATTAATTGAGCATAGTTTTCCAAAGAAGATCCTAAGATATGAATTTCTTTTTCTGTGGCTCCTTTTTGTGGACCATATATATTAGAAGTCCCTTCTTTTCCACATAAAACGCTGGTTAAATTACATGCAACTACAATCTCATCTAAATTTGGTTTTTTATATTTTGATAAATCTATTTTTCTCGCTCTTAAAAGTTGTCCTCCTCCAAGTCCTATATCCCTATTGTTTTCATCTAAAAGTCTTACACCAAGCGCTTGTAAAGCCCCTGCCCCGCCATCATTTGTAGAACTATCACCCATACCAACAAGAATTCTTCTAAATCCTTTTGAAGATATCTCATCAATAAGTTGACCAACTCCATAAGTTGTAGTTAGAAAGGGCTTTCTTTGTGTTTGGGGAACCAAAGCAAGCCCACAAACAGCAGAACTTTCTATAACTGCAGTGTTATTATCCATTTCCCCATAAAAAGTTTCTATATCATAACCAAGAGGGCCTATCACCCTACTTCTTCTTATATTTCCGTTTCTTCTTTTTATTAACCTTTTAACAAACCCGGTTCCTCCATCACACAAAGGAAAATTTATTAATTCGTGAGCTGAGTCAATTGAACTAATTCCATCCAAGATACAATCGGCGACTTCGTCTGCTGAAAGACATTCTTTATATGGACCCGGCGCTATTAAAATCTTCATCTCAAATTCTCAGTTACAAAAGATTCAGCCTTCTCTAAATCTGTTTGAGTATTTATATTAAAAATAGGGAAATTCTCTCTTGAGACATATATCTTTTTACCTTGATCTAACATCATTCTTAAAATTAGATTCCAGCCCGTGCCGAAACCAAGGTAATTTCGATCATATCGTGCAATACCATCTCTCAAACTATCAATAACCACTCTGCCCATAACCAATCCTGATCTTTCTAAATTATTATCAGATGTTCCAATACTTAAATCTCGCAAGAATCCTTCCTCGTTAATAGAGTACGCCCATTTTTTTCTCGATCTGTCTGTTTCAGAAAGAGTTAATGAGATATCGCTTCCAGTTCTTAAGTAATTATTTATGGTATGGATCATGGAATTTTTCGTTATTAAAGTATCAGCACTTAAACACAAAAAATGTTCTTTTGTTGAAAAACCGCAAGCATAAATAAAAGATTCTATCATTGTCTCAAAATTAGTTTTTACACATTTATATCTCTCTGAAAAATGTTCATGTATTTGATCGCAAAGGTATTTAGTTACAACTATAATATCGTCAATGCCACAAAAATTCACTTCATTAGTTATATGTTCTAAAAGAGACTTACCTTTAACTTTCAATAACGGCTTCGGACAAGAATCGGTAAGAGGCGATAATCTTAAACCTCTTCCTCCAGCCAATATAACAGCTTCAAACTGATTATCCCCCTTGTTGGGACTTTGTTGGGGCAACATCGATATAATCTCCAAAGTTCATCACTTTTGAATTCACCCCTTTATTTCTTATTTTATCCACAAATTCTTGCGGATTTATATGGGAATCTTTTGGGCTATCATAATGTACGGGGATAACTAAATCAGGATTAACCTCGGTTGAAAACCTCACCGCTTCATCCAAACTCATGGATACACCCCTATTATTTATAGGCACCATTAAAATACTGCATCCTATCGGCTTTTCTGTCAAATAAAGTGTATCGCTAGTATGATAAAGGCTTTTTCCTTTAGATTTTATCAAAACCCCGAAGCAATCTATTTTTTCTCCATTAACAACATGATCTGTAACGATGGACTCTATTGAAAACGGTCCTTCTTGGATTTGACATCCAGCACCAAAAACAGAAGAAGCAATACCCTCATTTTTCAATGCTTCGGAAATCTCGTTTACAGTATAGATCCTCGGTTCTGAATTTTCGTATATACTTTTCACCGCATCTAAATCGTAGTGGTCTGCATGTTTATGTGTGATAAACAAAACATTAATATCACGAAAAAATCCTCTTGTTACTCGTCCCTCTTCAAAATTATATTTTCCGGGATCAATTAAAATCCTTGTTCCCCCATCTTCTACCAATACAGTTGATTGGGCATATTTTATAATTCTCACGACTTAAGCATACAATCGCTTTTATTTAAATCTTTCTATTTATTTTGTAACTATATAATTACTATTAAAACAAAGATTTGAGCGCCATTTACTTGCCCAAAATGTAAAACCACAAGATTGGATAAAGAGCAGAAAGCTAAAAGAGCAAAAACTAAATCCTTGTTGTTTAGATTAACTTAAAGTTTTCAAATCAGGTTTTAAAAAATCCAATAATAACCAACCTTCAACTTAATATAAAGAAGTCCAAAACCTTTAAATACTAATACGTAATATTACGTAACATGGAAATGGTCAGCAAAGTAAGCAAGGGGAGCATAATGGACCAGATATACCTGCCAAAGAAAAGAGCGAGTCTCCCCGTAGGAAGTTACGTAGTCGTTTCCCCATTGACAACAAAAAGGGAAGGAAGAAAATTGTATTACCATCACGTGCATTCCCTAGAACCGATAAAAGTTGCACTCATGCATCAGATATTTGATATCATTAAAAACCAAGGAGAATGCGATAACATCATCATTACAGGATCGTTCCTAGAAAAAGGGTTCAGGTTCAATGACGTAGACATCCTCGTGATCACTGAGAATACAGTGAATAAGCAAGTGCTAGAAAAGAAACTGGAAAACATGCTCAATATCCAAGTACAGATACTCGCTCTATCATTTGATGCATTACTGCAGGGAGTAGCTACCGATCCATTGTATGAACTTATGCTGGACAAGTATGTCGCCAAAAGGCGTATCATTTACCGAGTAAAAAGAAGATGCAACTACAAAGTATTGGATTTGCATTTATTGAAAAGCAAGACGCTTATGGAGAATTTTGATCATTTAAGCGGTCGTGAAAAGTATTATTGGGTACGGAATACGGTCGCTATTTTTCTGTTCCTAACGAATAAAAAGGTAACCATGCATGCAATAGAAAATGAGATAGAAAAGACCTTGAACACAAGCGCAATAAAAGTCAAAGAGAACATGCTTAACAAAAAAGAATTTCTCCGCAAGTTTAAAGAGTATTATGCAAAAACATTTGAAAAAGTGAGTAGAGGTTTTGATGCAGAATAAATGATGAAGGGATTGCTGAGAGATATCAAACAGAGTGGAAAACAAGCAAAGACATCGCAGCTGAATACAGAAGGAAAATGAATCCCAAAGAATTCCCGCTTCCAAAAGAAGACGGAGAAAACATAAGATCCAAAATGAAGAACAAGGTACTGAATGAATTAAGAAAAAGAATTGCGCGAGGGTATCAAAATATCGATCTCAATAAAGTGGAGCCTTTCATTGAAGCATATCTCAAAGAATTGAAAGTTATAGAATAATCTGCTATTTTGTAACTCCCCATCAGTTTGAACAATCCATTTTTAAAGTTATTTCCTCTACGTTTCAATAGGAACATGGAAAAGAAGACGGTGGTTTTTGATAGTTTGTTCTGGATAGGATTTCTCATAGTGCTGCTTGCTGCATGGAAGGAAAATGTCATATATGGCATCCTCGGGTTGGGATTGCAAGTTCTCGCATTAGTGTTTGCCGCAATCACCTTCAAGTCCACGCTCGAAGCCTTGAAAAAATCAGCATCCCAAGAAGAAAAGCCAGCTCCCAAGCCAGTGCTCAAAACAGTTCCTGCCCCTGCGCAAGCTCCACCCAAGAAATCCTTCTTCTCGCTCTTCGCAAAGCATCCCGCTGCAAAAACTGTGCAGCAAACCACACAAACCCCCTTTCCTAAATTACCACCTGCCAAAGAATCCACTATCCCCCTAACTCCTCCCATCATTCCCAAGAAAAGCAAAATAGATGCGTTGCGGAAATGCCTGTTCCTGATCTTAGTATTCGTCTTTCTCGGTTTGATTGTCTGGCAAAGCCTGCATCTCGCCAACCAGTCATTCCTCTACTATCTATTCCTGGGAATCAATGGGAGCATTCTGGTAGTGCTGTTCACCGCAGCAAAGAAGGTATTCAAAAAGCAAAAATCAGATGTCGAATATCAAGCCGAGCAATTGGTCTTGCAGCAGGAAGCAGCAGAGGCAGAACTCCAAGGAAGAGATCTTCCCCATGAAAAAAAGCTGGATCTCTTGCGTCACCACATGAGGAGGTTCCTCAACATGAATTATCCGAAAAGCCAGATTGCAGAAGCAGCATTGAAGGCAGGATGGCCTGAAGATATCATTGAGCAAGCCTATCTCAAGGAAACTGCAGAGCCTTCTGGAGTAGAACTCGTCATCAAAAAATATGAAATTAACATCCTGAAAAACTATTTGAAAAAGGCAAAGGAAAAATATCCTGATGAAATGGTGATTGACGCAGCAATCAAGATGGGCTGGCCGGAAAGGATTGTCAGAGATTGCTATGACGAGCTGCAGGGCAAGAAAGTCTGGTGGGAGCATGATCCAGAAGGAGTGATTTTGCCGCATGAGGAAACCACTCAGCAGGTGCTCAAAATCACCGCAAAGCTAATAAAACATGAGACTGATTTAGATAAAGCATACAATCTGATTCAGGAAAAAAAGGCGGTGAAACTCAGTGAAATTTCTACTCGTTTCAGGATCACCAAGAAGCAGACCGAGGACTGGGCAGCCATCTTGGAAAAGCACGGGTTGATTGACATATACTATCCATTACTAGGGGAGCCAGAATTGCGATGCAAGAAGTCGACAGCTACCGCATAAAAGCAAACGAACTGGATATCGAGGTATCCATTACCTTAACAGAAGGTGTACTGCGGTATTACGTTATTATTCCTTTCTTGAATCCTGGGACTGTGGCATTAATGGAACACATCAAAACCCAATTAATTACCACCGTAGCAGTCACGTCTTCAGAAGTGCTGGAGCCCAAGGCAGTGGACGAGTTGAAGATGAAATTCCGCCAGCATGCTGCCATGCTCATCAAAAACTCCCTGCCCACTATCGATGAAGAAACACTGCAGTTCCTCGTTTCAGTATTGATCCAAGAGACATTAGGACTAGACAAGCTGGAATATCTCATCAACGATGACAATCTAGAAGAAATTGTTGTCGTTTCTTCTCATGAGCCTATTCGCGTGTTCCATAAGAAGTATGGCTGGTTGATTACCAATCTCACCATTACGGTAGAGTCCCAGATCCACAACATCGCAAACATCATCGCGCGCCGTATTGGTCGCCAGGTAACCATATTGACTCCATTATTGGATGCGCATTTGATGTCAGGAGATCGTGCCAACGTAGTACTCTTTCCTATTTCTTCCAAAGGAAATACTATTACCATCCGCCGCTTTGCGCGCGATCCATGGACCATGACTGACTTCATCCAGAACAAGACCATCGAGCCGCGCTTATTATCCTTGATGTGGCTTGCCATCCAGTACGAGATGAACATGCTCATCTCAGGAGGAACCGCATCAGGAAAAACAACTGTCCTGAACATCTGCATGCCTTTTATTCCTCCTACTCAGAGAATTATTAGCATTGAAGACACTCGCGAACTCAGTCTTCCCAAGTTTCTCTACTGGTGCCCTCTGGTCACAAGAGATCCCAATGCTGAAGGCCGGGGCGGCGTTACCATGTTGGATCTGCTCGTCAATTCTTTACGTATGCGTCCTGACCGCATTATTCTAGGTGAGATGCGTAAAAAAGACCAAGCCCAAGTTCTGTTCGAGGCCATGCATACAGGCCATTCAGTCTATGCCACATTGCACGCAGATTCGCTCCAAGAAACCATTGATCGCTTGACCCATCCTCCCATTGAAGTTCCTCCCAACCTGCTCGAGGCAGTCAACCTGACAGTAGTCATGTTTCGCGACCGTAGAAAGCGCATCCGCCGCATCTATCAAGTCGGAGAATTCCTCGTCAGCGAAGATGAAGGAAGGACCATAGTCCAGCCCAACCTCATTTACCGCTGGAAGCCAGGAGAAGACAAAATTGTCGCGCACAATAAGCCCTTGCATTTATTTGAAGAGCTTTCTAGAAGAACAGGAATGTCCTTGCCAGAAATCCAGCAGGACTTGCAGGACAAGCAGAATATCTTGATGCATATGGTCAAGCACAATATCCGCGAACTCAATCAGGTGGGAGAAATCATGAATCACTATTACACAGACACGGATGCGCTCATGAAAAAGTTAAAGATTTCGGGAAAAACAAAAGCAGCAGGAGAAGATCTCATTACCGCTTCGGAAAACGCAGAGGAAAAGGAAGAAGCAGAGGAAAAAACATGAGTTTCCGCATTCCCATGGGATTTCTTCCCATGCCGCAGTTAAAGCAAGTCGCAAAGCCCTTTTTTACCTTCTCTAAAGGCATGGCAAGGGGCCTGCCCAATATGCAGATGGACTTGGTCCGCGCAGAAGTAGAAATAGCTCCTTATGAATATATTGCCATGTGCATTGCATCCTCCCTGATCATGTTTCTGCTCCTCTTTGTCTTCATGTTCTTCCTCACGAAAGTAGGAGTCAGCATCCTCGTAGGATTTCTTCTGAGTTTTTTCCTCACCCTGATTTTCTTTTTTCAGAAGCTGTCCTATCCCAAGATCTACGCCAACAAGCGGGTCAGGAGCATTGAAAGAAATTTGTTGCCTGCATTACAGAACATTCTCATCCAGCTGCATGCAGGAGTTCCGTTCTTTAATATCTTTGTATCTTTAGCGCAGGGAGGCTATGGCCAAATTTCCAACGAGTTTGAGAAAGCAATCAGAGAAATCAATGCCGGAAGATCCCAGATTGCCACCTTGAACGACCTTGCTTCCAGGAATCCCTCTCCTTACTTTCGCCGCGCCATCTGGCAGATCTCCAACGGTATGAAAACAGGAGCAGACCTTGCAAGCATCATTGAAGATACCATCAACTCCCTCTCAGAATTTCAGATTATCCAAATTGAAAAGTATGGCGGACAGCTCAAGCCTCTCGCAATGTTCTACCTGCTGGTTGCAGTTATCATGCCTTCCTTAGGCATCACGTTCATCATCCTCCTTGCCTCTTTTATTGCAGTTTCTGAATTCGGCATCAAGCTTATTTTTTGGAGCCTGTATGTAATTGTTATCTTCTTCCAGCTGATGTTCATGGGTATTATTAAAGCAAGGAGACCCAATCTGCTCGAGTAACATGGGCTACCATTTCCTGTCGAAACTCTATCCGAAAAAAATCCGTCAGAACTACATCTCTTTAATTCAGTATTCCAACATAAGAATTCATCCTGACCGGTTTGTCGGATTCATGCTGATTGCAAGCATCGGTTTAAGCCTAGCAGCAGCATTCCAGTTTGCAAGCAAGCTCGACCTCTCATTGTGGGTAGCGTTTTTTGCTGCATTCTTCCTGATTCAGTTTGTGGTCTATACCTGGATCTATATGCAGGTCACGAAGAAGGCGCGCGCAGTGGAAAGAGTATTGCCCGATGCATTACAGCAGATGTCTTCGAATCTCCGCGCAGGCCTGACCGTGGACAACGCATTATTACTATCCGCCCGTCCGGAATTCGGGATCTTTGCCAAGGAAATCGAGCGAGTAGGAAAAGAAGTGACCATTGGCAGGACCATTGACAGTGCACTGCTGAACATTGTCGCCCACATCAAGTCGGAAAAACTGGAAAAAACCATCCTTTTGATTGTCACAGGAATACGATCAGGAGGCGAGCTTGCAAATTTGCTGGAGCAGACTGCGCGCAATCTCCGCAATCAAGACTTAACCGACCAGAAGATCAAATCATCAGTCCTGTCCTATGTCATCTTTGTCATTGCCGCAGTAGGGGTAGGAACCCCTTTGCTGTATGGATTATCTACGTTCTTAATTGAAATTCTCAAAAAAGTATTTGCGCAAATTCAGATGCCCACTTCCAGCCAGATTGACATTCCCATCAAAGTCACGCAGATAGAGCTCCAGCCTGATTTTGTCATTTTCTACACCATCGTTTCTTTAATTACTACATCCATCATGAGCTCGTTTGTCATTGGCGCCATTATCAAAGGCAAAGGAAAGGAAGGAGCAAAATATATTCCTCTGCTGATCTTATTAACACTTTCCATATTCTTCCTTGCACGAGCGGGAATTAGCCTATTGCTCGGCGACCTGTTCAATTTTTAATCTATTTGGCATAAAAAGTTGAAAAAGAAGACGCGAAACTCAACCGAACGCTGCAAAAGATCATTTTATTTGATATGAAGAAAATAAACAGAAAGATGCGGGCAGAAGCAGAGTAGACCTATTACCCACTCATTTCTTCATTGCTTTCTTGATGCGTTCCGCCTGCGAGGAAAATCCAAATTCCTTTCCCAGATTGAAGATCCTGTAGCTGGTATATACGAAAACAAAGTAAGCCAAAGTAATGAAAAAATATTTGGGATAAATCCATCCCTTGTCCCACTGAAACAAGTCAATCAGCGTGTCCCAGATGCTGAAGAACAAAATAAAGATAAGACATAACGCAAAGCTCGTGGTATAATCTCTCAAACTTGATCCTTTGGAGAGAATGTTTCTTGCTTTGATTGTGAAGAACAATGCAGTGATGCCAAAGCTTAAGGATGCTAATCCAACGAACAGGGGAATATCACTTCCCACTAGCGTGATCAGTCCAAACAATCCGCCAAGAATGGCAATCAAGGTTAAAATCACCACAGGTAATTCTCTCATGGTTTTCCTCCCAGGTCAATCGTGACATCGCAGAACTGTGAGAGCTCGTCCAGCAATTCTTTGTTGCTCTCTTTTTCCAAGCTCACAATGATGCCCTTGACTTTCCACGTGCGCATCTTGCCAGAGAGAAAATGAATGAACTTAGCAACCGTAGGGGCGCTGTTGTACATGAGCAGCGTGGTAAGGCTGTCAAAGAAAATGAATTTCTGCTCCCCCGGAACCGCACGCACTGCCTGATCCATGGCTAAGGAAATGTCACTTAAATTCTCCGGGCTTCCGATAAACAAGCAGTCCTCCTGCTTCTCAATTTTCCCGCCTGCAGTCCTGGTAATGGCATCAATGAAAATAACCATGTCATGGTCAATGCCTTCTTCGATAAAGGTCTGAAGCAGAGTGGTATACGGCTTGTTCAGCGTCACATACACGCCGGGAACGCGCTGCGTGCTCACCATGTACTTGATGATGGAAAGGTTAGCTTCAGCATACGAAGAAGCATCAACTTTCGCAAGTACGACAAACTCCTGGCGATGTCCTAATTTTTTACCGAATTCAGAACCGAAATCCATGCATCCTCTTTTGCTTTTCTTGCAGAGAGTTGCTATATAAACTTTCCTCTGAAAAAAAACAGAAAATGTATGCCCGCAATGATTAAATTTGGATTAATCAACCTTTACTTTTTTTATTTTTTCCATAAACCCTTCCTTCACCTTCTCAAACTTCCAAATCCCAAAAACAACGGGAACAATCATGAAACCAACGCCAAAAAGGAGAGTAATCCAAGGATTATGAGATTCAACCAGCCTGATAATTGCAGTAACAAATAAACCAAATCCTAAGGAAAAGCTCACGATGCCCAAGGTAAAGTACAACTCTGAAATAGATTTTTTAGCGCTATTAAATTTTTCATCAATGTTTATGTTGACAGAAGAGTTTCTTTTAGTACCTCGTTTTTTCATGCAAAAATCAAGAATATTCTCTTAATATAACTTCCGAAATCGGAAAAAACATATACACTACAAGAAGAAAGAAACTGTCAAGAAGAAAAGCTTTTATAATCTATATAATCAGCAACAAGAAAGAAGGTGATGCATGAAAAAAATAAAAACCGGCATTCCCGGATTGGATACTATTCTGCACGGAGGAATCAATGAAACTTCGTTTGTGCTGGTCTCCGGCATTCCCGGCACAGGAAAGACCATTTTTGGCTTGCAGTTCCTCATAGAAGGCATTATGAACAAGGAAAAGGGCTTGATGATCTGCACCGAAGAATCCGTCCAGGCAATCAAGAACCACGCAGCAGAATTGAACATCGATCTTGACGATTATGAAAAGAAAAAATTGCTCTATTTCGTCCAGCAGCCCATCTCTGACAAGAAGCTCCTGTCCTTAGCAACGCCTATGGAACTCATCAAGAAAGAAAAAATCAGGCGCGTCGTGCTGGACTCTCTCACTCTGTTCAAGTACATGCATGTCGCAGGCACCATGGATTTCCGCAAGGAACTCTGGAATTTCATTACACTCATGAAGGAAGCAGGCATCACGCTCATAGTGACAGCAGAGCGGGAAACCGCAGGACTGGACAATCTGCAGTTCAGAAGTTATGATTTTCTTTTCGACGGGGTCATTCTGCTGACCCACATCCGCAAGGGCGCTTCCTATGAACGCTGCATCGCCATCCAAAAAATGCGCGGCCAAAGCCATTCCCTCAACATTTATCCATTTATGATTAAGGAAGGGGGCATCACCATCTATCCAGACCAGCCGCCGTTCTCGTTAATGGAACAGGACACGCGCAGTACACAATGACACAGAAATTAGAGCGCATTCCCTCAGGCATTTTCGGATTTGATGTTTTAGTAGAGGGTGGATTCAAAAGAAACAGCGTCAATCTCGTGGCAGGAGACCCAGGATCAGGAAAGACTATTTTTGCCATCCAGTTTTTGGTCGAGGGTATCAAGAAAGGCGAGCCAGGAGTCTACATCACGTTCGAAGAGAAAAAGCAGAAGATGTATGAAGACATGCTCAGCCTAGGCTGGGATTTAGAAGCATATGAAAAGCAAGGACTATTTGCATTCCTTGAGTATACTCCCGAGCAAGTGAAGAGGGTATTAGTAGAAGGCGGGGGGACGATTGAAGTGCTTATTCAGAAGATGAAGGCGCAGCGCCTGGTCATCGATTCCATCAGCTCTTTTACCATGCTCTACCAGGACGAGCTCACGCAGAAAGAAGCTGCATTTGCCTTGTTTGAGCTCATTACCACGTGGAACTGCACCGCAGTGTTGACCTCACAAAACACTGAAATCGACAAGGAAGCAGTTTCTGCTGCACTGGAATTCGAGGTGGATTCTGTGATTGTTCTGTATCATCTGAAAGTCAAAGGTGTAAGAAAGCGTGCTTTGGAAATTCTCAAGATGCGCGGCACCAAGCACCCGGAAAAAACCTTCTTGCTGGAAATCACTGCAAAAGGGTTGAAGATTGATCCGCAGGAAATCGTGGCCTTCTAGAAGAAGATATGAAGAAAGAGCGCCAGCATGCTCATGGTTCCGAGATCAGCAATCGATGTTGTCAAAGGAATGAGCAGATCATCAGGATCTTTGTGATGCCGATACGCATACCATCCAAACGTCATGGCAATAACAAAGATGATCAGAAATAAGGTAAACACCACAAAAAAAGCAATGAGTGAAGTCTGCAGCACAAACAAAGACGTCAACGGAAATCCGCGGAAAACTGACAAGACCAAACTCAGCATGACCATGTAGCAGGTAGAGAGAAAGGCAACAATGAACATGTCGCGAAAAAGATGGCGGGAAAACCGCTTGCGTTCCTGCGCATCAGCATGGCCGTGTCCGGAAAGGTAAGTAGTAAATTTAGAGACCATCACGATGCCCAGATCGCCCATCATGGCATTAAGTGAGGGCAGCATAATAAATAAGGGAAGAAAAAAAGTCAGGTGCTGCTGCACAAATTGCAGGCTCATTCCTCCTAAAGAAGTAATCAGAGAAGCAGCAAGCAGCATCGGCCAGCTTTCCTGAAAAATTTTAAGGAAATATTTCATAGGACCACCCAAAACGTAAGCAGTAATGCAAGAATACCAATAAAGTCCCCCAATGTCGTGACATAGGGTCCCATCACATCATCAGGATCATAACCATGATGATAGGAAAAATACGTTGCAGCAACAGTCAAGGGAATTTCAATGAGCAAGGAAACGATCAAGGCAATCAGCGCAATGGCAATGATGGCCGGAGTTGCCTCTCCCATAATGAACCAGGTGAGAAAATAGGCAAGCAGACCGAGGACAAAGGCAACAATCACTCCCAGCACAAATGTGGCAAGGATATTGTCATGCACAAAGGTGTTCCACGAAAATCTGCGAGGAATCTTATGCAGCTGCAAGGCAGTGCTGAGTCGTCCTGCGAGCGATCCCAGAAGGTTCCCATGCATCTCAAGGTAGCCAGGCAAAAGAATAAGCAAGCTGGGAATCACAGCAATGTTTCCTGTTAATGCAACGAGAAAAAATCCTCCGATAAGGCCAATAGTTAAAGCAAGAAGATCGGCACTCAGCTCTTCAACAATGTCTTTATCAATCTTCCTCAGTGTTTTCCCCAACATCCGCATACGCAAAAGAAAGGAAGGTTTTATTTAAGTGTTTTGGGAAACTCCGCGTAAATGAGCAAAAAGTTTATATAAAATAAGTGCATCAACGAAAGCATGGCAAATGATGAAGAAGAACGGGATGTAGGCGACGAAGTCTACGAGGAAGAGGGCCTGGAAGCCTTGGAAGAAAATGATGAAATTACTCCAGAAGAAGAAGCCTTTATGGAAGGTTATAAACATACACTACCAGTAAGGAGTAAGAAGAAAAAGAAAGCAGAAATATCAGTACAGAAGAAAAAACAAAAGAAATCCAAAAAGAAAAAAGTCCACAAGAAAAAGAGAATAAAGAAGAGAGCGAAAAAGAGAAGACGATAATTGTTAATTCTAAGTGCTAGTTCTAAGCCGCAAAACGGTCCCGCAGCAATAAGACGCCGAGTAAAAGGCAGATCCCCAGCAGGGGAAGAAGCACCAGAACGTCTACAGATTGCAGGTTTTCCAGCACAGAAGCAGGCAAAATCAAAATTCTAAAAAGTGCGCGAATGCTAGCAGCAAGCTGGATCAGCATGCTGAGGATGAAAACAAAAATACCCAGCAAAAAGAGATTGATGCCTGCCAGGAAGCGCGGAGCTTCTCGTTGACGGGTGAGTAACAAAGTAATGAACAGCAGCAGCAGCGCAAGCAGAACCCCTATCTGCAGTCCGAACAACAAAGGGGTAGTCATGCTGCCCTCCCGGAGCGAAGAGTTTTTTGAAGGATATTCACTTTATTACGTTCCTGTTGCAGTTCCTGTTCTTTTTCAGCAAGCTGCCCTTGCAGCGATGCGATCTGTCCCTTGTGCTGCGCCATTTCCTGTTCCAAACTTGCAAGTTTGCGCTCACGCTTTTCCAAATCCTTTTCCCAAGAATGATATTGCTTTTCTTGTTGCTTCAGCTGTAATTCCTCATCCAGAAGTTCCTCTTCAAACGTCAGCAGTTCTTTTGATTTTGCTTTCAGCTTATCTTCCTTGTCCTTGAAGCGCTGCTGTAAATCCTGGACATCATCTCGCTCATCTTCTAAACACGATTTTTCTTGCATCAGCTGCTTCAGCCCGCGTTTCTCCACAGTAAGCTCCTCTTGTTGCTGTTCCAGTTTCAAGGCAAGATCCTGCAGTGATGCTTCCTTCTTCTCAAGATGGCTGCGCTGCTTTTCCAGCTGGCGCTGCGTTTCCTGCAACTGTTTGCGCTCATCTGTCAAGGCAGTATGTTCCTGAGTAGTCGCAAGCACAAGATGTTCTGCACGCTGTTCATGCGCTGCCAGCTTCTCCTTTTCCTTTGCCAGTTTCTTGCGCGCTTCCTCAATGACGCGCTGCTCAAAAAGTTCTTCCCGCTCTACCTGGGTCTTCATCTTGCGATCATAATGCTCTGCAACCTGCCGGGTATGCTTCAGCAGGCGCTGGGTTTCTTCTTCCTCATCCTCAACATCCATCATCCGCTGCTGAAGGACTCTGCGCTGTGCAGCAATAAACTTCTTTACCTTGCCAAACCCACCCTTGATCTGCTCCACTTTTTTGGCGCGCTGCTCAACATCCTTTTTCATCTTCTCGACATCCCGCTTGAATAATGCGATCTTCTCTTTCTTTTGTTCCATTTTTTTACGTTCCCGTTCAACCTGCTTCAAATCAGCAGCAAACGCAGGATAAGTAACGATTTTGGGAGCTCCCGGTTGCGCAGCTGCAGCCGCTGCAGAAAGTATTTTTGCTGCAGGAGACACATACAAACGGAGAACGACAATGGCACTAGCAATAAGTACTAAAAACAACGCTCCAAAATAGGCAGGCAAACGGTAAACATCAGGAACGAAATGGAAGCTGAAAATAAGAAAAGGAAGGACCAGCAATAAAAGGATGCGCACCACCGGAGCATGCAAGACCTGGGAAGTTTTTCTCGGATACTGGGCATACCAAAGGGCAGCAGCTAAAAAGACAAGAAACGCAGTGATATAGTGTTGAATGGCAATCAGCGTGGATGCAACCATAATTACCCCTTAAATATAATAGCATTGAATTACCACTAAATAGTATTTAAATGTTTCTACAACATCTTTAAATAAGAAAGAAGATAGAAAAAGGGAGAGGTGACCCATGCATCAATTGCTTCGCGATCTGCACATGCCCTTTTCGCTCCTTCTCAATACGCAGAAAGATACACACCTGAATGCATATCATCTTGTAGAGGAGCCTTCTGTCCCTGTCATGTGTGTGACATTGCACCGTCCTGCCAGGAATCTGAAAATAATGCTCCAGAAAAAAGGCATTCCCACAGATCATTTCCAGTTTATTGACACCGTCAGCCTGCGTGCCACAACACAACATCCTGATCAAGATACAACCTATTTGTGGAATCATGATTTGACACGGCTCGGCCAAACCTTACTCACCAAAGGATCACAAATACAAGGGCCAAAGCATGTCGTCTTCGATGCAGTTTCTACATTGCGCTATCAGTATGATCAGCCAACCATCAACAGATTTATCCATCAATTACAGCAGCGCTTGCCCAATATTCATGCGAACGGAATCTTCCTGAATGAAGAATACAAGCCATGGATTCCCAACCTGCAGTTCACGAAAGTAATAGAACTGTAAAGTAAAAAAATGAGTATGCTCTAGAAAAGGAAAGTAAGGCAATTAATTTTGAAATCATTCTTCAACAAAGTCGCTAATCGGATACACAAATTCCTCGTCCTTGCTAATCGTGCCGCGCGCCTTCAGATATTCCTTTGCCAGAATGTAAAACACCAATCCTAAGCTTT
>CAYIRJ010000016.1:0-15679 GCA_964365915.1 Candidatus Woesearchaeota archaeon
GCGCGTTCGCTCTTGATGACAGTGCGCTCACTGATTGAGCATGGAATGCAGTATTCTTACGTTGCTGCGCGTCTCTTGTTTATCCATCTCTACAAGGAAGTCATAGGAGATGACATTGATTTTAAGCATCTTGACAAGCACTATCGGGAAACCTTTGTTAGAAATGTCAAGAAGGGTGTTGATATGGGATTGCTGGCAGAGGATATTTTGCAGTTTGATCTGGAAATGCTTGCTGAATCCTTGCATCCTGAACGTGACCATTTGATCTCTTATCTGGGGGCGCAAACACTTTATGACCGTTATTTTATCAAGAATGCGCAAACTAAATTGATGCTGGAAACTCCCCAGGCGTTCTGGATGAGAGTTGCCATGGGACTGGCAATCAAAGAAGATAACAGGAATGCGCGTGCTCTTGAATTTTACGAAGTGCTTTCTAACCTGCGCTATACACCTAGCACTCCTACCTTGTTCCATGCAGGCACGCGCCATCCCCAACTCAGCAGCTGCTATTTAACCACCATTGAAGATGATCTTCATCATATCTTTAAATGCATCGGGGACAATGCGCAACTTGCCAAATGGTCAGGAGGCATTGGGAATGACTGGACGAATCTCCGCGGCACAGGCGCTGTGATCAAAGCGAACAATATTACTAGCAATGGCATTATTCCCTTCATGAAAATTGCTGATGATACGACTGCTGCTATTAATCGCAGCGGGAAACGGAGAGGAGCAACTTGTGCTTATCTGGAAACTTGGCACTATGATATTGAAGAATTCCTTGAATTGAGAAAGAACACAGGAGATGAGCGCAGAAGGACTCCTGACATGAATACTGCGAATTGGATTCCTGACCTTTTCATCAAGCGCGTCCAGGATGATGGAGAATGGACGTTATTTTCCTCTAATGAGACGCCTGATTTGCACCACCTTTATGGCAGAGCATTTGAGGAACGTTACAAGCAATATGAAGCACTTTCCAGGGAAGGAAAAATGCATCTTTTTAAAACACTCAAAGCTCGGGACTTATGGAGAAAGATGCTTACTATGCTCTTTGAGACAGGGCATCCTTGGATGACATTTAAAGATCCTTCCAATATTCGTTCGCCCCAGGATCATGTGGGGGTGGTGCATTGCTCGAACTTGTGCACGGAAATTACCCTCAACACTTCCCAAGAGGAAACTGCAGTATGCAATTTGGGAAGCATCAATTTGGCCAAGTATATTATCCATGGCAAGCTTGACAAAATATTGTTAGAAAGGACTGTGACCACAGCTCTGCGCATGCTGGACAACGTGATTGACATTAATTTCTATCCTACTATTGAAGCAAAAACCAGCAATCTTAAGCACCGCCCTGTAGGATTGGGCATCATGGGTTTCCAAGATGCATTGTACATGCTGGGCATCAAGTTTAACAGCCAGGAATGCGTTGAGTTTGCTGACGAGAGCATGGAATTGATTAGTTATTATGCTATTTTTGCTAGCTCGAAGCTTGCGGAAGAACGTGGAACTTATCCTACCTACACGGGAAGCAAGTGGGACAGAGGAATCTTTCCTCAGGATACTCTCGATCTTTTAGAGAAGGAACGGGGCATACCCATTCCTGTTTCCCGCAACGGAAAGCTTGACTGGACTCCTATCCGGGAGCATGTCCAGAAGCATGGCATGAGGAATAGTAACTGCCTGGCATTGGCCCCGACTGCTACCATTGCGAACATTGCAGGAGTGTTTCCTACGATTGAGCCTATTTACAAGAATATTTATGTCAAAAGCAACCAATCGGGAGATTTTACTGTGGTGAATAAATACTTGATTGAGGAGCTTAAACGCAGACACCTTTGGGATCATGAGATGCTGGGCAAGCTGAAGTATTTCGATGGCAATATTTCCAAGATTCCGGAAATTCCGCAAGATGTCAAAGATTCGTATAAGGAAGCATTTGACATTGATCCTGTGTGGATGATCAAGGCTGCGGCTCATCGCGGAAAGTGGATTGACCAAAGTCAGTCGCTTAATATTTTCTATAAGGGAGTTTCCGGCAGGGACATTTCAAATCTGTATATCTATGCATGGACATTAGGATTAAAGACTACTTACTATTTGCGCACGCTTGCGGTTTCCCAAGTGGAGAAATCTACGGTGAATACTGCACAGTATGGCGTGACGCACAAACGTACAGAACTATCTGCTCTTGCTCCTCAGGCAATACAAGAAAATCCTCTTGAGGTTATTCCTGCATTGCGCACTGAATCTGGAGAGCAGCAGATTTGTGAGTCCTGCCAATAAGGTGAACTATGGTTATTGCAAGAACACGAGAAAAGGTAGAAGTGAACAAGCGAAGAATCATTAATGGACAGGATGCTGATGTCGTGCAGCTGCATCCCATGAAGCATACCTTTGCCTGGGAAGCTTATAATGTGGGCAATGCCAACCACTGGCTGCCTACGGAAATTAACATGCAGCTGGATATCGAGCAGTGGAAGGCCAAGGACATTCTTTCTGAGGATGAGCGCCATGCGTTGAAAACTGTGCTGGGATTCTTTACCACTGCAGATTCAATTGTTGCCAATAATATTGTGCTTTCTCTGTATAAGCATATTACCAGTCCTGAATGCAGGCTGTACATGCTCAGACAGGCATATGAAGAGGCAGTGCATACCCATGCCTACCAGTACATTGTGGAAAGCTTGGGATTGGATGGCAGCGAAATCTTCAATATGTATCGGGAAGTGGATAGCATTTACAAGAAAGCCACGTTCTGTGACGCGTTCATGGACGGCATTTTGGATCCTAACTTCAAGACCGGAACGTTTGCCAATGACCAGAAATTTTTGGAGAATCTTATTGTGTTTGCCATCATCATGGAGGGCATCTACTTCTACAGCAGCTTTGCGGTCATGTTTTCTTTCCAGAGACAGCACAAGATGGTTGGTTCAGCAGAGCAGATTCAGTATATTATGAGGGATGAAAGCATGCATCTGAACTTTGGCATTGAACTTATCAACTCGATTAAGCAGGAGCAGCCAGAGCTTTGGACGCCTGAATTTCAAGAGCATATTCTTACGCTAGTGAAGGAGGCAGTTGATCTTGAAGTGACCTTTGCAACGACTTGTTTTCCCAAAGGCATCTTTGGCATCAATGCAGAAAGCTTCAGGAAGTATATCGAGCACATTGCGGATCGAAGATTACAGCGCATCGGATTGCCTGTGCAGTATGGCAGCCAGAATCCCTTTCCCTGGATGAGCGAAGCTGTGGACTTGAATAAAGAGAAAAATTTCTTTGAAACGAGAGTTACTGAATACCAAACAGGCGGAACATTGGCTTGGTGAGCTTTATTCAGGAACAACACATAAGGAATTTAGCTCATTTATTGCGTTAATTGTAGTAGTATTTTCCTGAAGCCTTTTGCGTTCTATCCAATTGAGATTCTTGCTTGTTGATTCTTGGACGTTTGGTTTCTTTATCTATGCGGTACGTAATTTCTAGCATTTTCAATACACGGTTCATTCCTTCTTCCTTGGAGCAAGGTCCGAAGACATGGCCTTCCTTTCCTGGAATACCTTCGAACACCAGCATGGAATCTCCGAGATAATCAATGAACTGCACGTCATGATCTACCACAATTGCGGCAACTTCTTTTTTCTGGGTAAATTCCTTAATGACTTCTGCTACTTTCAAACGATCTTCCACATCAATGAATGCTGATGGTTCGTCCAAAGCGAAAATGTCTGCATCTTGGTCTGACAAGCATGCAGCAATGTATACTTTTTGCAGCTCTCCACCGGATAAAAATGAGATTTCATTTTTCAAAATGGGCTGAATGTTTAACTTTTCCAAGATATTTGTTTTATACCATCCATTTTCAAACATGCTCCCTGCTTTTTCTCGCAAGAAGTCTTCGACCACGCCATCAAAATAATCAATATATTGTGGCTTGTAACTCATATTGAGTTTTCCCAAGCTGCCAGAGTCCGGCTTCTCTTTTCCTGCTAAGATGTTCAGAAAAGTTGTTTTTCCCAATCCGTTGGGGCCCATGATCGCGAGGACTTCTCCTTTCTTGACCTTGCCAGGATTAATGGTTAACTGAAAGATATCAAATTTCTTCACCATCGTAGGAAATTCAAACAATATTTTGGGAGTTACTCCTCTGAATGTGGGCTTTTGATAGACAATGCCATAACTTCGGAAACGAACATTTTCATCAGGAAGATAGCCATCGAGATATTCATTAATGCCCCGCTTGACTGCTTTCGACTGGGAGATGACTCCAAAGGCTGCAGGCTCGCCATAAATCATTTGCATTTCATCGGAAATATAATCTAAGGTTGCAAGGTCATGTTCTGCCACCATGACTGCAGCGGGCTTCATGCGCTGAATGATCCTGGCAGCAATGATTCTTGAGGTAATATCTAAGAATGATGCAGGCTCGTCAAAGAAATAGAAATCTGCTTGCTTAACGCAGGTTGCGATAATAGAGAGCTTTTGTAATTCTCCTCCGGATAATTTTTCTATGGAACGATCCTTGAGGTGATCGATGCCGAGTTCCTCCATCAATTCTTTGCCGATGCCTTTTTCATCCACTTTGGTGATGAGTTCTTGGACTTTGCCTTTGCATACTTTAGGAATGAGATCAACGCGTTGCGGCTTGTATGCTACCTTGATTTTTTTATTTAACAGCTCGTGGAAATATTCTTTTAAGGGAATTGAAGAGAAGCTTGCGAGGATTTCCTTTTCTGTAGGTGGATGATCAAATTTTCCTAGATTTGGCATGACCTTGCCTGAAAGAATGTCTAATGCAGTAGACTTTCCGATGCCGTTTCTCCCGAGAATGCCTACCACGGTATCTTTCTTGGGCATGGGCAACCTGAATAATTCAAACTGGTTCTGGCCGTAACGATGGATAGGCGCTTCCTTTAGACGATCAGGAAGCTTGACAATATGAATTGCCTGGAAGGGGCAGACTTTTGCGCAGATGGAATGAAATTCTTGGGCTAAGGTTTCGTCAATTTCTGCCTTGCCTGAAGGTCCGATATGAAATCCTTCTTTTCCTGAGCGGTTTAAAGGATCGTACTTGATGCATTCCTGCTGGCATTTGTTAGGATGGCACTTTTCTCTGTTGACAACGACTGCGACTTTTTTCATATACAGAAAGAAGAAAGAAGGTTTAAAAGATTTCTCACTCTCCAATTCTATAAAAGACTACAGTGACTTATATTAATTCATTTCATTTAAAGAAGATATGGCAAAAATAATTGTGTCTTTTATATCAAAGACCCATCTTAGAAACTTAAAAGAATATTTTCATGTTCGTACTTATGACAGGGTTATTGAAATTCTTTTGGATAAATCAAAGTCTCCCCGTTCGTTTGCTGGTATTGTAGGAACTCGTAAGGGGGTATTAGAGAAAGCGCTTAAAGAACTTCAAGAAGAACGAAGAAATTCTGATAGATTCTAAATCTTAATTTTCTCTTCGCAAGGCTAATTTTAAGGCAGCGATAGCAACCTCTATTTGGGACTTGTCTGGCTTTCTTGTTGTAATCCTCTGCAACCATAATCCAGGCACCGAGAACCAGTTCAATATTGGAATATTGTATCTCGCATTCAATTTTAATAGTTCGTATGCTATGCCTGCAATAATAGGAATTAACACAATTCTTCCAAAGAAGCGGATCCACCAGGAAGGATGATAGATAAACGAGAACACGATGATCGAAAGGATAAGGACAATAAAAATGAAAGCAGTGCCGCAGCGCGGATGGATGGTTGAAAATCTTTTAACATTCTCCGGAGTCAAAGATTTCTTCGCTTCATGGCAGGCAATGGATGCATGCTCTGCCCCATGATACTGGAATACCCTTTGGACATCCTTGAACCGAGCAATCAGCAAAATATAACCAACAAAAATGAGTACACGTAGGATTCCTTCGAGAAGATTAAATAACCAATATTGTTCTGTGACTAGTTTTGAGACGTAGAAGGGAAGAGCAACAAATAACAGCACTGCGAAAATAATGCTGAACAGCAAACTGAACCCCGATTCTTTTTTAGACATTTTTTCTCCTGAGGATATTTCAGAAGCCCAGAATAATTCTTTCATACCGATGATCAGCATATCCATCAATGCCAAGAAACCACGAATAATAAGAAGATGCTTGTAGGTAATTGCAGGATGCTCCTTTTTGTAAGCCTTAGTAATGATTTTTCCTTTCGGATTCCTTACTGCAACTGCGACATGATGAGGAGTGCGCATTAGAACTCCTTCTATCAATGCTTGGCCTCCGATATTCATATTACCTCTTCTTTTTCTTTACTTTTTAAAAACATTCTTTTCACTTTTATTCTAGACAGTTCTTCCCGAAAGCCTTTTATAGCACTTTTTTGCTATGAATTCTTGGAGTTCGGTATGGGGGTATCAAGTCTCGAAAATCTTTCTTACAATTACCTTATCGACATTCTTGATATTATGAGACTGTACGGGAAAGAAGGAAAGATTTCTCTTCAGACACTTATCACAAAGTTGCAGAGTCATTCAGAAGAAAATTGGAATACCCTTAGCCGTCATGCGGTGGAAAAAAGGCTTGATCGCGCAACTTATACTTTTCGTAATTTATCTATTCCTTTCTTCCGATCCCATGTTGGGGGAATTGATGTGGGGATGAATCTTTCCCGGGCATTTGGTATTGTCGACATTAGCCATGGAAAATATACTTGTGAAAGTGAACAACTGTTAGAAGAGATGCTTACCGTAGCTTATAGAAACCATACTCCCTTCACTATTCCCATGTGCTCTTCCACACGTTTTTCTCCTACTGATCTTGGTGCAATCTGTTTTGGAATTCGCGAGATTCTCTTTGATCCTAAGTCTCTCTTAAGGGAGAGAATTTATGCGCTGAACAATGGGACATCTACTGCCTATCATCTTCAGCCTTTCTTTGAGAGGTACATTCCTGGAGATTCTTTTTCTAAGAAAGTTATTCATTTTTTTTGCTTTGCTGCAGAATATGCGCGCAACAAAATTAAAATAGAAAAAGACGACAATACTGAACTTCCTTTAGCTGCACAACGTGAACTTCTTGGCCGTATTTCTGCATCGAAAAATAGAATTCAGTCGTTTTCCTTACATTCTATGGATGTGAAGGATTCTGATGAAATGTGATATCTGTCATCACAACATTGAAGAACTATTCTTAGGCAAGATTAAAGGAACATATCTTGGCAAGAAGGCCATTTGCAGCCAGTGCCAGAAACAAGGAATTGAAGCACTTAAGAAAAAGCTTTAAAACTGATTCTTCTTGTAAATGTTTTATGCCCTCGTAGCTTAGCTGGCTATAGCGGCGGTTTCGTATCAACATTGAAAAAACCGCAGGTCGCCGGTTCAAATCCGGCCGGGGGCTTCATTATCTTCGATATGCTTCATCGTGATGCCCAAAGAAAATGAATGTAATTATCTTGTTTTGCTCATCAATCTCAAATTTTAAAACAAAATTTTTCATTATATGAACTCTTCTTTTTCCTGCAAGATTATATTTTAATGGTTTGTAATGCTGTGGGTTTTCTAAAATTTCATTCATCTTCTTTTCTAAAGCGACTTTTAAAATATGATTTTTCTTGCATAATTTTTCTATATCTTTATGACAAGAAGGCTTTATTTCTATATTATACATCTTTCCTCTTTACGATTTAAATAACTCAGCAATAGACCTTAGTCTTATGGATTTCTCTTTTCTCCTTCTCTCCATTTCTTTCTTAAAGTCCCCTCTAAGAGGCAACTCATCAACAGGATGCCAATCTATTTTCTCACAGAATTTCCATTCTTCGTCAGTAATATTTCCAGTTTTCATATAATTTTCGAAAATTATCTTTTTCATGGTCTCTTCTCGAGCTATCTCGCTCCAATTTACCCATGTGAATTCTTTTAACTTATTTTTTACTTCTTCAGGTACTGCTAACGTTACGCTTGTCATCCTAAATCTTCCCAGCATTTTTTAACTCATTAAATTTTCTTAATTCCTTTATTCTTTCCTCAAATCGTTTTTTCAAATATTCAGCCCAATTAATTTCGGGGTACTGATCCATTTTTTCCTTTAATTTTTCAGGTATTGATACAGTGAAGGTTGCCATTTTCGTATATATGCTAGATTTCGTTTATATATTTAAACTTTTTGATAAATTCATTTATAAAAAGTGCGACTGTTTTCCATTGTTCTTATAAAGGCTCATTCATTGAAATGAGGATGCCTGTTGTTAAATCCAAGAAGAAAAAACCTGCAAAAAAGCCTAAATTCAAGCTGCTGTGCAAGAAATGCAAAATATTCTATCTGCCTGATTCCAGCAAACTTTCTCGGCTTGGCTATTGTGAAAATTGTAGATTTGTGAAAGGCAGATGCAAGTTCATCACAGAAATAGGCTATCAATGTGAAAATGAAGTAGAAGTAGCAGGCTATTGTACAGATCATTTTATGACATTGCCTGTGAGAGAGCTGAAGAAAAGGGCGAAGAAATTATAATAACATCATTTTTATAAATTCTGATTCTTTCCCATTGTTATGAACATTCTTGACATTCTTATTCTTGGCATTGTTCAGGGCCTGACTGAATGGTTGCCTATCAGCAGTTCTGGACACTTGGTGCTCTTTCATTCATTTTTAGGCATTCAACCAAACATTGCCTTTGATCTTGCGTTGCATTTAGGAACTTTGCTTGCCGTCTTTTTTTTCTTTTGGAAGGATCTGTGGAAAATGCTGCTTGCCTTGCTGCGGTGGAAAACCAAAGACTATCATTTCAAGTTGACTGGATATGTCTTTGTTGCGAGCCTGATTACGGGCATTTTTGGTCTCCTCTTTTATGATTCTGTGCAGCCATTCTTTGGCAATGTCGCAGCTGTTGCTGTATTTTTAATGGTGAATGGCATTTTTTTGATCTTTGTCAATCGCTTTCTCGGCAGACATCCTGTAGGACTTCTTTCTTCTTTCGCTGTGGGACTTGGACAAGTGGTTTCGTTGTTGCCTGGGATAAGCAGAAGCGGGACGACGACAGGAATAGGGATCCTTGTAGGCATCAAGCGTGAAGAAGCGTTTCGCTTTTCCTTTCTCTTGAGCATTCCTGCAATTATCGGGGCGAACCTCTACAGTTTGCAGAAGGAAGCGTTTGTTTTTTCTTCCCTTACATTTGTTGGCATTCTTGTTGCTTGCGTTACGGGATTATTGGCACTGCAGTGGTTGCAGCGCTGGCTACGGCAGAGCAAACTGCATTATTTTGGATGGTACTGTATCGGGATAGGAATTCTTGTAACGCTTTCTTTGATTTTCTGATTACTTTTCTAACGCTTTTATGATCAGTACCACGAGCAAGAGAATTACCACAATCCATATGATCCCCATCCATCCTGTTCCCCACCCCATCATGCCCCTCATCCCCATTCCACCCCAGGTTCCGATCAGCAGGACAAGGAGAATAATGATCAGGAGCATGAACCAGTTTGTTTCTTTCATCATCTTCGTATTGATGTTCTTGTATGTATAATTTATGCCATTTCTTCAAATGGATGGAAACGAACCAATTGGCACCGCACACAAGCGCATCGGTTGTTATGCTGTTTTCTTTTCATCGTTTATTCCCTTTTGGAAGGTACTTATTGGTCTTTATATAGAGAAACTTTCCTTTCTGATAGTCACCGAATTTCGCAAATTTCTGCATAGGGCTGCCAGATTTTTTTCATTTCCTCCAGAATCTTTTGTGAAGGAGAAGCCATCTGCTCAAAGGAGGAATCAATCATGCCTCCCTGGCGCGCAACAAATCCTTGCAGGTAGTATGCCTTTAGTTGTTTTTTCCTTGTCGCTTGCAATACCCAGTCCCGCATCTGCTGCATGTTTTTGATATTGTGATAGTGTGGAATGACTGTGGTGCGGAATTCGTACTGAGGGAACTTGGCAATTATTCTCATGCTCTGCTCCAGCTTTGCAATATCCACCTTGCCTGCCAACTTTGGATAGAGTTCTGGTGTTGCTTTGATATCCATGGCAATGTAATCGATTACTCCTGCAGTGATACATTCCTGCAGACGCTCGGGAAAACTTCCGTTGGTATCTAGCTTGATTGAAAAGCCCAGTTCTCTGATCTTTTTGATGAAGGAGATTTGTACTGTTGCTAACGGTTCTCCTCCTGTAATGCAAACCCCTTCCAGCAGTCCTTGGCGCTGAGCAAGGAAGTCAAGTATTTTTTCTTCAGATAGGCTTGTCAAATCATTTTTGATCACCAAATCAGGATTATGGCAATAGCCACAGCGGAGATTACAACCAAAAAGAAAAAGAGTGCAGGCAAGCTTGCCTGGGTAATCTAGGGTCGTGAACTTTTCTATGCCCTTGACGATCATGGTCTAGCACTGGGTGCATACCTCGAACATTCTGCGGTCGTCCCACTCTGCCTTCTTGCCCTCGTTCCACTGCTCAACAGGCCTGAGATAGCCGACGATCCTCGAGTAGCGCTCACATCTGGTTCGTCCGTTCATGCAACACCTCCTTGGATATTTCTTTGGGTTTTGTGTAACCGATTTCTGCATCACATTTGTAGCAGAATTCGTGATCACCGGAAAGGTAGCCATGTTTCGCACATATGGAAAACGTAGGGGTTATGGTGAAATACGGCAAATGGAACGTGTGGACAATTTTCTTGACTAATGCCTTTACTCCTTCCTCATTCATCTGCTCACCCACAAAGCCGTGCAGCACTGTTCCTCCGGTATATTTTGTTTGTAATGGATCTTGTAAGCGCAACGCTTCAAAAATATCTTTGCTAAAGTTTACGGGAAGATGTGTTGAATTGGTGTAGTATGGCTTTGCTCCCTGCTGCACTGCCCCTTCATTTGCTACTTTGATCTTCCCAAAGCACTTTTTGTCTGCGCGAGCGAACCGGTAGGTCGTTGCTTCTCCTGGTGTAGCTTCTAAATTGTAATAATTCTCTGTTTCTTCCTGAAATTCTCCGAGTTTTTCTCGCATGAAATCCAAAATTTCCAAAGCAAATCCATGACCTGCTTGGGAGGCAATGGTCTCTCCCGGCATGAAGTTGACAATGGATTCGTTCATTCCTAATAATCCAATAGTGCTGAAATGATTCTTCCAGTACTGGCCGAAGACTTCCTTGACCTTGCGTAAATAAAATTTCGAATAGGGATATAAACCCTGCTCAGTAAAGCGTTCAACAGTCTTTCTTTTCATTTCCAAACTTTCTTTTGCCAATTCCATTACATTGTTTAACTTTGCATAGAAATCATCTTCGTTGACTGCAGTGTAGCCGAGGCGAGGCATGTTGATGGTTACTACTCCGATAGATCCTGTCAGGGGATTTGCTCCAAATAAACCACCGCCGCGCTTTCTTAACTCTTTTTGATCCAAACGCAAACGGCAACACATGCTGCGCGCATCTTCCGGCTGCAAATCTGAATTGACAAAGTTGGAGAAATAGGGAATGCCGTATTTTGCCGTCATCTTCCATAATGACTTGTACAACGGATTTTCCCAACCAAAATCCTTGGTGATATTATATGTGGGAATAGGAAAGGTAAATACCCTGCCTGATGCGTCGCCCTCTGTCATTACTTCGCAGAATGCGGTGTTGAGCAGGTCCATCTCTTCTTGGAATTCTCCATAGGTTGCTTCCTGCTGCTGGCCCCCCAGAATTACTGGTTCGTCGCGCAACAACACCGAAGGCTTGAGATCCATGGTCAGATTTGTAAATGGGGTTTGGAATCCCACCCTTGTTGGAACTGCTAGATTGAAAATGAATTCTTGCATTGCCTGCTTGACTTCTTTGTAGCTCAAATGATCATAACGAATGTACGGCGCTAATAGGGTATCGAAGTTGGAAAATGCTTGTGCTCCTGCTGTTTCTCCCTGCAATGTGTAAAAGAAATTCACTATATGTCCTAAAGCTGTCCTCAAGTGCTTAGCAGGCTTGGCTGCAACCTTTCCTGGAACGCCTGTAAATCCCACTTCTAAGAGGTCTTTCAAATCCCAACCCACACAGTAGGCTCCTAAGGTGCCAAGATCATGAATTTGGATGTCTGCGTCGTTGTGCGCCTTGCGGATTGCCTCGGGATAGATTCTTCTGAGCCAGTAATTGGTGACAATTTTTGTTGCTAAATAATTATTCAATCCCTGCAAAGAGTATCCCATATTAGAGTTTTCCTTTATCATCCAATCATCAGAGGAAAGATAATCATCCACTGCTTCAATGGTGTCGAATAATCCCTTGACTTCCCTTAGTTCCTGATGGGATTTGCGATAGAGGATGTATGCTTTGGCAGTTTTTGCATGGCCGTTTTCAATAAGCACTTTTTCTACTGTATCTTGGACTTCTTCTACATCCGGGATTCCCCTGTCCCCATACTTCTTTTCCAATAGTGTTACCACTTGCGCTGCAAGCTTCACTGCCTTTTCACGATCGGTTCCGCCTACTGCCTTTGCTGCTTTCCAGATTGCTTCTTCAATCTTTTCCTTTTGGAAGAGAACGACTGTACCATCTCTTTTTCTGATTTTTTTCAAAAATCGCACCTCAGTAAAGACTTTGAGATATGTTCTTCTATATAAAAGAAAACTTTCATGAAGGATAGCTGAACTTGTTTTGCATTCTTCTGGGTTCTTTTGCTGGTTTTGCGTGATATGCCTGGTGAAGAATATGGATGATTTATTTCGTTGAGGGAAAGCCTTATATTTTCCTTCTTATTTTTTGCAGGGAAAAGAGGCGATCATGGGATTTTCGCATCATCATATCAAGAGCATTCAGCCGAAACTCAAGCGCAGCCTTGGACTGTTTGAAGTGACTGTTGCTGGCGTAGGCATTATTCTAGGAGCGGGGATTTATGCGTTGATTGGCATTGGTGCTGGGTATGCTGGCAATGGCATTTGGCTGGCATTCTTACTCTCTGCTTTGTTGAGTGCGTTTACTGGATTGAGCTATGCAGAGCTTTCTACGTTGTTCAAGGATGATGGGGGAGAATATGACTATGTGGAGAAAGCTTTCAACAAGAAGACTGCGTGGGTTGTTGGCATGCTCGTGTTAGCAACGGGATTCATTAGTGCTGCTACTGTTGCTTTAGGATTTGGAGGATACCTTTCTGCTTTGCTTGATACCCATTTTGTTGTTTTGTTTGGAATCTTGCTTATTTTGGTGATGACCATTGTTAATTTTATGGGAATACGGCAGTCCTCCTTTTTCAACATTGTCTGCACGTTGATCGAGTTTGGCGGACTGGTTTTCATTGTTATCTTTGGCTTTAAATCGCTGGGAAACGTGAATTATTTCAATCTTGCGCAAGGCATGCATGGGGTGTTCAAAGCTGCTGCACTGGTTTTTTTTGCGTACATGGGATTTGAGAGCATTGTGAAACTGACTGAGGAGACGAAAAATCCTGAAAAAACCATTCCCCGTGCATTGATTTTATCTGTGATTATTAGCGCGATTCTTTATGTGATTGTTGCGTTAATTGCTGTGAGTGTGCTTCCCTGGCAGGAACTTGCCGCGTCGAAAGCGCCATTGGCAAGCGTTGCTGCGGTGCTGGTAGGAAGCAAAGCATTTCTGATTTTGGTAATTGTTGCATTATTTTCCACTGCAAATACAGTATTAGTGACCTTGGTGACTTCCTCACGGTTATTGTATAGCATGGCGCAACGCAAATCCTTGCCTTCCTTCCTGGCGCAGGTGCATGCTGCAACGCGAACGCCGATGAACGCTATTTTGCTGATGATGACTGTTACTATTCTATTTACGCTGATTGGAAATATTGAATTTGTGGCGAATTTGAATGACGTGTTCTTGTTCATGACATTTGGCATGGTGAACTTGGCTACTCTTGTTTTGCGCTATACACTGGACAAGAAGAGAAGCTTTCGCGTGCCTGTGAATATTGGGAAATTTTCTGTACTATCTTTCTTGGGATTGCTGACGAGCATGTTCATGCTGGTGTATGCTGTAGGGAATATTTTTTGAATTGAGGAAACTGAAGATTTATGATCAAGAGAAGGAATTAATATCGAACTGCGCCCTGACCTGACCAGCAGATTTATAAATTCCTGAAGGAAATTATTTTTCTCTGCGAGGGTGCCAGAGTCTGGTCAAATGGGCAGGAAAGCTGTAGAAAGCTTTTGCTAAACTCAGATTTGCTACACTTAAGGTCAGACTTGAGGAGAAATCCTGTGGCTTAGTGCCTACCAAGGTTCAAATCCTTGCCCTCGCATCCTACTCCAAGTTAGAGGCGTGTGGGAATCTGCTTAAAAAGAAGCGAAGATTTCCTTTGGGATAGGAGAAACCCATGGCGGAAAATGATTTTATTGTTCATCCTACTAATATTTTTCGAACAAAAATACTATAAATAGTACATGCTACCCTATTACCTGTGAAAAATTCATCCAATCTTACTACTCAAGAACTAGCAGTAATCTATGAAATCATCCAAGAATATTGTGACGATATCCCTAACAATCAAGAAGAGTATTATCAATATTATGGTGATTACGATAAAGAATATCCAGACAAAAAACTCGTTAAGAAGATACTAACAAAATTAGGTAGCACTTTACCAAAAAAACGAAGGACTATTATTAACCAATACTTCCTCCGACAAAAGTACCATACTTTAAACAACAATATTAACGAAAAAGCTTATCGTACACTCACCCAAGGATTCAAAACAAACACTACACTCATCATCAATTATTTCAACATGGAAAGCGCAACGTCGAAAAAAAGAAACATTGATGTCTACCATGTAACAAGGAAATATACCACAGGTTATTGCCACCTAAGAAAAGCAATAAGAAAATTTAGAACCAGCAGGATCATCAGCGCTAAACTTACTGAAGAAAAATATACCATTCCGAAAACTTTCAATAAAAACAATTATTAACCATGGAAGAAAAGAAAAAACCTATCGCTAATATAAAACACCTCATTAGCTGGTATCATGCAAATTTCTGTGTTAAACACGAAGAAGCAACTGAACAACACTATAGTGAATTACAAAGAATGGCCCTTTCTTGGAATACTCCTTCTATGACCCATGAAGAATTCTGCACAAGAATACGACAAGAACTTCACTGCAACCCCAACAAAAGACATATTGAACCATGCAAAACCTGCAAAGCACTCGGTGTACCACAATGGAAATGGTAGCGAAGATTATTAGATCCTTTTTGTAACTTAAGATACATGATGCCTTAGATATGATATAAGACAAGTCAAGGATTACGATAGGCCTGTCCGTTACGTAATTCTATTTCTCCAACACACGGCATAACCAGTTCTACAAAATCCTTAGGGTAAGTAATCGCTCTAAGTGCAGCAAAGAGTTTTATGTCTACGTCAGGATAAACCTCTTTTAATCGACTGGCAACACCAATTGCTGTTGATCCACGTGTAATAACGTCATCAATAAGGACAATCTTTTTTATCGTTGCTAATACTCCTTCTACCCCAATACTTTCGTAATGTCTCTTTGGTGTTGGACGATCTTCTGGTCTTGAAGTTGCAGATTTTGGAATTGCAGATACTCGCTTTACACAGTCAATTACTTGACCAAGACCTTTATTTTCAAATGCTTTCGCAAGCTCATATGGTACATGCAAGGCTTCTTTATTCTTGAGAGTGCTGGATGGTATTGGAATAAGAGTAACATCAGATCCGA
>CAYIRJ010000017.1:0-5553 GCA_964365915.1 Candidatus Woesearchaeota archaeon
GTACTGCCGATCCCAGTCGCAATACAGGCCGACCCTACCAGAACCCGCCCAGAACCTCGCGACAGAGTTATTCCTGGGGTGCCAAAAGTAGATTTTCTGCTTGCTGGATTTCCTTGTAGGAAGACCCTGCTTGTTTGCACTGAACAGATCTACGTACGTATCTTCACGGATGCACGCTTCCAGAGGCTCCTGATATCTTGCTGCTAGATTTCCATTTTTCTCTTGATGGCCGTAGTTGATTTTCCAGATCCCATTGTCTTCTGTGAACAAAGCGTCGAGCCATTCTGCTCTCCACGGTTCTCTTTGTGTTAGGATGTCCTCCAGCATCTGGTTGATTTCTGCCTTTGCAACTTTCCCACCTGTGCCATCATGGACTTTGCCTTTTTTGAGCAAGGCTAAAAAGTCTACAAACTGTCTGATGGTCAGCATGGATGCTTGTTGCTGATGCAGAGCCTGATGCGCTTGATTCCAATCTTTACCCTGATGGGAACGTGCCTTTGCTACTAAGAGATCTGGATAGGTATAGGTATCATGTGCATGACTTAGTAGGATGATATATGATGCTGTATCTGCAGGTCCAGAAGATATGGGGATATATTCTGGCTCTACTTCTTGTGCTTCTGGCTGATATTGCTCCTCATGAACTTCTTCTTTCTTGCTCTTTCTTTCCTGCTCACGCAACTCATATTCTCTGATAATGTCTTCTGCAGTCTTGTTTCCGGTGATCAAACGTGATTTCATAACTATTCTTCTTATCAATATATTCATATTTAAATCTTTCCTTTTGTTACTTCTTTTTAATAGTAATTTATTTCCAATATCTTTAAAATATATTCCCCTATCTCTTCTTGATGATTCTACTGGATAAAATCGTTGTCATTACGGGAGGCAATTCTGGTATTGGGCAAGCGTTAGCCTACGCATTTGCCAGAAAAGGAAGCATTGTTGTTATTCTTGCACGCAATAAACAACGCTTACAGGCAACCTTACAATATTTACAAGTGTACAACAAACAGTCAGCAGCGTATGTCTGTGATGTGACGCAGCAGAAAAAGGTAGAGCACACCTTCAAAGCCATCCTCAAAAAATATGGAAGCATTGACATTCTCGTCAACAATGCTGGCTTTGGGATGTATCGTGGATTTCATGCATCCAGCATAGAGGATTTTCGTAGCTTAATGAATACCAATTATTTTGGAACGGTTTACTGCACGAAAGCAGTGCTGCCGAGCATGCTCCAGCATAAAAAAGGAAGGATCGTGAACATTGCATCTGTTGCTGGAAAAGCAGGATTTCCCGGGAACGCTGGCTATTGTGCAAGCAAGTTTGCTGTTGTTGGACTCAGCGAGGTGCTGCATTATGAGTTGAAGGACAAGGGCATTGCTGTGCACTTGATTTGTCCGGGGGCAGTGGAAACTGCATTTCCAAAAAACAGTCCAGGCTATGAATTTTTCGATCATAAACGAAGACATACCTATATTATTACCCCTGAAGACGTTGCAAAAGCTACCTTAGATGCTTTGGAAAAAAACCGATTTGAAACTGTTATTCCGAGGGAAGCTGCTATGAAGATCTGGGGAAAAGGCATTGTTCCTGGATTATGGAGAAAAGTTCTTTACAAAATAACGCGGGGGGAGAAATATTAAAGATCTAAGGCTTTCTTCAAGGCAGGCTCGTTAAAACCAATAATAATTTTTTTGCCATCAATTTCGATTACAGGAACTCCTCTTTGTCCAGATTTTTCGATCATTTCAGCAGCTGCCTTCTGATCCTTTCCTACATCCACTTCTGTGAAGGGTATTTTATGGGATTTCAACCATTCTATAGTTTTATGACACCAACTACAAGTCTCGGTTCGGAAAACCTTTACAGTATGTTTTGGTGCCATTTTTCAACAAAAATAATCTTTTTTTATAAACATTTTGATTTAATATTCGGTTTAGCGATTTTCTTTGCATAGGATAAGAACAATAGACTCACTTTCTCACAATTCTTTAACAAAACTCGCACACGTTGGCTTTTTCTTTCTCTTTTCCCTTTTTCTCTTTTCTTGGTTTGATTCCCATGTGAGAAAGAGCCTTTTTGTGCTTTTATAAGATTTTCTTTTCTCAAGAATCATAATCCCAAAAATAAAGGATAAAATAACCTTTGATTCTTGAATCTCTCCCAAATTCTCCGCTGGAACTCACGTATGGACGTCAGGTTCATATCTTCTTATTTTGGCTGTAGATGGTATAAACTGCCTTTCCAGCCTTATTCTGAAATAACGTATATTCTTGAGGCGATAAATACTTATAAAGAGTTTAGGATAAAGGACTATACGCTGTAGCTAGACTCAGAGTACAGACTAGCTATCCAGTATGCTCAAACATAAGCAACACGGAGGTGTGTTTAATGCAACGATTGAGAAAAGTGATTCGCAAAATGGCAACTGTAGGTACTGCCCTTGCCATGCTCGGCGCGACGGTGAGTGGCGCAGCAGCATTGGATTTAGCAGACTATCCAGCGCCTTTTGTAAGTAATGGTGTATATAGTACCAACAACGCATTTGTCGTTGGTGCCAAAGCAGCGGCTTCTGATACTTTAGGATTAGCAGAAATCGCAACCAACTTGCAATTCCAAAGCAAGACCTGTGTCCCAGGAGGGGCTGCAGGAAGCACCACAGTCCAAGGAGATTCGTTAACTATTTCCGAAGGATCAGACCTTTTGGAAATTCGAGAGGACCTTGGTTCTGTCCGTGAGACTGTTACAGAATTGGATTTGGATGGACTGCGTGGCGGAGTGGTGACCACAGATGAGGGTACGACTGAATATAACCAGTATTTGCGTTTCGCTGTGAGCGGAAATGCCATTACTGCTCCGATTACGAACTTTACAGCCAATGACGCTACGGTAGAAGATGTTTCTGATTTCCTTGTGGTAAAGGAAGGATCGAACATTACTACTGCATTCTTTGAATATGAACTTGAATTTGAAGAAGGTTTAGAGTCTGACATCGTGAGCAATAAGCTTGATGACTTGGAAGACGAAGAACTGGTCATTTTAGGAAGAGTCTACAACATTGTCACTACCGCTATTGACACTGCGAATGATGAAGTGACGGTCGAGATGCTTGGTGGGAATGTCTATGATGTCTTAGAAGAAGGAGAGGAAAAGACCTATACCATCAATGGCAAAGACTACAAAGTTGAAGTCTTGATCATCGAGGACACTTCTCCTGAGACTGTAACTTTCCGTATCAACGGCAAGCTTACTGACCAGCTTGACGAGGGAGAAACTGAAGTTCTGGATGACGGCATCTTGATAGGTGTCTCAGACCTGATCAATAATGATGCAGGAGAATCTGGATCTGGTGACCTTGTTGAATTTTACCTTGGCGCGAACAAACTCGAAGTCAGAGATAATGAATATGATGACGATGTCTATGAGCAGCGTGTCGAGATTGACAATGAGAACATTGAAGATGCTTGGGTGCAAATCAAACTGAATGAAGTATCTTCAACTGATGTAGAGATTACCTCCATCAAGTACCGCTTGAATGCAGATGCTTTACCCGGAACCTCGGACATCTTTATTCCTGCAGGGCACGGAGTTAAGGAATACCTTGACGAGCCCCAAGGATTGCTGGGAGACTGGGATATCCGCTATGAAGGACTAACAGATACTGGTGTATCACTCATCAAATTAGATCCTTCAGGGGATGACCAATACAGAATAACCTTAGAAAATAGACGTGGTGAAGTGTACAACTTCCCGTACCTCTCCAATGAAGGAGGAGTTCTGAAGTTTGGTGACGATGATGACGAGTTTGTCTTCATTGAAGGTATTGTGGATAACTTAACGAACAGCAATACCAACATTGCGAACTTCACACCCAATATTGGGGATGATGACTACTTCGTTTTGTCTGACATGGATCAGCATCTAGACGATACGTCGTTTTCCCACATTGTACGCTACGAAAGCGTGGACACATCCAACAGGCAATTGTTGTTTGATGACCTAGCAACGGGATCGCGACGCTTTACCTATGAGTTGTTGCATACTAACATCTCTGCTTTGGGTCGAGCAAACCTTGTCTTTGGAGGAAATACCTACACGGCATACGTGGAAAACAGCTCAAACGCTAACCACACTGCAGGAAGCACTGGGCAAAGCAACCGATTAGCTGTTGATATGAACAATGACGGGGACATCCGAGTTGACGAGGCTCGTTTCACCATCAATGGTGGGGGAATTATTGACTTCGGTAGAACCATCAATGCAACCAGCCAGACTGGTGGTGCCAACTTAACTGGGGAAACTTGGTATATCTCCGCTTATGGTGGTACCAATGCAACAAGTGGCATTGCTCCTCGAGTATTGACAGGGAATACCTTGCGTATCAACGGCAACTTGACTAGTGCGAACATTACCGTGCTTGCCTTAGTCACGTTGAGCGAAAACTTTGACGAGAACTCACCAGCAGGTGTCAAATCTGCGAATGGAGGTAATACTGCCCCGCAAAACGAAGTTTTGACTGTTGGATTTGATGTCAGCAGAGCAAACAATGAGCTTGGTATCAATACCAGCGCAGTCCAGCTTTGGAACAGCACAGATGAGCTCTTTGACAGCAGAGGAAAGATTGTTGTCTTCCTGCGCGAGCCTGATGTTAATGAAGACCATGACATTGGCTTAACAGACTATGGTGCCTACATTGATCTCTTTGATCCTTCCACTTCAGGACAGGATGCAGAGACATTGACGCTAGAGTACCCCTTGTCACAGCGAGGAGCTGAAGTCTTTGTCGTTATGGGAGAGAGCAGCACAACGAAGACCAAAGGCGGAGAAATTTGCACTGTTGCGAACATCTCGCCAAGAACCTTGCTGGATACAGAAGTGGGAAGCAGAGTCCAGGATTACAACTTAATCTTGGTCGGCGGACCCTGTGCAAGTGACACGGTTGCAAAGATTGACGCGTTCCCTGCATGCAGCGAATGGCCTTACCAACCTGGTGAAGCTGTTATCTGGCTCGCAGAGAATGGTGACAATGTAGCCTTGCTTGTTGCTGGTACTGAAGCATTGGATACCAGAATGGCTGCCAAAGTCCTTGCCAACCACGAAGACTATGATCTCTCAGGAGAGAAGGTTATGGTCAGTGGAACACTCAGTTCGCCAAAAGTCGCGTCTGAATAAAAAGGCTTTTGCCTTTTTTCTTTCTTCTTTTCTTTAACTCTTAAGAAATCTTAATGATAGTGTGCAACAATCAATCGGATCAAGCCGCAAGGACTTAGCATGCTAATTTACTTTCAATAAACCTTTTAAAGTTATTTAAGAAAGAGGTCTTATGCAATTCAAACATTTGATCCTTCCTTTGTTCTTAGCGCTTATCTTAATTCTCAGCACCTTCGGCGTCATCCTGGATGCAGCCAAAGACGAGAGTGAAACCCTTACTTACAATGATCACCGCTATACGCGCACACCGCAAGGATGGAAAACTCAAGCGCAAGGAGCGACGGTTATTTTCCATTACACTCCAGAAGAGCTTGCAAGTACTCCCAATATTCTTGCTCC
>CAYIRJ010000017.1:5653-15025 GCA_964365915.1 Candidatus Woesearchaeota archaeon
CCAGAAACTGCACTGCGTTGGATGGAAGCTTTGCTCTTCCGGCTGCTTGCATTAGGTCCCTAAGACTGCATTCAGATTGTCAAGCATCGCCTTCACTGGCTGATTGTCTGGCTGCAATTTCAAAGCGTTCTCGAAACAAGTGCGGGCAGCACGCGGTTTTTGCATCAAAATATAGAGCTTTCCTCTACTTAACCATAATGTCGCATTCTGCCGGTCCACTTCCAGCCCTTTTTTAAACATCTCTTCTGCCTGAGTATATTCTTGCTTCTGCAGATAGCACCATCCCAATCCTAAATAAGAACGCGCATCCTGCTTTATCTCAAGAGCCTGCTGGAAATACGCAATAGAGCGATCATAGTCCTTCAGAAAGGTGTAACAGATGTTGCCCATATGGCGGTATGCCCTTCCCTTGTTCGGATAGGTATCGATATGCTGCTCGTAGATCTTCAGATACTCCACCTGTTTTTTCTTAAAAAAATTTGTTCCTTTCAGCTCCTGATAATGATAGATCGGGTAGGTTGTGATGCCAATTTTTCCTTTTTTTCCTATGCTGTCTTCAATGTACTCATGCACTGCTCCGACAAACCTGAAAGAAGGATCGTTACGGAACAACCGGATGATATTGCAAGAGATCATGCCCTTGAATCCCTTCTTCAAGATATCTTCCTTTACTGGAGAGAAGTTTTCCAAGGTCTCATCATTGGTATACGTGATCTGCACGAATGAATATCCTTGTGCTTCAGGATTTTTAATGCTCTCCCTGATGAATTCATGGTTTTGCTGGTCCAGCATTTCATCCCCATCCAATACCAGGATCCAGGGCTGGGTTGCTTGTGCTAATACTGCATTGCGCGCCTCGCTGAAATTGTTATTCCAAGGAAGATCAATCACTTTTGCCCCGAACTTCTTGGCAATTTCGATAGTCTTATCAGTGCTTCCGGTATCCCCAATAATAATTTCGGCAACTAAATCTTTAACAGAATTCAAGCAGGTCTCCAGAAACTGCTCCTCATTCTTGGTAATCATGCACAAACTGATCATGCCTTATTCCCCTTGCGGAACTTTTAAATATCTTGCTCTTTTCAATGCATTATGCGGCGCGCTCAGGAGAAACACTTGCGGAATATTGTTGTTTTCTTCCTAGCTCTTTTAGTGCTTGTGGGGGGATATTTTATCTTCCGAGGGGTGCGTGAAATTGACGACTCCCAGTTTACTTATCATACTGTTGACTTTACCACCCTTCGGGAAAACGGCATCAAGCGCTATCAATTTCCCATTTATATTAACAATGCCAAGACCCCTTCTTATGTGGAAATCCGTTCTGATCCCCGTCAGCTTATCGATATTCCGTATGACCCTGCGGTGCGGGAAGCCTTGATTGGAAAGCCCCAGGTGTATATCACTATGGAAAAAAATGCCACTGGATTATCTGTTGCCGCGTATGTGGAGATCAAGAAAATTCTCGGCAATCCTTCCCTGTGGCAGATCAACACGACAGGAGCATTTACTGAGGCTGTTCCGAATTATCCTGTGAAAACCTGCAAGGATACAACACTCACTGAAGGGGTTATTCTTTTGCAGACAGAAAAGGAAATGCGCATAGTACAAGAGGATGCGTGCGTCATTCTTTCAGCTCCTACTGAAGAAGAATTGCTTTCTGTAGTGGATAAACTCACATTAATCCTTTTGAATATTGATCGATAATCCTGGGCTTTGCATGAATATTTATAAAGTACATTTTTCTCAACACATGCATGCCGCGATCGCATAATCTGGTAGTGCACTGGCCTTGAGAGCCAGGCCCTTCGGGGCTTCTCGGTTCAAATCCGAGTCGCGGCGTTCACATCATGGAAGACGAACAACTTGATATTGTTGATGAACACGACAACGTTATCGAACAAGGTAGTAGAAATGACATTTATCAGAAAAGACTACCCAATAATCAAAGCATACGCGTCATTAATATCCTCGTCTTTAATCATCAAGGACAACTCCTATTACCACAACGATCAGCCAACAGAAAATTATTCCCCAATAGATATGACTTCAGCTGCGGAGAACATGTCCAAATAGGAGAAAGTTATGACCAAGCAGCACGACGAGGACTACGAGAAGAACTCGGCATTGATGGACTACCAATCTATGTTGGAAAGCTCACACCCAAGGAAGTAAGCTCCTTTATGCAAGTTTATATCCTTGTTCACGATGGACCATTCCGTTATGATCGAGAAGGCATACAACAATTACGATGGGTCAACAAACAAGAATTACAAGAAATATTACACCATCCGGAGCAATGCAAGAATGACCTGCCCATTGTTTATCAATGGTATCTACAACAACCAGGATGCCTCTTACGATAATCCAAATAGCGTCGGCTGAATAGTTTCTGAGTTATTTACTTTGTTCATGTTTGAGTCTGAAAAACCAGCCTTTCCTATAGAACATTGCTTCCGATGGAATCAGGAAAAGGACTCAGGACTCTACAACTCCAAAATCCCAACGAAACATTTATATAGTATACCATCGTATACCTTAGTATGGAAACTACTATTAAATTAGAAACAAAAACAAAGGAAAAGCTCGACACTCTGAAACTCTCTAAACGAGAAAGCTATAATGAAGTTATTGAACGCATGATTAACGAATGCAGAAACCTCACTACAGATGAAGGAAGCCTAAAAGAGACTATTGATATCCTCTCTGACCCAGAAACACTCCAAGATATTGCACAAGCCTTACGCAATTTTGAAAAAGGAAAATATGTTGAACTCAAATGACCTATCGTATTCTCCTTGATGAAAAGGCAGACAAATTTCTTCAAAAATTACAACAGACTGATCAACAGAAAATCAGAAACAAGCTTCGCGATCTTGCACATTCCCCACAATTAGGCAAACCTCTCGTGGGGCGATTATCTGGATTATGGAGTTTGCGCACAGGAGATTACCGAGCAATTTATCAGATCCGTAATAATGAACTACTTATTTTTGTTCTTCAGATAGGTCATAGAAAGAACATATATTCTTAACCTTGGTTTTGAAATCGCATAAATTAGAGTGTATTGTGACTTTTATTCTTGAATGTGGAAAAAATAGCGAATGCACTGACAAAAAAAGGTATCAATGACACCATAGCAATGCGCTGACTTCCCGTAATGGCAGAAAGTCCGACAAATAACAACGGACTGATATTTACCCTAGAAAAAATGAGAAAAAGAAGAGATTATTTCTTTCTCTTCACGATGAAATAACCAATCACTATAATCACAATGATGACAATCACGATGATTATTGTAGCAGTACTTCCTGCTGCCTTCTGTGCTGGGGAAGGAACTTCTTCCTCACCTCTTGGTGTTTCTGGAGCGCCTTCTACAGACTGCGCTAATCCTTCCACAGTCATGTCTGCTCTGTCTCTTGCATCCGGACCATGATAAGTGATACGCACGTCATTTGTGCCATCGCCATTAGTGTCCACTTCCTTGGTCTCGCCCTTATTCACCGTCACTTCCTGAGGCTCAGATTCTATAATCAGCACGACGTGAGTTTCCGTAACTTCTTTCACTGTAATGGAATGGGTTTCTCCTTCGACCGTGAACTTTAAGACTGCATTTTCTCCTGTCAGCCTGCTTTCTGTTGCTCCTGCAATCTCTCCTAAATTGGATGTTGCTCCTTTTGCAACAACAATGGTCGCTACTCTCTCTTTTCCTCGCTGCACAAGCGCTGCGGGCAGGTCGCTGCCGCTGAGGGCGCGGACCACCTCAAACTTCAATGTAGTGGAATTCTGGTTTCCTGCGCGATCCACGACTGAACAGTTCACATCATAGAACCCTAAGGTGCGAGTTTCAGTGTAGGTGAACGTCACATTATTATTTGTAAAGTTCTCAATCAATATCCTCTGCCCAGTCAGTCCTGCAGGCTGAATATAGAGGGTTGCATTTGAATCGTTTGAAATCGCATCTGCACCATCGCATGTCAGCTTGATTGACTTGCCGAAATCTATTTTCGTCTTTGCTAGGGTCAAGTTTGCATTTTGCGGAGCAGTAGCATCAATAATCAGATCTCGGATAGAGGAGTTGGCTCCGATTCCGAAGGCATCAACGCACTGGACTCTCCACTTGTGGAGCTTCTGGGTCATGCTGGCATTGATAATAGTAGAGGCGTTGCTGTTCCTGTAGGTGGTGTTGGTGGTGGTGGTATTGGTAGCTCCTGAGTAGACATTGCAGGTGAAGTTATAGGTGTCATTTGCTGCTGCAGTGGTGTAATCCACTGAAGAGACAGTGAAATTGAAGGTAACTGAAGTACTTGTCTGATTGGTGGCATTGGCTGGAGCGTTTTGGGTGACGGTAGGAGCGGTGCCGACAATGCTGATATTGACATTCGACCCATTGCCTGAGGTGTTGGTGCCTGCGCCTCCTGAGTCTGTGGCATCTGCCTGTACCCTAATTGTATAATTCCTAATGCCGGCAGATCGGTCTGAGATATTGGCATCGACAATGGTGAGGTTGTACTGGAGGGTGCCTGCGGCACTCACGGTAGTGTTCTGAGCGACTCTTGCTACGGTGGCATTTGCAGAATTCATAATCATGACGGTGACATTAGAAACATTGGTTGATGCGTTGACTGTAATAGTGACTCCTACCACTATGGAAGTGGTAGTGCCGTTGGAAATGGTTAGGTTTGCTCCGCTCGGAGGGGTATCAATCACCACTGCAGGAACTGCAGGTCCTGCAAACACTGCAGTTGCACCCAGAATCATAGATAATAATAACAGCAGAAAAATTCCTAACCTTTTATTGTTCATATCATTGCACCTCGTAGCATTTGAACTTTATTATTAAGATTAAATTAACGAGCTTCTGCTTCTTTATAAACCTTTCGTCCATATTTAGTTTATAAATAAAATCTAGACTTCAGTTCTACAAAATCATGGGTGAGGCGCTTCTGCCTGAAATTTCTCACTTGCAAGAGCATGAAGGAAACAAGCACAAAACCTGTTTCTGATGTATCTGCTACGCTAGAAAGAGTAAAAATGTATCATCTGCAAAGCTCATCATTTAGGGGATCATAGATTCTTGCTCTTTCAAGTAAATCTTGACAAATTCGATGGTGATAGCAAGGATGAGGGGACCAATGATGACTCCGATTAATCCAAATGCAGTTAAGCCTCCCAATACTCCAAGCAGCACAATGACAGGATGTACCTTTCCTTTTAGACCTATTAATTTCGGGCGGATAATGTTGTCTACAGTGCTGACAATCAATAATCCATAGACCAACAATCCGATGCCATTCACATTATCCCCATCAATCATTTTCAGCATGGCTGCGGGAAACCAGACTAACCAAGGACCCACTACCGGCAGCATCGCTAAGAGTACCATGACCAAACCCAGAAGAATGGGAGAGTCCACACCAAATACCCACAACCCCAGCATTCCTGCGATTCCCTGGATAAATGCAGTAACAACAATCCCAAACAATACTGCATAGACTACCTGATCAAACTGCTGGGCCATGCGCTCCTTGTAATGCGGACGCAATGGCAGCCATCCCTTGACGGTTGCGATAAACTCCTTTCCCTCCTTGAATAGATAATACATGATGAACACCATGATGAATGCGGCGAGGATCTTCGAAGGCAGAGAAAGAATAAAATTTGAAGTGGAATTTGCAATGTACAAGGAGAGCTTGTTCAACACTTCCTTCAAATAAAAATCTAGATTGACATTCTTTCCCAGCAGCATGGAGACCTTGTCAATCAGATCTTGATTGTCAAACTGGTTTACTTCATGGAAAAATTTCACCGACTCATTGACGAGTGCATTCGCTGCGAGAATTGCAGGAATCAGGGTAAAGAGGACGAGCAATACTGACAACGTGAATGCAGCCAAGGAACGGTTACGGATATACTGATGCAATTTCCGGTATAAGGGGTGAAAAATATAGGCCAAGATCATGGCGCTGATAATGGAAATTAAATATCCCCGCAAAATGTAAATGGAAACTGCCAACACTGCAAGAAATGCAATGAGAAAAAAATATTTTGAATGCTTTACCTGGCTGTCTTCATCCATGCATAATGTTCAGCACTCCAACTTTTATAAATGTTATGGAAAATTTTACTAATCATCTGTATCTTCTTCATGAATACAACCTTGTCATTGCCTTTTTAACTTGCGAGTCAGCACTTTTGGAAAACCTTTCTGGTTTTATGTGTACAAAATCGAGAAGAAGAAAAGTTTATAAGGTTCTGGATGTTGGGATGCGTTATGGAAAAGAGAGGTGCTCTTGATCTTTCTATGAACACTATTGTGGTGATTGTGATTGGCATTACGATCTTGACCTTAGGATTGCGATGGGTATACGGCATTTTTGGGGATATAGAGCAGACGCGCGGGCAGATCAGCTCTGCTATGGACGAGCAGATTCGCGAACTGTTTGGAGAAAGTGACGAGCCCTTAAACTTGATTACTGCTTCCAAGACCATTGAACAGGGGGAATCTTTTGATCTGGGAATAGGCATTAAGAACACTTTGCCGCAGCGCCATCCGTTTGTATACATCATTACGGTAGATCAGACTCCCTCTAACGTGCAGGCTGCAGCAGTGAAGAGCTGGTTCATTAGTGGAGAAGGAAAGACCATTGTCCTGGATTCTGGAGAACTACATACAGATATTATTTCAATTGATATTCCCAGCAGAAATGCTCCCTTGGGAACGTACCGGATGGGCATTACGCTGCGCTGCACTGACAATTGCGGATTAACTGAGAACAAGCCTTTCATTTTCCGTGTGCAATAATTTAAATAACCTTTTTCTTGCGTTTTTCCATGTTCACTGCTCTTGACCTCAAGTATGCAATACGAGAACTACAAGATGTAGTCGGAGCTCTTTTTGATAAAGCATACCAGCTCGATAGAAACACATTCTTATTCCAGTTTCACAAAAGCGGGCAGGGCAAACTGTTATTGATGGTGCATGTCGGAGAGGCACTGTATTTGACAGCAGAGAAAAAAAGCGCGGGAACAACCACTTCCTTTGCGATGTTCTTGCGGAAAAAATTGGAACAGCAACGCGTTGCTGCAATAGCACAGAAGGGATTTGAGCGGATTGTAGAGATTACCTTTTCGCACGGGCTGGTTCTTATTCTTGAACTCTTCAGCAAAGGGAATATTCTCTTACTAGAACAAGGAAAAATTCTTGCATGCTGGGAAGAACAAACCTGGAAAGATCGGACGATAAAAAAAGGACTTCCTTACCAGTATCCGCCCTTGAAGCATGATCCCTTTAGTTTAGATACCAACGAATTTCAGGAAATTCTGCAGAGTAGCGAGAAAGGAAGTGTTGTGCAATCTCTGGCAGTTGACTTTGGATTGTCAGGAAGATATGCGGAAGAAGTCTGCTTGCGTGCTGGTGTGCAAAAGAAAAAGAAGCATGTGGATGTTCCGAAATTGTTGAAACAAATCCATGCATTGGGAACAGAAGAGATTCGAGCAAATATTGTGCTGTTTGGCGATTCCTTTGTTGTGAATCCTATCGATCTGAACATTTATGCAGAATCACCAAAGGAATATTTTTCAAGTTTTCATCAGGCACTTGCCTTTTCCTTTACGCAACGCGCAGAAACAGAAGAACATGTTGCATCAACAGAAAAAACCAACGACCGCATTGCTCAGCAACGCAAGCAACTTGAAGAGCTGGAGAAAAAATCTGTTGCGTACAAAGAACTGGGTGATTTGATTTATGCGCAGTACGAACCACTTGAATCGTTACTGCAAATGATTAAAGCAAAGAACTGGAATGTACAGCATCCCCTGATCAAGGAACTAAAAAAAACAGAGCGGAAAGTGGTGGTAACGCTTGACGGGAAGGATGTTGCTTTGGATATCACCAAAAACATTGTGCAGAATGCCACCTTTTATTATGATATTGCCAAAAAAGCGAAGCGAAAAATTCCCGGGGCGCAGGCAGCATTGCAAACAACACTGCAGAAATCACAACGAAAGGAACGCAAAGAAAATTCTCCGCAGATTGCAAGAAAGAAAGTGTGGTATGAAAAATTCAGATGGTTCAAGAGCAGCGAAGGGAAACTGGTTATTGGGGGAAGAGATGCTACCACGAACGACATCATTGTGAAGAAACATACTGATCCAGGAGACCTGGTGTTCCATACTGAAGCGCCCGGAAGCCCGTTTGTCGTGATCAAAGCTGAAGGGCAGAGCATCTCTGAAGAGGAAAAAACAGAAGCTGCACAGTTCTGCGCTAGCAACAGTAGGGCATGGAACCAAAAACTAAGCATTGCGGACGTGTTCAGCATCAAGCCTGAACAAATCAAGCGAGAATTTGGACTTCCGAAAGGAACCTTCATGGTGTACGGAGAACGGGAATATTATCGGCCTCTTTTGGAGCAGGCTGTGGGCATTACTGCTGAAGGAATTATCATGGGCGGTCCGGTACGTGCTGTCAAAAAACATTGCAATCAATTTGTAGTCGTCAGGCAAGGCGATGAAAAGAAAAGTGATATTGCGAAAAAGATTAAATATTTATTGAAGGCTGCAGACTTGAATGAAATCATGCAGGCGTTGCCTCCGGGAGAAGGGGTGATTGTGCAATGAATATTCATGAAGAACTTGCCAAGATTAAATTGGAACGGCCAGAACGGTTTAAGGAACGCTTTAGAATGATTCTTTTTAGCATCAAGAACAATCCTTCTGCTTATGCAAAATTTGATCATGATGTGGACTTGGGGGATACGATTCTGACGAAAATACAGGATACTGTCTATTTAGTTCCTAAAGAATATCTTGCAGTCTTTCATAAACATAAAAAGAAAATGACAGTGCCTATTGGATTTACTTTGTTAGCTTCTTCGCAGACTGGCATTCGACTCTGCGCATTTGGTATTACGATTGTATTGTATGAGAAAGCAATGTTGTAATCCAAAGACCCTCTTGTGAAAATTATTGAGAATATAACTTCTGGATTGCTTTCCTGAATTCTTCTTTCAATTTTTCTGCGATAAAAGGATCTGCTGTTTCTAAAATCTGTTCCAGGGATGGACTTGTTTGAGTTGTTAAAGTGATAATTTCTTGCTTTGGAGTTTCTTGATTCTCATCCAAAAATTTTTGCGCGCCTGCGGCGCTAATCATGCTTCGTACCCCCAAAGCAGCAAACGAGACCCGCCGACCCCCGTAGCAATACAGGTCGACCCCACCAGAATCCGCCCTGAACCTCGCGACAGACTTCGCACGCGGGAACCAGTAATAGAACTGACCCGTATGCGCATCTGCAGGTGGCAAACCCTGGGGAGTTGCTCTGCTTAACCAGTCTTCCAAGGAGATTCCTGGTATTTTGTCCTGCATTAAGCAAGG
>CAYIRJ010000018.1:0-13550 GCA_964365915.1 Candidatus Woesearchaeota archaeon
TACTCCCGCATCATCCTTCTAGAGTAACGTGGGGTTTTTTTTGTACGTCTACATAGTAAAATTTATAAAGAATGTACCCGTATAATTCTTATGGCCTATATCGAAATTAAAGAAAGAACCGGGAAGAAATATTACTATCTTACAGAATCAGTTCGGGAAGGAAGAAAAATAAAAAAGAAGAGAGATTATCTAGGCGTGAACCTTTCCGAAGAAGAAATTAAGAAGAAAAAGACAGAATTTGTGAAAGAAAAAAAGGTGAAAAGTAATATCGAAAAAATCAAACCCATTATATTAAAGATTCTCAGAAAGTATCATGTGAAAAAAGCAGGAATTTTTGGAAGCTATGCACGAGGAGAGCAGACAAAAGAAAGCGATATTGATATTTTGATCGAACCTCCTGAAGGAATGGGTTTTGCCTTTGCAGGTTTAGAAATAGAATTAGAAGAAACTATGAAAAAAAAAGTAGATCTTGTGAGTTATAACGGAATAAGTCCACACTTGAAAGATAGAATTCTTGCGCAGGAGATACGAATTCTATGAGAGAAAAAGATGACGATGTATTTATCGAGCATATCATGGAGAGTATAGCCGCAATAAAAGACTTTTCAAAGAATATGTCAAAAGAAGAACTTATGAAGAATAGATTGAAAAGAAGTGCAATTGTGAGAGAAATAGAGATCATTGGCGAAGCAGTCAAAAATATTTCAGATGATCTTAAGAAGAGATACCGAAAAGTTGGGTGGGGTAATATTGCACGAACACGCGATAAGATGATTCATCATTATTTCGGAATTGATGTTGAGATAGTATGGGGAATTCTTACAAAAGACATCTTCATTCTGGAAGGGCAGATGAAGGAAATCAAAAAGAAGTTATCAAAGAAATAAGCAAGAAGTTAGAAAGAAACTTCGGTTGCTTCCCGGCAGCCGCCCAAAGTTTTATAAAGCATTCTTTTTCCTTTATTTTTAGTCCGTAGCACACGGGCGAGCGTAAGCGATCGCTGATTATCGTTTCAATTACTATGGGAACAGGACCGACCAATCCAGGAACAAAAGCATTGATCATTACTCTAAAGAGAACGGCAAGAAAGGAAAAGGTGGCACTTTGGAAAAGAATTGCAGAAGAATTAGCAAGACCCACTCGTCAAAGAAGGGAGGTCAACATTTCCAAAATTAACCAGTATGCACAGGAAGGAGAAATTGCTCTAATTCCCGGCAAAGTATTGGGTGATGGTGAACTTACCAAGAACGTGAAGGTCGCAGCATACTCTTTCAGCCAGGCTGCAAAAGCCAAGATCAAGTCACCCTTAACCATCCAGGAATTGCTGCAGCAAAATCCGAAAGGAAAGAATGTGAGGATCATCGGATAATGGAAAACAATCTGGTGATCAATGCAGAGAATCTCATTTTGGGAAGAATGGCAAGCTACGCAGCAAAGAAGGCATTAGAAGGATGCACAGTGGATATTGTCAATGCAGAAAAAGCCATTGTAACAGGAACCAAGGAATTTATTATGAGAAAGCTGAAGGAGCGAAGGCATCGCACCGAGCCGAGATATGGTCCCTTTTTTCACAAAAAGGAGGATCGCTTCGTCCGGCGTGCAATTCGAGGCATGCTCTCTTACAAGCATCCGCGCGGGTTAGCAGCATACAAGAGAATCAAGTGCCACATCGCCATTCCCTTAGAGTTCCAGGATAAGCAGATGCAAACGTTTGAGAACATGTCCCTGAACAAGCTCACAAAGCTGAAGTATATGGATGTCAAAACCATCTGTCGGTTAGCAGGAAGCAAATCTTTTAAAATGCAGGAACCAGGAAAATAACCATGAAGAAAATAGTCCACGTCTCCGGCAAAAGAAAACAGGCAGTAGCGCGCGCTACATTATCTGAAGGAAAGGGAATCATCAGGATTAACAGCATGAAGTTGAATGCGTATGAGCCCATGATTGCAAGAATGATGGTGGAAGAACCCTTATTGATTGCAGGAGATGTTGCGGGCAAGGTGGATATCGATGTGAATGTGATGGGGGGAGGCTGGCATTCTCAGGCAGAAGCTTCTCGATTAGTGGTAGCAAAATCATTAGTGGAATTCGTTGGCACTAAGAAAATTAAGCAAGATATGTTAGAATACGATCGTCACCTTTTGATTCCGGACATGGGCAGAAAAAAAGAACCCCACAAACCCAATGATTCTAAGCCGCGCAGCGCCAGACAAAAATCTTACCGCTAAGGAGTAGTTACATATTTGGAGTATTTTGCGTTAGGAATTTCAACACTAGGAGCAGCAGTAATGGATCATCTTCGCTTGGGGAAAGTCTTTTAAATGTTTTAAAATAAAGGGTATTGTATGTTAATTATGATCAGGTGTGCCTCATGTGGTAAGCCCGTAGCACACCTCTGGGAAGATTTCAAAGCAAGAGTAGCTAAAGGCGAAGATCGCAAGGCAGTCATGGATAGTTTAGGATTGCAGCGCTACTGTTGTAGAGCATTGTTCTTAGGTCATGTCGATCTCATGGATGATATTGCTACCTTCAAGAAAGCATAAATAAAAAAGAAAAAAATTTCTTAGGCAACACGTTTTTCAAGATCCTCTTCACGGGAAGTCTGCAAAAGTATTCAGCTTAATCTAATGTGTTCTTCCTTTATGCCATGTTAAATGTGGGAGAAGTTTTTTCCGCGTTCGATAATTAAAATAAAGAGTGAAACAAAGAGTAAAAATGATAAAAAGTTGAAAAAGAGTTTCCATATTTACTGTGTTTTCTTAAACCGTTGCTCTACCACATTCCAGTCAACAACCTCAAAAAACGCTTTCAAGTATCCGGGCTTGTCCACTCCATAGTCGATAAAGAATGCATGTTCCCAGCAATCCAATGCAAGAATGATTTCTTGGTATGCGGGCATGCCGATGTGATGCTCAAACATGATCCAGGTCTCCAGTTTCTTCTCAATTGTATTCCACGTCAGCAATACCCATCCTGGAGTTGATCCTGCAGCAGCTTTCATGTCAACAATCAAGTTTTCCCAAGTGCCAAATGCTTCCTCTCCTGCTTTCCTTAATGCTGCAGAAGGCTGTGTTGTATTCTTTGTCAAATTTTCAAAATAGAGTTCATGCAAAAACGTTCCGTTAAACGGCACGACATGCCTCCGCTTCAATTCAGAATATTCATTATAGCTGTAGTTCGGTGAGCTCCTGTCCGCAGTCTTCAGCTTGGTTTCAATTTCATTCAGTTTTTTGACATAGCCCTCATACAGTTTGAAATGATCGCGCAATTGTTTCTCGGAAAATCCCGGCAATCCAATCAGATGAGTAAAATCTTTTGCTGTGTGTTCCATAGTATTGCCTCCAAAAAACAAAATATTCTATAATTTATATGTTTTGTGCATCTGAAACTATCTATTTGAGACGATAAATATTTTTATAGAAGAACTGCGTATAAAAGTAAGGTGGGGGATTGTAATGTTGCAAGAGTTGTTCGAACATTTTAAGAAATTACCTAAACTCCCCGACGGCAGAATTGATTTTTCACAAGCAGAGGAAGCACCCATTTTCTTATGTGTGGTAAGGCATCAGGGAGAAGTTCTTTTACTGAAGCGCAGCTACAAAGTAGGGTTTTATAAAGGATGGTGGAATGCGGTTGCAGGCTATATTGACGAGCCAAAGCCCTTAAAAGAGCACGTATATCAACACCTGCAAAGAGAATTAGGGCTTGCTTCTCAGCACGTCCATACGATTCAATGGGGAAGACCGTATCATTTCTACGATTTTGTGCTGGGAAAGAATTGGCTCATTCATCCTGTTGTGGTGGAGCTTAAGGAAAAGCCAGTGATTGTTCTGGATGAGGAGCATACCGCCTATCGCTGGATCCACCCGCAGGAAATTACCCAGTATGACATTGTGCCGGGATTGCAGGATTCCTTGAGGAGGTTCTTATAATTACTTCTAAGTGACAATAATAGAAAAGTTTAAATAGTTAAAGTTTTTAATAGTGGTGTGACATTAAAATTAATTGTTGATGCATTACGTCAAGAAGATCGTATTCCTGTGATGGATCTCATTGAGTATTTCTAAGACTATGGATTAAAAGTTGAAATCCGAGGAAGTGCTGCAAATAGAGACCGGAGGTATCGAGATATTGATCTTCTCGTGAGTGGAGATTCTGGCAAGATCAACAACAATTATGAAGCGCATATTATAATTTCCGTAATCGTTCCGTCATCTGCTGGATTTGCTGGAATCCTTGTTTCCAGAACGCTTTCTTCTCAAAGTCAATGCCCAAATCCTTCCCAATATCCGCAGGGCTCTTACTTCCCCCATGGCTTAAGAATTCCAAATAGCGCGGAATAAAATCTTTTCCTTCCTTCTGATACATCTGATACAAGGAGAGCGTTAACAAGTTGCCAAAGGTGTAGGCATAGCAGTAAAAGGGAGTATGGTAAATGTGGGGAATGCTCATCCACTCTACTTGAAAATCATTGCTTACAGGCAGTGTGGACCCAAATTGTTCTCTCAGATTCTGTAAATACAAGTGCGAAAGCTCATCAACGGTGGCTCCTCCCTGCACTTTCTCGTGTGCTGCTTCCTCAAAGAGCACGAAATGGCTTTGTCTTCCCACGCTTGCATAAATATCGTCAAGTTTGCTTGCAAGCAATGCCTGCTGCTGTTGCGCATTTTTAGTAGATTCTAGCAGTTTGTCCGTCACAATCATCTCGCCGAAAATACTGGCAGTTTCCGCAAGAATCAGGGGAGGATGGTTCATCAGGTTAGAATGCTTGTGGGTGAGCAAGTCATGCACCGCATGCCCAAGTTCGTGAGCCAACGTAGCAACATCGCGTTCTGTTCCTGTATAATTCACCAGGACATAAGGAATGATACCAGGATTGATGTCATAGCAGTACGCTCCTCCCATCTTGCCTTTCTGCACAACACTGTCCACATGGCGTTCAGTAAAGATTTTTCTTGCTAATCGTGCCAATGCAGGAGAAAATTTTTCATAGCATTCCAAAACAAACTGCACACCTTGAGCATAGGTATAGGTTTTTTCTTTTCCGTGCACAGGGGCATATAGGTCATAGCGGGTTAATTTTTGTCCAAGCATTTTCACTTTCAGTCTGAAAAATTTCTGGAAGACTTCACGTTCTTCTTGGCAGGTGCTGAGAAGTGCCTGTACTGCTGCAGTGCTGATGTTGTTGGAAATATTTCTGGAATCTATCGAAGCCGCATATCCTCTTACTTGAACCGATTCGCTTCTCCAATCTGCAACAAGGTGTTTGTACAGTTCTCCAAGAACGTCACGGTGCTCTTGGTACTTCTGCAGCAGAGACTGATAAGCTTTTTTGCGGACAGCAGCTTTACGGTCATGCACATAGGTGCTTATTTCTCCACGCGTCAGCAGTTTCTTTTGAAAAGGAAAGAGAAAGTTATTCGTAATTAAATCATACAGTGCAATGAGTGCATCGCTGCCGTGCGTGTCTTTGATATTAATAATTTTTTCTTCAGGCTCGCTCAGGGTATATGGCTGAGTGAGGCGTTCTTTTTCAAGGAGATAAGCATACGTTCCTGCACGCTTGATCAGGCGCTGCGCTTGCTGTTCCTCAAGCTGCTTGATCCACAGGGAAAAGAAGAGCATCTTATTTTCAATGTCCGCAGTTTTTTGCTGCACCATATCCTTGAAGGCTCTGGCCTCTTGGTTGCTCGTGTTCATGGAAAACCAGAGCGAGGCATATGCGCCAATGTTGGCAATCTTTTCAGTGATAGCTTCGCTGAGATGGATCATCTCTTCAATAACTTTCCAAGAAACGTCAGGCTTCAATTGCGATCGGTAAGCAACAAATTTCTGCACCTGCTCATCCACGCGTTTCCAGTATGCCTCAAGGGTAACAGCCTTAACATCGGGAAGAAGATCCTTGAGATCCCAATGTTCCTGCCTGAACAGCACCGCTTTTGAAGGCATAGCAGGGAGGCCAAGAAAAGAGTTTTTATAGTTTGTGTTCTAAAGAGAAGATATGGTGCTTACACACCTTCGTCAGGAATTGCATGCTGCAGTAAAGCCAGGAAAAAAGCAGATTCTGCAAAACTTCTTCAAGACAGGGCCCGATCAATACGCAGAAGGAGATGTCTTTCTGGGAGTGATGGTTCCAGATGCACGAAGAGTAGCAAGGCAATTCATCCATCTTCCAGAGGGGGAGATCAGGACATTACTGAAGAGCAAGGTGCATGAAGAACGTTTAGTGGCGTTGTTAATCTTGGTGGAACGCTTTCAGCAAGCTGAGGAAAAGAAGCGTCAGGAAATAATCAATTTCTACTGGATGCATCTGGATGCAGTCAACAACTGGGATCTTGTGGACTTGACAGCTCCAAAAATAGTGGGAGATTTTTTTCTCACAAAAGATCGTGGGATGCTCTATCATCTAGCATACTCGAAAAACGTTTGGGAACGACGGATCGCCATCATTGCAACGTACACCTTCATCAAACAGAATCAGTTCCAAGACACACTGAAAATCGCAGAGATCTTGATGCAGGATAAGCACGACCTCATCCAGAAAGCGGTTGGCTGGATGCTGCGGGAAGTAGGGAAGAAAGATCAGAAAGTATTAGAACGATTCCTGAAAAAGCATGCTACCCACATGCCACGCACCATGTTGCGTTATGCGATTGAGCGCTTTCCAGAAAAACAAAGGAAGGAATATTTGCAAAAACATGCCAAAGTATAATCAAGCGTACATTAAAGGCAAGGAAATTGCCGTAAAGCTCCACAAGCTCTCAGGAGAACAAGCAAAAGGAAGAATCCCTCCTGGCCAAACAGTCACGCAAGGATTTCCCATTTTAGATTTAGGAATACAGCCGGAAGTTGATCTGCAAAAGTATCGTTTGCATATCTATGGATTAGTGGAACAGGAACGATTGCTAACATGGGAGCAGTTGATGAAAATGCCAAAAAAGGAATTCACCGAAGACTTACATTGTGTAACAAGATGGTCAAAATTAGATGTCAAATGGAAAGGTATTCCTTTCAAGGAGTTTCTGAAGATAGTAAAGCCAAAGAAAAATTGGAAATTTTTGATTCAGGAAGGATTGGATGGCTACACGACAAATGTGTCACGAGAAGACGTAGAGCATAAAAATGTCTTCTTAGCATATGTATTAAAAGGCAAACCTATTCCAAAAGAGCACGGCGGTCCCATGCGGTTAATCATTCCGCATCTCTACGGCTGGAAAGGATCAAAGTTCCTCTCAGGTTTGAAGTTTGTAGAGAAGGATGAGCAAGGGTTTTGGGAAGTGCGGAGTTATCATAACCATGGTGATGCCTTCAAAGAAGAACGGTATGCTTGACTTTAAAGGATTATAGTTACAGAAGTTTTATATATCAATTCCGATATATCGATACCGATATGGATGGATACCTCAAATTTATTGTGTTAAAGATTCTTGCGAAAGCACCATTCAGCGGCTATAAATTGATGCAGCACATTAAGCAAGCCACGGGGAAAAAACCCAGCCCCGGTTCCATATATCCTTTGTTGAAATCACTGAAGGAAAAGGGATTGCTCATGGATAAAAAGAAAGAAAGAAGCAAGATCTATACGCTCACAGCAAGAGGCAGGCGCGCAACAAGGGAAATTTCGGACCATCACCAGAAGATGGCAGAAGCAGTGCAGCAAAATATTCGCATGATTCAGAATGTCATGGGCGATCATGATAAAGGTCTTGCAGAAATCATGAACCGCGTGAAGAAAGGGACTGCTCCTTTTGGAAGTTTGACTCAGGAATTTATCCAGCTCCGGGACGCTTTGATTGAAGTCTCAGGAAAACCGTTAGACAGCAAGCAGCAGGATGAACTGCGCAAACTCATCCTGACAACCATCAGGCAGGTGAAAGCATTAGCCAAGTAATCATAGATCTCAAGAATGTCTGGAAAACCTATGAGCTGGGGGAGAATAAGGTGCATGCGCTGCGAGGAATCTCCTTGCAGATCAACAAAGGAGAGTTCATTGCAGTCGTAGGCGCAAGCGGATCGGGAAAATCAACAATGATGCACTTGATCGGCTGCTTGGATGTACCTTCAAAAGGAGAGATTTATCTCAAAAGTAGGGATATCGCACAGCTTTCAGAGTCAAGCTTAGCTTCTCTGCGCGGCAAGACCATCGGATTCATTTTCCAGCAGTTTAATCTCATTCCCACCTTAACTGCATTAGAAAATGTCGGTCTTCCTATGCTCTTCCAAAATACTTCTGCTCAAGAAAGAAAACAAAAGGCATCCCTACTGCTAACCAAATTCGGCCTTGGCAATCGCACAGATCATAAACCCACAGAGCTCTCAGGAGGCCAGTCGCAAAGAGTAGCAATTGCCCGTTCTCTTGTGAACGATCCAGAAGTTATTCTTGCAGATGAGCCTACAGGAAACCTGGATTCAAAGACGGGGGAGGAAGTGATGGAATTCTTGGCAGACATTCATAAGAAGCAAGGGAAGACAGTGGTGCTCGTGACACACGATCTTGATCTGGTGCATCATGCAGAACGCATTGTATATCTAAAGGATGGTCAAGTAGAAAAAATCAAAGGAGGAAGAAAATGAAACGTTTGCTCGTGTTGATGATGATTGCGTTTATAGTAGTGAGTTTTGGGGTTGCTGCAGATATTCAGGTGACGAAAGTCTCGCAGGATCCTGATCCAGTTCGTGCAGGAGACATTGTGAAGATTAAAATAAAACTGGAAAATACTTTTGAGGATACGCGCTATGATATGAAAGTAGAATTTGTCCCACAGTATCCTTTCTCGCTCTATTCCTCAGAGGCAGTGCAGAATGTAGGTAAACTTGAGGGAGGCAGCCTAGGATCAGATGCTATTTTTGTAGAATGGTGGGTACGCGTTGCTCCTGATGCAGCAGATGGGCCCAACGAATTTACACTCTATGTCTATCCCGAGGATAGGGAATGGCGTGAGGAACAGCTCTTTACTCTTGATGTAAAATCAGAAAAGATAGCAGTCAAGCCTTACATTGTTTCTTCTGATGTGGTGGTTCCAGGAAAGAATGGCCGTGTTACCATTGAAATTGCCAATGCAGGTGCAAACAATGTAAAGGCGTTGGAATTAGAATTGCTGCCCTCAGAAGATTATCGTTTGCTTTCTACATCCAATTATGTGTATCTAGGAGACTTGGACATTGACGATACAGAATCAGAGGATTTTAGCATGTATGTCCCAGAAGGAAAAACCATGGTACATATGCCCGTGCGCCTGTATTATCGCGTGGACGAGCATGAGTATGAGCAGGATGCGGATCTGCAGCTCGCATTGCTCAGCACAGAAGAAGCGCAGGATCTAGGTCTAGTGGAGAAGAACAACACCCTCTGGTATGTGCTGCTGGCTGTGGTTATTATAGTAGGGATCTGGCTGATCCGTAGGGCGCGCAAGAAGAAATGATGCACGATTTTGCCAGGCTTGCATATATTTCATTGAAGAACCGCAAGTTGAGAAGTTGGCTGACTATGATTGGTATTTTCATCGGCATCGCGGCAGTCGTTGCACTGATTGGCTTAGGAGAAGGCCTGCGTGCAGGCGTCATGGCGCAATTCAATTTTCTCAGCACTGATATTCTGACCATAGAAGCGCAAGGCATTGCACAAGGCCCGCCAGGTACCGGCGTGGTCAAGCCATTGCAGGAGCATTACATCAATGAGATTGAGCGCATCAATGGCGTGGATCTAGCCATAGGAAGGATCATCGAGTCTGCAAAGCTGGAATTCAATGGCCATTCAGATTTCACATTTGTCGGCAGCATGCCCTTGGGGGAGAGACGCAAAGAAGTGGAACGCATTGCCCAGCTCGAAGTAATGACAGGAAGAATGCTCAAAGATGGAGACTCGCGGAGAATTGTGGTGGGAAATAATTATGCAAAGGTAGCGGAATTTGGCCTTCCTGTGCAGCCGCGCGATAAGGTATGGGTCCAGGGCAGAGAATTTGAAGTGATAGGCATATTAGAAAAGCGGGGAAGCTTCATTACAGATAATATCGTCTTGATGAATGAGGAGGAAGTCAAGGAATTATTTGCAGTCAATAATACATACAATGTCATCGCAGTCAAGATTGTCCCTGGACAGAACATGACTGCAGTAAAGGAACGCATCGAGGAGTATCTGCGGGACGAGCGTGAGGTCAAGAAAGGAGAAGAGGATTTCACTGTGCAATCTCCTGAGCAAGCCCTGCGCGATCTCGATGCTACGCTGTTCGCTATCCAGGCGTTTGTCGCTGTCATCGCAGGCATCTCGATTGTCGTGGGAGGTATTGGCATTGCGAATACCATGTATACCTCGGTTGTCGAGCGCACAAAGCAGATTGGCATCATGAAGTCAGTCGGTGCAAAAAATAAGGATATTTTCTTGTTGTTCTTCCTTGAAGCAGGGTTTTTAGGTATAGTGGGGGGGAGCATTGGAATCCTTGTGGGAATGGGTCTTGCTTATGGATTAGCAGCAATTGCGCAATCTTTTGTCGGTGAGGGATTAATCTTAGTAAGCATCGGTTGGCCATTGATGATAGGAGCGTTACTATTTTCATTCCTTATAGGATCAATTGCAGGAGTCTTGCCTGCATATCAAGCATCAAAATTGAGGCCTGTAGATGCCTTGAGGGCAGTGAAATGATTAGAAAGGACTTGGTAAAGTACGTACTAAAGAATATGGGGAACAGGAAGCTTAGAAGTTTCCTGACTGTCATTTCTGTGGTTATTGGTATTGCTGCGATAACTGCGCTCGTAGGTTTTGGTCAGGGCATTTCTTCATATGTAGAGGACATTGCGCAGCAGATGGGAGAAGATAAACTTTTAGTGCAGCCCAGGGGATTTGGATTGGGCCCTTCCGTGGACAGTAATATCCGCCTTGATGCTACAGATGTGAATGCCATTGAAAAAGTTCCTAGCGTTGCCGAGGCTTCCGGAGTCTACATGCTTTCTGTGGAAATAATGTCCCATGATCAGAAAAGGTTCACACAGGCATTCGGCATGGACTACAAAGAGCACGAGCAGCTGATCAATGAAGTCTATGATCTCACATTGGTTGCGGGCAAGCCCTTGCGCGGTGATGAGAAATCCAAGGCAATCTTCGGCTACAATTATCAGCTTCCTGAGAAGATCTTCAAAAAATCTTTGAAAGTGGGAGACAAGGTCAAGATCAACAATCATACTTTTGAAATCGCAGGTTTTTATGAATCACTCGGCAATCCCATTGATGATGCAAGCATCTACATGACATATGATGCAGCAAAAATGCTCAATGCAAAGAATTTCCACTTCATTATGGTGCGTACACTCCCGGAAGAATCTCCTTCTCATGTGGTGCAGCAAGTCAGGAAGGAATTGTTGGAGCATCGCAATCAGAAGGCAGGCAGCGAGGATTTCTTTGTCGAGACTTTTGAACAGGTAATCGCTTCGTTTACCTCAGTTTTAACAATTGTTACCACTGTTGTCCTTCTGATTGCGTGTATCTCATTAATTGTCGCTTCAGTCAACATCACCAATACGATGTACACTTCCATCCTGGAACGCACAAAAGAACTCGGAGTGTTTAAGGCAGTGGGAGCAAGGAATAGAGATATCATGGGAATTGTGGTGCTTGAGTCAGGGATGCTGAGTTTGTTAGGAGGAATAATTGGAGCCGCGCTAGGCAGTGGGGTTGCATTGGTCGCAGGAAAAGTTGTTGCTGCTGCAGGCTATGCGGCATTTCGTCCGTTAGTGACCTGGCAGTTGATCCTGGGAGTGTTGCTGTTCTCGTTGCTGATAGGAATTATTGCAGGTATATTTCCCGCATACCAAGCATCAAAACTCAGACCTGTAGATGCGCTGCGTTATGAATAGCCATTACTTGTGGAGAAGTGTTCCATAAAAGAACAAACTGATTATCCGTATTTCTCGGTTTTGATGCGGCCTTCCTGTACACCTAATTGAAGAAGTTGCTGCTTCACATCCTCCACCATCAAAGGAGGCCCGCAAAGATAGCAAAGCGTATCGTTATGGATATGTTGTTGCAGGAAGGCAGTATCCACCCTGCTCTTATGCCCGTCCCAGCTGTCTTCTCGCGTCACAATGGGAAAAAATCTGAATTGCGGAAAATGCTGTGCATATGTTTCCAATTCTTTTCTGAAGATAATGTCTGCTTCTGTTTTGTTGCTGAAGAGCAGCGTGACTGCATGGGGTAAGTGTTTCTCAAAAATGTACTGGAGTATGGAACGAAAGGGGGAAATGCCTGATCCTGCAGCAATGAAAAGCAGATCTCCTTGCTCTTGTTCTGTGAAAGTGAAGTATCCGTAAGGTCCTTTAACCTTCATCACATCTCCTACACGAAAATATTCGTTGGCAAACTTGGAAAAATGTCCTGTAGGCTCTGCTTTGATGGTAATATCCATATGCTCTTGTCCAGGAGCACTGGAGATCGAGAATGCGCGTGTTACTTTTTCTTCCCCAAGAGAAGCAGTCACCATAATAAATTGTCCCGGCTGGAATGCGAAAGGATATTCAGGACGCAGTCGAAAGGTTTTCGTGTCAGGAGTTTCAGAAAAGATATGGGTAATGGTAGCATTGCATTCCATAAAAAAAGTACTCAGAAAATCTTTTATAAACATTATGAATGAGGAATTAGGATGAGACAATATTCCTGAGAAATCCTTCGATATCCTGAGCAGTATCGCGAATGTGCAGTGCTCGTTTCTTCACTTGTTCGTCAGCATGATTGTCGTAAGGTTCTACCAGGAGCCTCAACGAATCTTTGATGGAAATTAATGCAGCAGTCATTTTTTCGTTCTTCCAAGAAAGCCCATGATCACGGAATGCATAAAGAAGTTCGAGCACTTTTTCTGCGGTAAGATGGACGCTATTAAAGATGAGCCCGAGGTGCACCTCCTCAAGGGTCTTGATATAGTGGTTTTCCATTTGTGTTTTGGTGCTGATGAGTCGCAGAATATCATTCAGGACACTGTCAAGCCCATGCAAAATCATAGGGATGTCACGCAGCTCTTGCTTTGTCAGCGCATTCCCTTCAATTTTAGAAATGGTCTTGGAAATATCTGAACGGGAAAGATAAAGTGTTGAGCGCAGTCTGTTGAGATGCTCTTCAAAAGAGAGTGTATAAACCTCGTCCAAGATGACTTCTTGTTTAACAGAAACGAGTTTGGAAATGACAACGCCATACACAAGCATCCCAAGCATGCCTTCAAGGACAGCAAGTATCTTTCCCAGGCCAATGGGGGTAATATCCCCGTAACCAATGGTTGCTGCAGTCACGAAACTGAAATAGATGCTGTCAGCAAGTCCTACCTGCGATGTTTTTTCTTGCGTATAGGTGAGAATATGGACTGTAGTATTCGTAGCGTAGAAGATGACTCCAAACAAAGTGATCATGCTGAACCAAAAGAGAAAAATTTGTAGAAAAGTAAGTCGATCAATAAATGGGCGTATTCCTCTTTTTTGCATGTTCCTGCTCGTTGGGAAGCTCTTGTTTATAAAACTGTTGACAAATTTTTAGAAATGGTTACACTGAAATCTTTCTCATCTTTCTTTTTTAT
>CAYIRJ010000019.1:0-13189 GCA_964365915.1 Candidatus Woesearchaeota archaeon
CGTTTTCGCTGTATTTCTGGATGCGATTATGATATTCGGCAAGCATGGCTTCATCTGCCAGAAATCCCAGTTCTGGAAATTGGTGATTTTCTGGGACCAATATCATCTTATTGCTAATGTTCATTACTTGTGGTGCGATTTTCATCTATTTAAAGATTTCCTTTGTCACTTCTTGAGAGAAGTTACTTTATTTTAACTTTTATAAGAAAAGCTTATAACTTCTAAGAGGGGTTTATTCTTCCTAGATGTTCAATTTCTTTAAGGTCAAAGAAGAGGTTAACGATGTTCGCAAGCATCTCCATGGAGTAGATTACAATATTCAACAGTCTTTTTCTAACCTTAAAGAAGACATGAAAGAAATTGGAAAATGGATCCACCATTTTCATCAAGGATCTCATGAGCAAAGGCGTGTTGTTCAACAGTTAGAGTATAAAATTGAACAGCTAGAATCCCAATTGTCTGCTAAAGAACGTGAACTTTTGACTGAAAAGCGTTCAAATTCTGAACATGTTCAACCATTTAATCGTTCAGTTCAACCGTTCATGAACGTTCAACCATCTGTTCAACCATCTGAACATGTGTTCAACCAGCAAAATCTCCCAAATCTAAACGAATTTGGAAGGCTTACCCCTGCTCAAAAAAGAGTAATTGGTTTACTTGTCTATTCTGGCGGGCCTATGGATTATGAAGAGATTGCACGCAGATTAGAGATTAATCCCATTACTGTTAGAAGGCATCTTAATGATGCTAAACATGTAGGAATTGCAATAAAGAAGAAAGTGAGTGATAACGGTAGAAAAAACCTCTATTATCTTGATGAGAGAGTTAAAGAAGCAGTTCTTAAAGAGCATGAAAAAACAACAAACGAGGGTTAATTTGCAGTTTTTTGTGTAAAAGAGAGATTCTTACTAAGTAAAATGGTCTAAATAAGGATTAAAATAGGCCAATCTAACCATCTTTAGAGGAAAGTGAGAGTTAAAACTCAGATAATTGGGACTGTAATGCCCCACTATCAAATTTAAATCGATGGTAATAGAGATCAACTAATCTTTGATAGAGATTCAATGCTTTAAATGCGGGTTCTATAGATATTACTGTTTTGTTTTTATTGAGTTTTGTTTTAATTAGAGGCGCTCTTTTTTTAAGAAGTGAGGATACATAACTTCCTGCAGTACCGTAAGAAACCCCTAATTTTGATGCAATTTCATAATAATTCGCTCTTCCGAACTCTTCATCGAGTTGATAAATGATCAAAAACGCCTTGAACTCATAATAGGATAATATTGAAAGGCGGGTAAAGTAGTCTTCTTTTTGTAGTTTTTGATCCTTTGAATTTAAAGTATACCCAGAATTCTTGGAATATACCTCGGACATGCTTAGGATGTGCTTAGGATGTGCTTCGGACATGCTTAGGATGTGCTTAGGAACCCCATCATTTCCTATGGAGACTCCTTCTTTTGAAGCATTTTGTATATTTTTTTGCTCTTTTTTCAGCTCAGATAGTTCATTTTTCAGTTTTTCTAAAATACCTTTATTTTCGTCTAATTCGACCTTTAAAGCCATTATTTCATTTTTGACCTTGAGAAAGGCTTTCTTTATTTCATTTTCATCAAAGGAATATTCAGGCATTTCCTTATTATAACGCCCTGTATATATAAATTTTAGGTTAGGATGTGCTTAGGGCATGCTTAGGATGTGCTTAGGATTCCGAAACTAGCTTCGCATATGCATCAAAAGCCTTGCTTGTTAACTGCCATCGTCGTCGTGCACGATACAGTGCTCCCTTTTCAGAGAGGGTGATTTCTCGTGTTAAGCCATCATTTTTAAGCTCTAGCAGCAATCTTTTTGTGAATTCTTCATCTCGCACAATGGTATGGGCAACTTCTTTTGTAAACAGCGCTTTAGGGCTTTGTTCAAAGAGCAAGGCAAGAATCTCTTCCTTAATTTTTCCTGCATTTTTTATAGATATTTTTGACATCTATTTTGATCGTATTGAGAACTATTTAATTTATTCGGTAAAGCGTTTATCCTATATAAGTCTTAGCTGCGTCCTTAGGAATTGCCCGGGGAAGGGGAATATGGGGAGGAAGTCCTACTTCTTGTGCTAAGGATAAGGCCTTAATATTACAGCGCGTTAATACGTGGTTAAAGATAGATGCGGCTACCTTTTCATCCCCTAATTTCTTCTCTTTCTTCCAGCGAGAAAGCATTGCCTTGCCTTGAGATTCCTTAGTTAAATACAAGACTGACCCCTGTAATGAGATATTCCCCAGCTTTGGGCTATATTCAATTGCATACTTAAATTCCATACGCAAGGCAATCTGACCGGGAGCAAGAGAATCCATCTTTTCTTCTTCGATGTTTTCCATTGCAAGATTGTACTTCACTTCAATCTTTCCTGCGGTAACACTTTTCCTTTCCACATTGACAATATTTAGTCCATATCCGATAATCATGATTGACTCTTCCCATCGAGTTTATAAAAAGGTTTCGTTCTTGCTCTTTTGAATTTGAGAAAACCAAGCAGCTTAAGGTATATTTTTATAGTTGAGGATTATAATATGCGTATGATCGAGAACGGCCAAACTCGTGATGGGAGAATATACCTCTTTTTGCGTGATCGTCTTGAAACCGATTCTTTTTTTAATAGGTCAGTGGACAGGCACTTGCAAGAAGTGATACCTGCAAAACCTGGTTTATTAGTTGACACTCCTACGATGCGCTATTTTGGAGTTGGAAATATTTATACCCCTCATTTGACTAATCCTGCAGAAGGCTCTTTGGAATTTCATATCTTTGACCTGATTAATCCTCAAAGTCCTCAGTCTCTGGTTCAAATTAAAATTGGTGAAATTTCACGTTTATTAACAAGTATTGATCTTTGGAAGTTGAGCAAAGAGTTGGGGAATGTTTTGGCTTACAAATTTTATCCCTCACTTGATGTGGCGTGGCATACTCCTGCCAGAGAAGCATATCAAGATCATATCAACAAACTTTTAGAAAAATTAACATCAGATCAGAAGAGTACGTTACATTTGGGTAGTATTGGGCCTGGTTTTGGAGATGATGCTCAATCTTATGGTTTAGGAATAAGGTTATAGACTTTGCTATGTCTTCTAGTAATCTACTCAGAAACCCTTAAGAGAGCTTAATTTTTCTCAATAATGATTCTTTGCCTTTCCAGATCAATGCTTCCTGAAGGACTTCTTTGATATTCTTCACAGGAAGGATTGTAATTTTATCCTTTTCCTTGGCTGACAATAACACATCCTTTTCATTTGATTTTGGGACTATAACCCTTTTTAATCCTGCACTGATCGCTGCTTCTACTTTTTGAGTGATGCCCCCTACAGCCAGGACTTCGCCTCGCACTGATAACGATCCGGTTAATGCAGTATCTTGGCGGACTGGCACTTTGGTATATGCAGAGATAATGGCAGTTGCTACTGCTATGGATGCAGAATCTCCTTCTACGCCGCCTGGAGCAGTTTGCAGGAACTGGACAAAAACATCATAATCCTTAAGATCTTCCCCAAAATTCTTGAGAATAATAGCGGAGACGTTCTTGACTGCTTCTTTGGCAATTTCTCCAAGCTTTCCTGTGGCGACGAACTGGGTTTTCTTGCCTCCAGGAGTGACTTCTGATTCTATGGGTAATACCAATCCTGAAAATGATCCTTCCCCTCCTAAGACTGCAAGGCCATTCACTCTTCCGATCGATGCTCCTCGTGTAAGAATGACGTCATATTCTTTCTTATCTTCAATATACTTATCTACGAGCTGCTGCTCTAAGGTTCTTGCTAGATATTTTGCTTTCTTGATGTGTAATGGCTGAACGAACTTTGCCTTTTCTTCTAATGCAATATCCCCTGCAGTCCTGACCAAACCCCCAAGCTCGCGTAGGCGCAAGGTTAGCTTGCCTGCCTTGCCTGTCCTTCTTCTTGCTTCCTCAATAATGTGATCCACGGCTTCCCTACTAAAATGGGGAATTTTCTTATCCTTGTGGACTTCCTGCGCGATGAATACTGCAATTTTGTCGCGATTTTCAGGAGTATCATCCATGACGTTATTCATATTGACTTCATAACCATAGCCGCGGATTCTTGAGCGTAAAGCAGGATGGGTTTTCTTGATGGTTTCTAAGGTGCCTGCTGCAACCAATACAAAGCTACAGGGGACTGGCTGTGTTCTCACCATAGCACCAGAAGAGCGTTCTGATTGACCGGTGATGGGATATTTTTTTTCTTGTAATGCTGTTAACAGCTCTTGCTGGGAAGCAGGCTGTAGATTCCCAATTTCATCGATAAATAAAACCCCTTTGTTTGCACGATGAATCATGCCGGGAACGATGCGCTCATGCGCTGGAGTTCCTAATCCTCCTGAATTCTTGACTAAAATCCCATTCACGAAGAGGTTGCCTGATTCTGTGGTAAGATTATAAAGTTTGCCTTTATAGGGAATCTTTTCAATTTTCTTAATACGTTCTGGCTTAAGGCGCATGAGGGAAGAAAGATGATCTTATTTTTAAATGTTTGTTTGGATTTTTTAAAGAATTTCCGAAAATCTTCCGAAAAGATGAATCTTATTCATCCAATGTTAAAAGTTTGTGCCAGAATCTTAATTTTTTGGCTTCAATATATTTAATCCCAGCGAATCCTTGCACTGCGACTTTGTGCTCAGGTGTAATTGTGATCTCCTTTCCCGATTCTGTTACAATTTTGATGATCTCTCCTTCTTTTTCATATCTATTTACAGAAAGCACTTCGACAGGTTCTATATTAGTTTCCTTTTCACCCAAGACTACTAATTCGTTTTTATTGAGGAATGCTGCTTCGTAACTATCTCTATTTTTTATAATCTCTTTTTGATGTTTCTCTAACAAATTATCAATAATACTCAAAGTTCCTTGTTGCATCATATATTGTTGATCATTTAATGGATTTATTATTAGCAACTCTTGAGTAACAAAAATTGACTGGAGCGGGTCATGAAGGCAATCTCCGAGTAATGCCCCTGCGTGGGCACCTGTTGCATCCAGAAACGGTGCTTTCTCATTTGCGGAGTTATCCACAAGAATTTTCGGCAGGCCCTGCACATTTGATTTCATCCGCTTCGCCATGCCCATGTAGATAACAAAAATAGCAATGAAGATCATGGAGCTGATCAATGTTGCAGCCGCGAGAATGTCTCCGTATTGTTTCCTCACCCACCATGGAGATAGAATAGAGATAAAAATCAATGCGTAAAAAATAAGGTTCTGGTATTTAGCTCCCTTGCCTTGCAGAAATCTTGATTTCTCGACAATCTGCTTACCTTTGCCTTTTGGATATTCCTTCACTAAAGGAACGTTCTCATCTTCCTGGTTAGGGAATACTACAATATCGGTAAGATCCTCCTTTGGCAAGAGCTCTGCCAATGCCTGGCCTGTCAATGATTTGCCAATGCCTGGTTCGCCAATTAATAATACATGGCGTCGCTGCTGCGCAGCCTTCTTGATGATTTCAATTGCCTCAGGCTGGCCGATGACCTGGTCAACGAGCTTCTTAGCAATGGGAATGTCTGCTGTTGTTTTGTATTTGAGAGGCATTTTGAAAACAATAGAATGGGTTTATAAAAAGGTTCTGGATTCTTATAGAATGTCTTCCTCAGCAACCACAACAAAGTCGCCTACTGCAATGACTGAAGAAAAAGGGATTAATAATTCGCTTCCCTGGTTCTTTTCCAGGTCTAGTCCACTTGCATATGCAGTTGGATTTTTCAGAATGATTTGGATGAGTTCTCCAGTCCTTGTTTCAAATGTTAAATTCCCCACTTCACCGAAACGCTTTCCTGATTTCGTGACTACAATTTTTCCCAATAATTGCCGAGAATGTTTCTTATCGTCTTCTGCCATGGGAATGTAACCTCTTCAGAATGATGAGGACAGGTGTTTAGTATATAAATGTTTCGAGGGGTGCGGTGCACTTGAAGAAACCAAGGTTTCTTTCCAACTTCCTGATGGTCTTTTCTTACATGTTCTTATTAAGAATAAAAAATCATATCTCCATATCCTTTTTTATTCTTAATATTCCAAAATTCCTAATATACTATCCTGACCTAAGACCCATTGGATGATTTAAGTAATCACATCATTCATTTGTTTGATATGTATATTTTTATTGTAGTTGGGGGGTTTTATTTTAAAAAAACTACTTTTACACCTACCCCTTGGTTTCCTGTAGAGGTTTCGGTAATTTCCGGAAGAATTTCAGGTGATTTATTTTGTTTTCTGTTTTGTTGTTAATCTCATGAAGAAAAATACGTTCAATTCATTCTTTTTTTCTTTTTTATTATATAAATATTTCTATCTTTTATTTATTATATTATAATATTTATTTTTTATTACTTATTATATTTTTCTTTTTATTCCTTTATTTTTATCTTTTTTGTTCCAGAGGAACTAGAGGTGTGGGTATCTATGTTTCATGAGCAGAATACTTAAATATCAATTTATATTTTTTCCCGCCACGATGACTCATCTTGACTCTTTTTTTGAAAATTATTTGAAGAAAGAACCCGTCTTCCTCAACAAAAAAATTCTTCAAGGGAATTATGTCCCTTTAGAGATCCCTTATCGGGAAAAGCAGATTGAGCAGATGGCAAGCATTTTAGCTCCTGCATTGCGTGGAGAAAAACCCTCTAACCTTTTTATCTATGGAAAAACAGGCTCGGGAAAGACTCTTTGCGTCAAACACACGACTGAAGCTATGCGGTCCATCGCTGAGAAGAATAATCTCCAATTAAAAGTAATTTATATTAACTGCAAGCTGAAAAAAATTGCTGACACCGAATATAGACTCATTGCGCAGCTTGCTCGGGAATTTGGGGAAGAAGTTCCTGCTACAGGGTTGCCTACAGAAGAGATCTACAAAACTTTTATGCATGCCCTTGATAAGGAAAAACAGATTATTGTCATCATTCTTGATGAGATTGATCAGTTGGTGAAAAAGACAGGAGATGAAATTCTTTACAATCTTACGCGATTAAGTTCAGAGCTTAAGGAGAGTGAAGTTTCTGTGATTGGCATTTCGAATGATCTTGTGTTTACTGATATCTTGGATCCGCGGGTGAAAAGCAGCTTGAGCGAGGAAGAAGTGCTGTTTCCCCCTTACAATGCTTTGCAGCTTCAAAAGATTTTGAACGAACGTGCTGCCGCGGCATTCAAGGAAAATGTGCTTGAAGAAGGAGTCATCAGTAAGTGTGCTGCTTATGCAGCAAGGGAGCATGGAGATGCACGAAGGGCGCTTGAATTACTTCGCGTTGCAGGAGAAGTTGCTGAACGGAAAAGTGAAAACAAGATTACTATTGCCCACATTGATATGGCTGAAGAAAAAATTGAGAATGATCGGGTGATTGAATCGATTACTACCCAACCCAAACAATCACAGATGGTATTATATGCTGTTTTTTCCAAGGCATTGACACAGGACAAATCCCCCCTATTCACTGGTGATATTTATGAGCTTTACAAAGAAGTCTGTCTGAAAGGGGGGTTACGACCGTTAACCCAGCGTAGGGTCTCAGACATCATTGCTGAATTAGATATGCTTGGGATTATTACTACTAGGATCATTAGTAAGGGGAGATATGGAAGAACTCGCGAAATCTGTTTAGGGATTCCTAACTCTCTTATTGCAAAAACCAACACCTTACTGAAAGAAAGCTTGAGCGCATGAAACCAGAACAGGTTACTGATTTTTTAGAACAAGGACTTTTAGTAAGCCCGGAGCTTTTAACTGAGCAGATAGACCCGACCCAACTCTTTCTGCCTGGACCGCAAGAAGGACCTGCTGTTCTGAACAAAATTTTTTTCCATTTACTTTCGACAAAAAATACTTCTGAATGGAATTGGATTGAATTTGAACGTGCCATTACCTTCAAAGAAAAGGGAAGAAGTGTTAAGACCTATGAACGATTTATGCAGTTGGTGCGACCCGGCATTCCTGTTCTTGCATTGCCCTCTGCTTTGCCACCCTTAACCATTTCTGTTTCTCCCCCCATCCTCCAACCCATTGTTCCTGCAGTTCAACAAACAACCCCTTCTTCTGCGGTAACTGATCCTTACCCAGTTATTGTGCTGAAAACATTTAAAGAAGATTTGAAAAAACGCGAAGTAGGAGATTTTGTTCTTCATTTCCGCGGCCGCTACGAAGCATTACGAAAACTTCTGATGCATCGCGCAGAACTTCATGACGGATTAACCTCCATCCACAAGATTGCTACCAAAGAACAGCGCGAGGAAGTTGCACTGATTGGTATTGTTTTTGAAAAACGGTTAACGAAAAATGGGCATCTTGAATTACAACTCGAAGATATCACCGGAAGCATTAAGGTTTTCATTACCAAGGACCGCAAGGATGCTTACGAGCGGGCGCAGGATGTTGCTCTGGACGAGGTTATTGGGATTCGCGGCACGTATGGCAAGAATGTGGTCTTTGCAAACACCCTTCTTTTTCCCGATGTGCCTTCAGATCATCCCCTCAAAAAAGGGCAGGAAGAAGTTTACGCAGCATTCATTTCTGATGTGCATGTGGGGTCAAAAAAGTTTCTTGAAAAAGAATTTCTTTCCTTTATTGACTGGCTCAATGGGAATGTCAAGGACTCCTGCCTTTCTTCAGTGCCTGCTGAAAAGGTGAAATATCTTTTTGTTGTGGGGGATCTTGTTGATGGGGTGGGGGTGTATCCTGGGCAAGAAAAAGAATTGAGCTTGACTGATGTTTTCCAACAATACCAACGCGCAGCAGAGCTTTTCGGGCTTATCCGTCCTGATGTGAAGATTATTCTTTGCCCTGGGCAGCATGATGCGCTCCGCAATTCCGAACCCCAGCCTCCCTTAAGCAAAGACTATGCTCCTGGATTGCATGCACTTCCTAACATGATTCTTGTGGGCAACCCTACCTTGGTAAATATTGGATCCACCCAAGACTTCGATGGCATTAACGTCTTAATGTACCATGGTGCGAGCTTTCATTACTTCATTGACACTATTGACCGCTTACGCCTGGGGAAGGCGCGCGATCATCCTAGCCTTCTCATGAAGTTCCTTCTGCAAAAAAGACATCTTGCTCCTTCTCATGCAGCCACTGTCTATGTCCCTTCTCTTGCCAATGATCCCTTAGTCATTGACCCGATTCCTGATATTTTTGCTTGCGGGGACATGCATCGTTCTGATATTTCTCAGTATCACAATGTTACGACGATTAACGGCAGCTGCTGGCAAGCAAAGACAGACTTTCAAGAGAAAACTGGGAACAATCCTGATTTTTGCAAGGTCCCTTGTGTTAACCTGAAGACACGGGAGATTACTGTGCTGGAGTTTTACCGTGGGGCTTAACTGGTATTTTGATCAGGTGCAAGAAGAAGTCAAGAGAGCCTATGCTTTTGCCAATGCTGCACGCAAATCCCACATTGATCCTACAGATGAGGTGGAAATTTTGCTTGCAAGCAACATGGCAGAGCGCGTCGTTGGTCTGATTAGCAGCATCGCGCCGCAAATCAAAGGATCGGGTGTCATTGAGCGCGTTTTTGAGCTTGAGAAGGAATATGGGGTACAAGATACCAGGGTCGCATTGAAGGTAGCTTTAGAAGTTGCCCAGCAAAAGTTCTGTACGTTCAAGGATGAACGAGAAGCCATGGAAGTAGGAATGCGTGTTGGATTGGCATACCTCACCAATGGTGTGGTGGGGAGTCCATTGGAAGGATTTGTGCAATTAAAATTGCGCAGACGTCGTGATGGGCAAGGCGAATACTTTGCTTTGTATTTTTCCGGACCCATCCGCAGTGCAGGAACAACCGCAGCTTCCTTATTTGTTGTACTCTGCGATTACATCAGGATTCACATGGGATATGCAGTGTATGATCCGAGTGAAGAAGAAGTCAAGCGCATGGTGACTGAACTGTATGACTATCATGAGAAAGTTACCAACTTGCAATATTTGCCAAGTGAAGAAGAAATCATTTTTATGGTTGAGCATCTTCCTGTGCAGATCGATGGCGATGCAAGCGAAAAATATGATGTGAGCAATTACAAAGGGCTTGAAAGAATTGAGACGAACAAAATCCGTAATGGTCCTTGCTTAACGTTGGGAGAAGGATTATGCCAGAAGGCCGCAAAAGTCTACACTGTCAAGATCAATGCTTGGATTGATGAGTTTGGACTGAGCAACTGGCATTTCCTTAAGGACTATGTTGCCTTGCAAAAAAATATCCGCGCGAAAACGAAAGGCGTGCAGCAAGAAAACAGCGCAAAGATCAGGCCAGATACTACATTCATTAAAGATGTGGTTGCAGGAAGACCCGTATTGACACATCCTCTGGTGCATGGGGGATTTCGCTTGCGCTATGGAAGAGCGCGCAATTCTGGTTTTTCAGCACAGGCCATTCATCCTGCCACCATGGTTATTGTGGACAGCTTCATCGCTGTGGGAACTCAATTAAAAGTTGAGCGTCCTGGAAAATCTACAGTGATTGCCAGCTGCGATACGATTGAAGGACCGATCGTGAAACTGAAGGATGGCAGTGTGATGTTTGTTGAAGACGAAGTGACTGCAAGGAAGATTTGTGATGATGTTGTGGAGATTATTTATCTTGGAGATTTGCTGATTAATTATGGAGATTTTCTTAATCGGGGTCACCCTCTTGTTCCCGTAGGTTATAATGAAGATTGGTTCATGCAAGAAACAGGCATTGATCGCCGCATACTTTCCATAGAGGAAGCACTTGCTCTTGCAAGAAGCGGCAAGCCTTTGCATCCTCGCTACACGTATCATTGGAATGCGATTAGTAAAGAGCAGTTTCAACTGCTTCTTCAGTGGCTTTCGAAATCCACCATTACAGAAAACAAGATTATTCTTCCCTTGGAAACTTGCCCTTCAGATCAGCCTGATCCGAAACGCGCGCTTGAACTGTTGGGAGTGCCGCATCGCGTGGTGGTTAAAGAGCATGTGGTTATTGAAGGGGAATGGGCGCAAGCACTTCTCTTTAGCTTGGGAGGAGATTTTACATTTGTTGATGGGACATCAGTGCTTGCTATTGTTCAACTGAAATCAGGAAGTATTATTCGCGATAAAGACGGCACCTTTATCGGGGCGCGTATGGGGAGACCAGAGAAAGCGAAAATGAGAAAATTGAAAGGGAGTCCTCAAGTCTTGTTTCCCGTGGGTAATGAAGGAGGGAGAATGAGGTCATTCCAAAGCGCGCTTGAAAAAGGGACTGTTACCTCGCAATTTGCATTGTTTCGATGTTCTCCTTGCAAGCAAGATACTATTTATCGCCTTTGTGAGCACTGCGGACAAACTACCGAGCAGTTGTATGCCTGCACTTTGGGCATTGTAAAACCACTCAAATGCCATCCCCAAGATATGCCTTATACCTACCGCAAAATTGACATTCATCATTATTTTGATCAAGCACTTAAAACATTAGGGGTGCAATCTTATCCTGAACTCGTTAAGGGTGTGCGGGGAACGATGAATGACAGCCATATCCCTGAGCATTTGACGAAAGGGATATTGCGAGCAATGCATAACTTATATGTCAATAAAGATGGAACAATCCGCTACGACATGACAGAAATGCCTTTGACGCATTTTAAGCCGAAGGAAGTTGGCACTTCTCTTGAAAAATTGAGGGCGCTCGGATATGCTGCTGATGTGTATGGCAAACCCCTGGAAAATGAAGACCAAATTCTTGAATTGCTGCCGCAGGATATTGTGCTGCCTGCATCTCCTGATAGCCCTGATGAAGGAGCAGATGTTGTTTTATTGAATATTGGAAGATTCATTGACTCTTTGCTTGAAAGAGTGTATACGACTGAGCGTTTTTACAATTTCAAGAGCAAATGGGATGTGGTTGGAAGCTTGGTTGTCGGATTAAGTCCCCATACTTCTGCTGGCATTGTCGGAAGAGTGATAGGGTTTTCCAAGGTGCAGGTGCTGTATGCGCATCCCTATTTTCATAGCATTATGCGTAGAGACGCTGATGGTGATGAGGCCTGCGTGATGATGTTGATGGATGCTTTCCTAAATTTTTCTAACTTTTATTTATCCAACCATCGCGGAGCAAAACAGGATGAACCTTTGGTTCTTACTTCTGTGCTTGTTCCTAAAGACGTGGATGACATGGTCTTTGACATGGATATTGTTGACAAGTATCCTCTAGATCTTTATCTTGCTGCACAAGAATACAAATCACCTAAAGAAGTTAAAATTGATTGCGTCAGCAAGTATCTCGGTACAGAACGAGAATCATCTGGATTCATGTTTACTCATGATACGTCGGACATTAACAATGGGGTGCGCTGCAGTTCTTACAAATTTATTCCTACTATGCAGGAAAAGGTTGAGAAACAAATGGATGTTGCCGAAAAGATCAGGGCTGTTGATCAGGCAGATGTTGCTCGCTTGGTTATTGAAAGGCATTTCATCAGAGATATCAGAGGGAATTTGAGAAAATTTTCGTCCCAGCAATTTCGCTGCGTGCAATGCAATGAGAAATATCGCAGGCCCCCTTTAGTGGGCAAATGCTTAGCATGTGGGGGGAGAATTATATTTACGATTGCTGAGGGAAGCATTATCAAATACTTAGAACCGAGCTTGGCACTTGCCACGAAATATGCTCTTTCTCCTTATTTGCAGCAAAGCCTTGCCATTACCAAAGCGAGAATTGAGAGCATTTTTGGCAAGCCTTCGGAAAAACAAGAAGGATTAGGGAAATGGTTTTAGTAACTTCTTTTAAGAGGTAACAAATAGAAAGGTTTAAATAAGAGTGGATTGCTCAGAGAGGATATGCTAATCTCAAATAAGATAAAATTAGTTCCAGAAGATCAATCATATCCAGAACTAGGAGTCTTGGCTGATGAAGCCATGCTTGCCGAATATCATAATCGCATCCAGAAATACAGCGAAAACGCAAGAAATGTTCTCAACATCTTTCAATATGATGCAGCGGAAAAAGTCATCCAAGGATCCAATCCTTTTGGCTGTGTAGAACTTGCATCCAAAGATTTAGCCCTGCCTTCAGAACTGGAGCATGCAGTACGATTAAGCCCTGCTGCATTTAAAGGTATTTATGTGGATCTAGCATTGCTTTTACGAGCAGCAGGAGATTCTTATTCCCCGAATGATTATCTTGCCAAGCATCTTGCAGAACA
>CAYIRJ010000020.1:0-12748 GCA_964365915.1 Candidatus Woesearchaeota archaeon
ATTATGATGTGGGGTGCAAATTCTCGATCTATGGTAAGAAAACTTTTGATAGTAATTTGTGTAGTTCCTTGTTCAAGAACATCCAATCCAATGTATTTTTTTATTTCGTTCATAACAGATGCGGTTTTAGTTCGTATCTCTTTTCCTTCTAAAATTATAGTTTGATAATTATTGATATAAGCCTGAAGAAGCTCAAAACTAATCGTTTCTAGAGATTTTCCATCAATTTTTATAGTAGTAATTGATTCCTTCTCAATAACTGGGCGCTCTGTCGATATAATAATATCCCCTGCATCATCTTCTATAAGTAGTACTTCACTGCCTTTATCAAGACCATGCCTTCTTATCCAAGTTATGGGCAAAGCTAATGTAAAACTTGTATTTCCCGATTTTACAATTTTTCTTTTCTCTTTCATAAACATATAAGGTATATATTAATATAAAAATATATCGATTAAGTATATATATTCTAAAATACAAAAATTTGATATGAAAATAGATCAGAAAGAATTATACGATCATGTTGAGTTTATTAAAAATCTTGCAACTAATTATAATCTCGATTTTTACTATATCTTAAAAACGATTTTTCAACCCGAAAAAATAGAAGAAAGTATCCTCAAACTAAAGGAGGATATTAGGGGTATCAGGAATGATTCATAATACATTAGTCCTTTTCGCAGGTGCGCCAGGAGTAGGAAAGTCAACTTTAATTAGAAAGCTATGCCAGCAATACTCTTCAAAATATGAGTATGTTCGGCCTTATACCACGAGAGCGCCAAGAAAAAACGAGAACGATAAGATTCATGTGAATTATGGAACTTTCACACATCTTGTAAAAAAGAAGAAGATTATTTGTCCTAGTCATTTATATGGTAATTTTTATGGACCTTCAATAACAGATATACATCGAATAATTTTTGAAGAGAAAAAAATTCCAGTTATAGACTGGCCTTTTAAGAGAATCGGGTATTTACAGAAGGCTATTCCCTATACAACCTTGGTGTTCTATGTTTTACCTCCTGATTTGATAACGTTAAAAAAGAGATTATCGGGTAATGAACGAGAAAGTGAAAAGGATAGATATATAATCGCCAAAAAAGAAATCAAAAATTTTAAGCGTATGAAAAATAAAACACAAATTAACGAAATCATTATTAATAAAGGCAACATAAGGAAGATAGCAAAAAGTCTACACAAAAAGATTAGTAAAAGATTGGGAATTAAATGATAAGATCAGATTTTGAATTAAAAAACGATAAGTATCGCCGTGCTCGTGGTGGGATTGCTCATTTTCTTGAGATTTCTTGTTCTCAGTGTAGTACTTATCTTATGACCTATCAAAAGGATGGTATGGGTAACCTCCTGAGATGTTATTTAAATCGTATTTTCCATCCGCCAGAATTGGAAAGATTACAGTATCGCGTTTCCTCTTTGCAGGATGTACCCCAATTAAAGTGCAATGGTTGTGATACGGTCATTGGCTCTCCTATGTTATATAATAATGGAAGATTTGCTTTTCGTTTAAGAAAGGGTCTTTACATGAAAAAAAGACTTCATTAATATGAATCAAAGTATATGTTGATTAACTTTCAATACACCCTTGGAGTAGCATTCTTTGCTGCCTTGTTTTCCAGCACTGCAATGCGAGAAGGAAGGTACACTTCCTGGGCAGTGGTCTTGATATGCGTGCGCACAGTAAGGTTGCCAGGATTTCCCAGAAAGTCAGAGAATCTTAGCTTGTTGCTGCTGATGCTGATATTGACGACGTTGCTGAATCCGCCAATGCTGACTGCGCTGTCTGTTGCTACAGAAGCGGGATTAACGAATTTTGAGGTTTGCGCTAGGAAATCACCTTGGCCGATGACTGCAACTGAGACATTGACGAATCCTGGAGTAATCCGGGTGAAGACGGGAGTTCCGTTTCCGTCAGGGCTGTAGACACGGAAGTCATACAACGTTACTTCTGGATCATAATCTACGCTGATGATTCTTGCAGCTCCCTGGAATAATCGATAGTGATGGAATTTTCCTGTGCTGTTTTGCCATAACAAACTCAGATTGGTGGGAGTGAACCGCTTGCTCATGACTATTTCCGGCATGGCAGTGCTCATGTAACTTTCAAAGCCTGCGGTTTGGGAATCGAATAATGCAAGACTGGGCAGCATGGGATGCAGGAAAAACAAGCCTGATCCTTGGACGCTCATGTTGAACTCGGTGGTGTTGTGGAAGATTTCCCTGTAGACTTGCTGGACTGCAGCAAACTTGTTTTTGACCACTTCCAGTTCTGCAGTCTCCCCAATATTTTTCTTCAGTGCAAGAGAATTCTTGAACGTCAGGAACCCTAAAAGAAAGATTACCAGAACAAAGAAGGTTATTTCTAGGGTGAACATGACTCCTTTGTTTAGTTTGGCCATAGGTAAAACCTCGCGACTGCTGCGTAGCGTGTTTGCGTTGACTTGTTGTAGATCTGGATGGGAATTGCTCCTGAGATGACAGTCAAATTATAATCAATGGTGCTGTTGGTTACTAAGGAAGGGCCGGGAAAGTTTCCTGTGATGTTGAGCTTGATGTTATAAGCATCAGGGGTTACATTCAAAGCTTTTTCATGCACGGTAAGGTTGTCCCGTGTATGGAAGTATTCCAGATAATTTAATACGGAAACTACGTCATATCCGATGCGCTGCATCTGCTTGATGCGGGCAGCTTCCTCTGCTGAAGCAGTGTAGTATGCCGCGCTTGCCAGGACAATGACCATGAGCAAGATCGCTAACGCTACATCTAAGGAGAAGATTGCTCCCTGCTTATCTCCAGATGATAAAGTCAATGTATGCAGTTTCATTTCCGTAGATGACAATCCTCCTTGATGCTGCTGAGATGTTGGACTGGCCTGCCCAGGTTTCCCCTGCTCCCACGATGGGAGTGTTATTATGCTGGTAGTACATGATCAAGCTGTAATTGTACTGGCGGATCTTGAACGCGTCCTTCACTTGCATTTTGTCTGTCTGGGAAAAGTTCAGCAATTTGGGATAGGAGACTCTCCTGTCTTCTGCTGCCACCCCTGGCAAGATAAAACTGGTGGGGCTCCAGTTCGAAGGCACTCCAGGAGAAAATGCGAGAAAGTCTGCAATGTACAAGGCCTTGTTATGCATGTCGGTGAATTCAATGTCATATGCTAATTTCTGGTTGTAGTAGTTCAAGGTCACTAATAAAAAGGCGAGCACCACGACGCTTAATCCTACGGCAATGAGAATGTCTGTAATAATCACTTGGCCTTGCTTCATGGTTCCCGAGGATCGTTCCAGATCTTTCCTTCTTTCCTGAGTTCTTCTTTCATGTGCAATCTCCATGCAGGAGTGTTCCACTCTTCTTGAGTAATGCAAGTCCAGAAGAGATTCTTGTCCTGCTGCTGCGGAAGGCAGTTTCTTGTTTTTGTTATAACATCATCGTAAAATGAGTAACGGAGATAGGGAGAAATTGCAATGCGCATCCACTCTGAGGTGTTCAGATAGACTCCCTGATCATCAGTGCCTGCTCCTCGTAGTGTTTGCGGGTAAACTGCAGTGAGCTTGGAACGCAGATTCAACTGATACGGCACCTGGTCTCCCGGGCCGTCATAGAAATTGTTTGCTTCCACATTCTTGATGTAGACTCCTGCCAATATCTTTCGTGCATATGCTATGTCATGGTAATACAGGAAGTCGGTGCGCTTTCCTCGAAGATGATCTCCTGGAAGTGATTCAAAGCGTTCTGTAACCTCCTCCTCGTTCACTACATTATAGAAGGAATATGTTTTATTGTTGTAGATGAGGAAGAACTTGATTCCTGACTCGTCATGGATCTGGCCTACAAATTCCTCTTCGGGAAGGAGCCGCAGCTTTTTTGGAGCAATGAATGCAGTTTTCGGAATAGTAACGTGAACGCGCTTGTTATTGTATGTGAGGGCATATGAAAAGTTAGATTCTTTTTCTATGGTCAGGCCATCTTTTTTTGTGATATCGAGATAGAAGATGCTGGTGTTCAAGGGCAGGGTGAAATAAGCAAGATGCAGAATGCCTTTGTTGAGATCGGCAACGCGGAGATTGCCTGAGACTGCAGCATCCTTGAGCTTTACATGATAATAGTAAAATCCCTCGGTGGGATAGACAATGATTCGTGAAGGGAGGTAAGAAAACACATATGCGAAGAAGGCTTGGGTATCTTCCACTTGTGGTTTGGGAGGATGCTTCTGGAACAGCATGTTAAGTCCTGAACTATAGGCAGAGACCAGCAGGTCTTCCATCATTCTTCCCGAGATAGTAGCGTAGCGCAATTCTGTGGATTGGATTTGGAACTGATTGAACTCTATAGGAAGAAAAAGGACATGCGCCAAGAAAGGAAGCACAAGAATCAGTAAAATGATGCCTGCAATCTTTACTTTTAATCCACCCCTTTTTTCCATACCTCTGCGCAATGAATCAGTATTTTTATAATTACCTACTCAGGTCAGAATAACAAGCGGAAATAATTTCTGGACACTTAGTTCTCATGCTTAGGGTGATATTCCTGAAGCACTTATTCTTTAAGAAATATGAACCTTATTTAATCTTGCATTGTTGTTCGATTTCTTGTGTGAAATAAATTGCAAATAAGATAAATGATTAAAACTTCATTTCTCCACGCTGACATTTCCTGCAGTATTTGCAATAGTCATTGTTCCTGACAAATTCGTATACGGTCCTACTCTGCCCAGATAATTGCAGAAGGTCACGTGCTGGGTGCTTGCGTTGGCATAACTGTAAATGATACTAGAATTAGCAACACTATGTTTGTAATACAAGGATAGGGTAATGTTGGAATCTGGACCTAAGGTTAACACGCTGCTGAGGGCATCTGCAAGACGTAGGCATTCTGCACGCGTCTCAATGTATTCTTCGAGCTTTATTGCATCCTGTCTTTTGAGGTAGCTTATGGTAATGACAATAGTGAACATGAGCAGCATCATGCCTATGGCAAAGATGGCTTCTATGGAGACTTGCCCTTGTTTCATTGATTGATCACATCGGTTATCCTGACATGGCTTTCATTGAAGGCCCAGACCACAGCACGATGCAACCCTTTCTTTGCATCCATCTGGCCTACCATATACGCATACGTGGGAATGCTGATGTCAGCAGTGGATGGCCCGCCACTTAAGGGAGTAGTGATCTGGAGCACAATTTCCTTGCGATTGTTCATCACAATGCCTGCAACATTGGAAGGGATATGTACATCAATGGTTTCTTGGTTGCTGGTTCCTAACAAATGCATGGTGTTGGCTGACTGCTGGAGCTTGAGCATTAATTCTTCTAATTGTGCATCGCGCAACTCTTGATTAGTTTTTCCAAATGAGTAAATAATTACAGGAATAAAAATAATCAAAATCATGCCGAGCAAAAACAAATACTCTGTGGACACCTGGCCGTGCCTGATCTTTTTTTGCACGCGTTCATTTTTTGAAAAGGCTGTCTTGTTTATTTTTATAGTGTCATTTCCTTTCTTCTTTCTGCTTCTTGAGAATTCTCTTGTCATCATCGCCTCTTTTCTGCTTGTGTTATCTTTCTTAATTTTATAATGTTTGCTTTCCCTTCTCGTGTTGACCGTTAGGTTTATAAAGGACCTCTCCCTGAGATTTCTTATCAATTATTATGAGAGGTGACTATTACGATGCATAAAAAAAGAGGACAGGCAGCATTAGAATTTTTAATGACCTATGGCTGGGCCATTTTGATTGTGCTCATTGCTATTGGCGCTTTAGCTTATTTTGGAGTGTTAAATCCCCAACGTCTCCTTCCTAAATCTTGTACGATTGTTCCTGGTGTTTCGTGTGATGATTTCATTGTCAGGGCAGATGGAACTTCTACGATTTTATTAAGAAATGGTGGAGCTCGAGCAATGACGCTTTGGAGCTTGAATATTGAATCCAGCACTGCGGTCTGTACGGGTGTAGGGTGGACAGGAACAGACTGGCCTACAGGAGAGCTATTAAGCTGTGCATTCACTGGTTTGACTGTGGGAGTCAAGGGTGATGGATATAGTGAGGATGTTGAGCTGAATTATACAGATAAAGGAAGCACAGTTGCGCATTCTGTCAAAGGGCAGATTGCCTCACGATACGAGTAATATCGTATCTTTTTTATTTATTTTAAAAAAACAAGAGGGAGAGACATGAACAGAAACATACGCGGTCAGTCTGCCATGGAGTTCTTAATGACCTATGGCTGGGCCATTCTTGTTGTGTTGATTGCGATTGGTGCCTTAGCCTACTTTGGCGTTTTAAATCCAGCACGATTCTTGCCTACGAGTTGTGTCATCTTTCCTGGGGTCAGCTGTAACAATTTCAAGATAAGCACTACTACTGCTGAATTTGTGGTACAGAATGGACTGGGAGTGCAAGTATCGTGTTTCAACCTTACTATTAGTACTCCTAATCAGGGAACGTGCACTTCTGCACTCAGCCTTGTCGCAACAAGCGGAAGCGGCTTATGTCTAGTTCAACCTATTCTCTCTGATGGAGAGGAAGAGAAGATCACCATTACCTGCGCAGCAGGCAACTTTGGAAATGTGGGTGATCGTTTCAAAGCAGACCTCAATGTTAGCTTTAGCGAAGGTTCAGGAGCAAGTATAATTTATCATAGAAGGCGGGGAAGCATTGCCACACAGATTGAATAACTTTTTATATCTTCTTTCTTTCTTATTTTTATGAATCGGGTGTTGATGATTTTGTTAGCAATGATTGTGGTATTGACCTTCTTCCTTTCTCCTGATCCTGTGCTGCAGAAGACGCGTGCCCAATTGCTTGATGGTATCTTTACTCTTTTGCCGAATACGTGCTATTTTCCTGTTAGTGGAATTACTTGCAGCAACGTGAAGATTGCAGAAAGCGGCATTGAGCTGAGCTTCAAAAATATGGTGCATCCCTGGACAAAAAGGGACAGAGATCTTGGCATGTTTACTGTTTCTTTAGATGCATGCCCGTACCGCGTTGCTGCTGATCGAGGGCTGGATTACCAAGAAGAAGAGAAATTTGTTTTCCGCAACTGCACACTAGGAATGATAGGATCTGATTTCAAAACGAGGATGGATGTGCAATTTGTTGAAGGCAGAGTTGAACAGGGCATTTTGCGGGTGCGCAAGGGATGGGTGTTTGGCGAGGTCAGTTATTAAGCGAAATCCTTTAATACAATTGTTTCTTCTTGATAGCATGCATAAAAAAAGAGGGCAGGCAGCGACAGAGTTCTTGATGACTTATGGCTGGGCTGTCCTTGGCATTGCAGCTGCAGTAGGAGCACTGATGTACTACGGCTTTTTCAGCCCTGCAAAATACTTTCCTGATGAATGTGAGTTATTTTCGAAAGTGGAATGCGTGACCTGGAAGGTTAGCACGAACAGCATCGAGCTTGTTGTGAGAAATGAATTTGGGCAGAAGCTGATTCCTTTTAACATTACGGTACTGAGCAGTGAAGGATGTAACCAGGCTTTTATGGAAGCAACGAATGGATTGACTGATGGAGAGGAAGAGAAACTTATTTTGGGATGCGGCATTCCTATTACCGGTGATCGTTACAGCGGCATCTTGAATGTGAGCTATACAGGATCTAGTGGGCAGTATCATGTGGTGTATGGAAAAATAAGAAGCCAGAGAGAATGACGCGATTTCGGATGCATTATTTACAAGGATTTTCTGCGTTTTGGGGACTGCGTTTTAGAACGAATATTCCTCATCATACTGCATGGATCTTTGACTTGAAGAGAAGCACACGCATAGGTGCTGGCATTGACATGTTCTTTGTATTCATGGAGATTGGCGTGCTCTGGCTGGATGCAGATAAAAAAGTTATTGATGCTGCACTTGCAAAGCCTTTCCAGATGTACTGGCCAAAGGAAAAAGCACGCTACGTGGTTGAACTGCATCCGGAACATCTTTCTTCCTATCAACAGGGATCACGCTTTTCTTTTGATCACGCTATCAATGTCTAGCAAACCGCCTTATTCAAGGTTCAGAAATCAATTCGCTAAATAAAATGACCTTACTCAGTTACAGAATTTTGACCATGCTATTTCACTTCAAGAAGAATTTCCTTTTTACTTTTAGGGATAATTTTCACTTCTTGTTCCTTCTTCAAATCTACAAAATGTGCCAAATCCTTTGGGATGCGTATGGCTAGACTATTTCCAATTTGAGCCACACGTGTTTTTTTGGATGCAAGACCAAATAAACCTAATTTCTTGGATTTCTTCTGGATACTATCAACACTATCACTATCAAAATAAACTTCTCCACAATGTTTACAAACATGTGCTTTAAATTTACCAAGATGTATTCCAAACTCTTTATGTTCAACAAGTTTCTCTTCCAATGCACCGTTACATAAGATACATTTCATTGTCATCAATCTCCTTCAGGGTGAACAGTGATGATATACAGATCATTTTCGTGCTTTTCAAATACGCATTCAATCCCATACATACGTGCATGCCATTTTTTGCCAAAGTGTTCTTTCCATTTCATACCTTTTTTGATCAGTGTTTCCACTTCACTCCGTTCTATTCCAAGAGCATTCATCTTCTCTATGGCATGTTTGCTATAGAGAATCACAGTAATCACCAAGATATACAAGGATTTACAAGTATATAAATCTTCTGATAGCTTTGGAAAGCTTCCTCAACATACATAGTGACATTTAAATCACGCTTTTCTTTTGATGATCCACGCGGCAAGAACTATCGCAATACCTAGCAGCAGTGCAGGAATAAGATTGCTTTCTTTCACCATGATTTGCTGCTCTCCTGCTACCACAGGATGGCAAGAAAAGTCAGCGCCGCAATAGTAAGAAGAAGGGCAATCACTGTCTTTTTGACATTCTCTGGAGATGCGCTCGAACACTGTAAATAGTATGAGCAGGATGAATAGCACCACCAGTACTGTTGTTCCTATTGTTTTTGCCTTTCCCATCCACCACTACAAAGAGAACCTTTTTAAATATCTTTGGCCTGGGAATGTTCATGGATTCCTTGCTTGAGGTGATAGGGGTTTCTAAAAAATTCAAGAGAAAGGTGGTTCTGCATGATGTGAATTTAGATATTCCTGCAGGAAAGATTTTTGGCATTATCGGCATTTCTGGATCAGGAAAAACTACGTTACTGAACTCCATCGTAGGATTCTACAGAACTGACAAAGGACAGGTGCTCTACCAAGGGAAAAGAATTGATCGAGGATTACATCAAGTCAGGAAAGAGTTTGGATTTGCCACACAGACGAATTCCTTTTATCCCAAGCTCACAGTGGAAGAGAATTTGCATTACTTTGGAACATTGTATGGGTTGCAGAAAAAGACTATTGCTGCGAACATTACCAAAATTTTATCGCAATTACAACTGGAAGACGTCCGGCATATTGTTGCAGAAAATTTGAGCGGAGGAATGAAGCGCAGGCTGGACATGGCGTGTGCCTTGATTCATACTCCTAAGGTGCTGATCCTGGATGAGCCTACGGAAGAGCTTGATCCGAGACTTCGCGGAGAGATGATAGAACTGATCAAGCAGATCCGCGATGCCGGAACTACCATCATTGTGACCTCGCACTTGCTTTGGGAAATGGAAAGGCTCTGCGACCAGGTTGCAGTGCTGCACAATAGCCAGGTAGTGCATGTGGGGAGTATTGAGCAGCTGCGCTCCCTGTATGGGAAGAATGAGGAGATTCACTTAGAAACTGCCTCGGGAAAGTATGAGTATGTGACTCGTTCCTTAAAGAAGAATGATGTGAAAAAGACTGAGCAGCGCGGGAATACCTTTATCATCCACTGCAACGCTCCGGGAGAACAGGTATTGCACCAGGTCATGAAAGCAGTTGCCAAGAAAAAGGACAAAATCAATATCGTGGACATCCGGAAGCCAAGCCTGAATGATGTGTTTATGAAAATTGTGAACGAAAAATAAGGAGGAAGAAAGAGGTGAGTTTTGCTCGGAAGCTGGGAAAGATTATTGGAAAGAACTTGAAGCTTATTCTGAGAAGCAAGGGTTCTGCCTTGATTGTTTTCTTCGGTCCGTTGTTCCTGATTTTATTAGTGGGAACTGCATTCAATACTTCCAGTGTTTATGGCATCCGCGTGGGAGTGTATGCAGATCAGTATACTTCTCTTGGAGAATCTTTGGTGCAGGAACTTGCAGGCAAGCAGTTTACAGTAGAAAAGTTAGCAAGTAAAGAAACTTGCATTGAAGAATTGAAAGCAGGAACCATTCATGTGTGCAGCATTTTTCCTGGAGATTTAAGCATTGAAAAGGAATCCAAGATCATCTTTTATGTGGATCCTTCCCGGATCAATTTGGTGTACTTAGTTATTGAAGGGATTTCTTCCCAGGTGGAAACGAAGAGCGAGGAAATTAGCTTGCAATTGACGAAAGGCATTCTGGAAGTGCTGACTTTTACGAAAGAGCAGCTTGAGCATGTGAAGGCATCACCCATGGAGATTACTCATACCAGCCAGACAGGATTGACGTCATTGCAAGAATCTGATCGTTTGCTGGGAGAGCAACGCTTTGCATTCTTGGAAAATGAACTGGAATTTGACACGATTGAAGAGCAGGCAGAACAGCTGAGGCAGCAGTACAATGCGAGCGTCAACGGCATTTTAGGGGCAGTGGGAAGAAGCAAAGCAACCTTGCGCGAAAAGTTAGCAATGCTGGAAAGAAGTGCGGTACACCGCGACAGCGCGCGAAGAGTGCTGGATGCGCTGAAGAACAATTTTAATAAGCAGGAAGAGGAAGCTGCGAAGCTGGAAAGTGCCATCCAGGGCATTGACCAGAAGGTAAGTGGGATCGCATCAACTAGTGCAGGGAAGCTGGTCAGCCCTATTAGCACCAGCATTGAACCAGTAATTGCAAAGAAAACCCATCTGAATTACTTGTTTCCTACATTAATCATGATGATTGTCATGTTTATGGGAGTGTTGCTGTCTGCTCTTTTAATTATTCGGGAGAAAACAGGCATCTCTTACTTCAGGAACTTCATTTCTCCCACAAGCGAAGCTTTATTTATTTTAGGAAATTATTTGACGAATATACTTATTATTTTCCTGCAACTCGTTATTGTGCTTGCTGTTGCCTTTTACTTCTTCAAAGATGCATTGTTTGCTGTGCTTCCGGGAATGCTGCTTGTTCTGTTCCTGTTCGCGAGCTTGTTCATCTTTCTTGGGATGATTATAGGATATCTTTTCAGGAGTGAAGAAACCAGCATTCTTGCTGCAATCTCTATTTCGAGCATTTTCCTCTTCTTTTCTAATACTATTCTTCCCTTGGAAACTCTGCCTGTGGTGATCAAGAAGATTGCATCCTACAATCCTTTTGTCATCGGAGAAAGCATGCTGAAGAAGCTGATGGTATTTCAGAGCGGCATTGCAGGAGTGCAGGAGATGCTGCTCTTGGTGATCGGAGTTGTTGCGGGAGTATTTCTGCTGGTCCTGCTTACCAATGCGTTGAGCAAAAGGGCAACGCAAGCATAGCGATAGGCATATAAAACAACACAGAAGCAAACGAACATGGACATTATCGGCGTCGGAGGATATGGTGAAGTGGGCAGGAATATGACGTTTGCTTCTTCTGGTGATGATGCGGTCTGCTTTGACATGGGGTTTAACATCCAGAAATTGGCGGATTTTGAGGAAGCAGGAGGAAACAGGCTCACTGCTGGCAAAGCGAATATGATTAGAGCAGAGGCAATTCCTGATGACTCTGTTTTGCAATCCTATAAAAAACACGTGAAAGGCATCTTGGTTAGCCATTGCCATCTTGACCATTGTGCAGCAATTCCTTATCTTGCCCAGGACTACAAAGCTCCCCTTATCGGAACTCCCTTTACCATGGAAGTAATCAAAAATATCTTGAAAGATGATGGCATCCAGATTCCCAACAAATTTCACAGCATCAACAACGGTACGTCCTTGAAATTGGGAAAGCATTTGGAAATTGAATTCATCAACATTACACACAGCACCCCTTCTACTAGTTTGATTGCAGTGCATTCTCCTGAAGGCATTGTGCTGTATGCTAATGATTTCAAGCTGGACAATCATCCTGTACTGGGACAGAAGCCTGATTATCAACGCATCAAGGAACTGGGAAAATCTGGAAAAGTAAAAGCGTTAGTCCTTGATGGTTTGTATGCGAATGTGGAGAGTAAGACTCCGAGCGAGAAGGTTGCCAGGGAGATGCTGAAGGAAGTGATGCTGGACGAGGACACTGATGGAAAAGCGATTGTAGTCACGTGCTTTGCCTCGCATCTTGCAAGAATTAGAAGCGTGATGGATTTTGCGCACAAAATGGATCGGGATGTTGTGCTGCTGGGAAGAAGCTTCATGAAATACGTGAGCGCTGCTGAAGATGTGGGAGTGAGCCATTATACCAAGACTTCGGATATTTTTGGCTACAAAGGAGAGATCATGAAAGGATTAAAGCGCTATCATAAAAAAGGATTGGATAGATGCGTTGTGGTTGCTACGGGAGGGCAGGGAGAGCCGCACTCTGTACTAGGAAGGATGACTTCAGGAGAACTGCCGTTTGCATTCCAGAGAGATGATTTTGTGATTTTTAGCAATAAAGTCATTCCTACCGAGCCAAATATCACGAACCGGGCGAACATGGAGAAAAAACTTGTTGACAGAGGACTGAGATTATTCAAAGATGTGCATGCTTCTGGGCATTGCTTCAGAGAAGACTTAAGAGATTTCATTGG
>CAYIRJ010000021.1:0-9159 GCA_964365915.1 Candidatus Woesearchaeota archaeon
TTTAACAAATTAAAACATTTCAGAGGTGTTGCATTTGACAAAATCAGATCAAGCTGTGCAGATTCAGGCAAGCACGCCGTCCCAAGGGCGTCTTCTGTGGATGATTGTGGGTGTTCTTGCAGTGATTGCTATTGTGGGCAATGCCGATATTACAGGAGAGTATAGCAGGAAAGGACCTATTAATACCCAACCTGGTGTTTATGATTATACTTTTGATGTGCAATCGAGAGAAACGCCCATTTATCGATGGCCTGGTCAACAGGACTTTGCTTTCTATCCTGATGCAGGGGAATATGAGGGATCTGATATTCAAGTTGCCTCGCGACCTTGCGTAGAAAAAATTACCTTGAATGGACTCAGAGAGAACATTGACGATCTTTCTGGAGAGCATACCATTATCCTCGCACAAGGTGATGTCTCTCTTTACAGCAGAATCTTTAGTCCATCACGATGGTCCCAATTTCAATTGCCCGGACGCATTTACGATCTAGAGAGAAAATTAAGATCTCTTGAGGAATCGGAAAATACGTTCCAGGTTTTCATAGATAACATAGATAACCATCCCATAGATAACCATCATTGCGCCTATCAAGTACGCGTAAGACTGGATTAGTTTTTTCTTTTTTCCGTTATCTTTTTATAACCTTGTTTCTGCGATGAACCAATGTCTCTTCTGAAAAAGCTCTGGCACTTTCTCTGGCATGATGATTCTCTCTGGAGCTGGGTCGTTAATCTTGTTCTTGCTTTTCTTATTGTGAAATTTCTCTTGTATCCTGGCATTGGGTGGATGCTGGACACCGACTATCCCATTGTTGCAGTAGTCTCGGGAAGCATGGAACATGATGAGACATTTGCTGTCTGGTGGGGGAATAACAAGGAGTTTTATGCAGCCTATAACATTACTCAAGAACAGTTTCAAGCATTCAGTTTTTCCCAAGGCTTCAATAAAGGAGATATTATTGTCCTTCATGGAGAAGAACCGAAAGCTATTAAAGTAGGAGAGGTCATTGTGTACCAAAACAGCATTTCCAGCTATCCCATTATCCATCGGGTGATTGCTCTTGAGGAAACACCGCAACGGCAATTTATCACTAAAGGGGATCACAATACCATCGTAGATCCGCAGCCAGTGACAGAGGAACAGATTGCACAAACAGGAGTTGCAGTCTTCCGGATTCCCTACCTGGGATGGATCAAACTCCTGTTCATCGCCATGATTGGGGGGCCATAACTATGTTTTGTCCGAAATGCGGATCCATTCTGCTTCCGCGCAAAGATGACAGAAAGGTGATTCTCGCCTGTGGGAACTGCAGATACACGTCGCAAAAAAAACAAGAATTTGTACTGCACGAAAAGTCAGCAAGGTCAGAGAAAGAGTCTATTGAAATCATTGACAAAAAACCTGAAGTGCTGCCAAAAACTTCAGAACAATGCCCGAAATGTAGCCATCCTGAAGCCTACTATTGGGGAGTCCAAACCCGGGCTGCTGACGAAGCTGAAACGCGCTTCCTGAAGTGCGTGAAATGTAATCATACTTGGAGACAGTATTAACCTAGTGAGATTATGCCGCAATTTATTCGAAAACCCTATGCAGAGAAATTCATTCGCGATCTTAAGCAGGGAGATATCCAGATTGTACTTGCTGGGATGATTATTTCAAAAACCGATCAAGATTTTTTCTTGGATGATGGTACAGGACAAATTCGCTGTATTTTTGAGCATGCACCGGATTATGCTTATTTGCGCGTCTTTGGAACCTTAATTCCTGTGGCAGGAGAAGGATTTACGGTTCAGGTGGATTTTGTGCAGGATTTCAGCACCATAGACAAACAGCTCTATCAACGCTTGAAAAAATTACTTTCTTAAAAAAAATTGAAGCGAAACCATTATAAAGTTAGTACGAACTGCAGTTTTGTTGGGGGGCTTATGAAACTGACGTTGCAAGAACCGCGCTATCTTGTTGAACCTCTGGCAGTCATTTCCGAACTCGTGAATGAAATCCAGTTCAAGATAGAAAAGGATCAAATTGAAGTGGTAGCTATTGACCCTGCGAATGCTGCACTGATTGTCTTCAAACTTTTGGGTTCTGCATTTGCTGAGTACAGTGTGGAAAAGCCTACAGTCATTGCCTTGAGCCTGGACAACCTGAAGGCTGTGCTGAAGCGTACGAAGCCTGGTGATGTATTGAAACTAGAACTTGATGAAGAGAAGAACAGGCTGAAAGTGCAGATTAAAGGAGATAGCACGAGAACCTTCAACTTGGCATTGATTGACATCAAAGAAAAGCAACAAAAAATTCCTGACCTGAAATTTGTTGCTGCAATAGAAGCGCCTGCTGGCCTCTTTGAAGAAGCAGTGAATGACATGAGTGTCTTTGGGGAGAGCGTTGCATTCTTCATAGAAAAAAATAAATTCTTTTTGCAGGCTGAATCCAATCTCAATGATGCGCATGTGGAATTTCCGCAGGGAGAAGGCATCAAGATCCATACTGAAACGAATGAAGTTATCAAAAGCAGATATTCTCTTGAGTATCTGAAGAAAATTGTCAAGGGAGGAAAGCTCTCCCATTCGGTGCACATCCAGTTTGCCAATGACTATCCCCTAAAAATAGGATACTCTGTCAAGGACAAAATGCAGCTGGAAACCATCCTGGCTCCGCGCGTGTCCACGGAATAATTTTGAGCATAGCAAACCTTATAATTTCTCTCTCTTTGCTATTTATGAAAAAGGGGAACTATGTTGCGCAAAGCGAAAGCTCTATTTCAGACTATTATTTTGATTACTGCACTTTTTGCTATTACTGTTTTTGATGCCTTTCCTGTTACCGCTGCTGAAGATGTCTGCTGTGAAAAGACAAAGCAAGGAGAATATTGCCAGTATACTTCAAGTGACCAGTGCGATCCTGCATTTGCACAAGCAGCAAGCGCATGCAGCCAAACACAATTTTGTGGAGACGTCTGCTGCCAAGAAACTGCGGGCAGATGCAATCGCAAGGTGGGATTATCGCGATGCATTGCAAGTGATGGCATATCTTTCCAAGATGCTACCTGCGGAAGCGTTGCAATCTGTGCATTAGGATGTTGCCAGATAGGAAATAACTACCGGCTCACTACAGAAGAGCAATGCAGGCAACTTTCCCATGTTTATTCCCAGCTTGCAGATACAGACAATTTTGATGAGACCATTCAAGACGAGGTGCAATGCTTGCAGCAGGCGCAGAATACTGAAGAGGGATGCTGCGTCCTGCAGGATGGAACGTGCAGCTTTACTGCGCAGAATCTTTGTAATACTGCAGGAGCTACCGCACGCAATGGCGGGCCTGGGTTTTATGCCAACATCATGTGCAGCTCTCCGAGTGTGCAGTGTGCATGTACACCGCATGCGAAGAAAGGCTGCTTGCAGGATGATGTGTACTGGTTTGACAGCTGCGGCAACCGTGAAGAATTGGTAGAAGCATGCAAGGAGAATAGCATTTGCCAGGCAGAAGAAAAAGATGCGCGCTGCATAAACATGGATTGTTCCTCAACGCAGGCATATCCGAGAAATCCCCATGATCCAAAGATTGGAACAGGAGGGACACGCAAGCATGGGGAAAGCTGGTGTGTCTACGAAGGACCTACAGGAAACTTCCGGGACTGGCCAGGAACGCGCCATTATGCCCACAGCTGCTTCCAGGGAAAAGAGCTTGTAGAACCGTGCAGGGATTATCGCGAAGAGATTTGCGTGCAGAGCGAAATTGCTTACCAAGATTCTTCCTACGCACAAGCGCGCTGCATTTACAATGATATTGAGGATACTGCATTACGAGAAAAAGCAACCACGGTTTCCCGCGGAGGAAAATTTTGGAAAGGAGCACAGACAGAGGAACAGCCTGGTCTTGAAGTGCAACGGCAGTGCAGAAAACATTCTAGCACGTGCACTGTGGTCTATGTAAAAAAAGACGGATGGTCTGACTGGAAATGCGAACAAAACTGCCAGTGCGAAGAACAATCCTATATCGACAAGGCCGCTAATTACTGCAGAGCTGCGGGAGACTGCGGTCCAGATTACAACGTCTTAGAAAAACGCACGGCGCACGGCATCAGAATCAGATGGAGTGGAGACATTGAGGGGCCTACTCCTACAAAGATCAGCGAACGGCAATGGAATATCTGGAAAAAATATGGCGTGTATGGGGGAGTCAAGCATATCAGCCAATCTCTTACCTTTACTGCACAGCAACCTGAAGCGCAAGACATTATTAGGATCATGGCACAGCAAAGCTTAGTAACCTTCGGCATCAGCACGGTTGCTACTACAATTGCTTATTCGCTTGTTACTGGCACTGCTTTTAGTGCTGCACTGCAAACTGTTCTTGGTACGCATTTCGTAAGCTTGCAGAGTGTGGGTGGCTTGTTCTTAGGAGGAGGATTAAACAACCTGATCACAGGAACGGCAACTGTCGGAGCAGGAACAGGAATTCCTGCGGGAGCGATTGTGACCTCTGGGACGATCAACATTCCTGCAGGAGCTACCGTGACTATTGGAGAAACCACGTATACTGCAAGCGAAGTTACCTCTCTCGCTGTCGGAGAGAATGGTATTGTTGTGGATGGATTTTTGGAGGCGGGAGAGACTACTATCGTTGATGAGGTTGTGAGTGGGAGTGTGCAAGTAGGAGAAGGAGGAGCAACTGCAGTCACTGAAAGTGCTACCATCACTCCTGGAACTAATCTTGCCACTACTTTAGGAGTTGGCTTTGGGGCGTTGATGGTAGTCTATGGTATTTTGACAGGAGATATGGGCACTGCTATCAGCGGACTGCTCATGGCTGCGGGAGCACTTTTGATTCCTGGCATTGGAGCCATCATCGGAGCACTGCTCGGGACCGTTATTAATCTCGTGATGGGAGGGGCAGAATATGCCATGAAAACGGTTACTGTAACCTGCAATTCCTGGAAGCCTCCTGTGGGAGGAAAGGATTGCGTGAAATGCGATGATGATCCGATGCATCCTTGCACTGAATACAAATGCAGAAGCTTGGGAACTGCCTGCACACTCATCAATGAAGGAACTACAGCACAAGCATGCGTTGATGACGATCCTGATGATATTGCGCATCCCATTATACAGCCTGATCTTTCGTATATGCAAGGCTATGATGTCCAGCTGACAGCACAGGGATTTATGATTGTGAATGTAATTCCTGCTTTTACCGGAGCGCGCATCGGCATTCTTACTGATGAGCTTGCAACGTGCAGATACGACTCTAAGCATACCCGAGACTTTGAAGAGATGGAAGAAGCATTTGATGAGCTTTATGAGCAGGAACATCGCCTTGCCCTTGCGCTTCCTCCCCAACGATCGTTTACTTACTATGTGCGTTGCGAGGATAGACAGGGTAACAGCAATCTGGCAGAATATGAAATCACTTTACAAACCCAGCGCGAACCTGACTTGACTCCTCCTCTCATCCAAGGATTTTCTCTGGAGAATCCTGCATACGTTGCAAAGGGCATTACTGATCTTCCTGTTGGAGTTTATCTCAATGAGCCAGCAACATGCAAATGGAGCAAACAAGACCAACCTTATGGGGAAATGAAGGATATTACCCTTTGCGAGCGCGCTGCTGATCCGCAATCTACTCCCTATTCGTGCTTGGGATTAGTGAAAGAAATTCAGCAGGAGCAGAAAAATATTTATTACTTCCGATGTCAAGATCTTGCTGGGAATGCACAGGAACTCAGCACAACCCTTGAGGTTATGGGAACACATCCTTTAGTGATTACTCGCGTTTCTCCCAGCGGAGAGCTCTTCAGCTCGCACACGACACTCACGGTGAACACTAATGGAGGTGCAGAGCAAGGCAAAGCCATCTGCGGATTCAGCAGAGTGCCTGGAAACTATATTGAATTCTTCACCACGAACAGCGCTCTTCACTCTCAAGATCTCAAGAACCTTCAACTCGGAACGTATACCTACCATGTCCAATGCAAGGACAAAGCAGGCAACACTGCGCAAGCACAGACTTCCTTTGTAGTGACTGTGGATCAACAAGCTCCGCGCCTTCTGCACATCTATAGAGATTCTACGCATGTTCATGTCATTTTTGATGAGCCTGCACGATGCACTGCGCAAACCACACCCCTTACTACAGTTTCTTCTTCCTCACCTTTAGAAAAAGAACATAGCATCCCCATTCAAGGCAAGGATCTGTATCTGCAATGCATGGATAAAGATGGAAATACAGGACCACTGTTGAGAATTATCTTGTAAAAAGAAGAACGCATGATTTATAAATAACGTGAATATCTCAATACAAGAAAAGAGGACATATGAAAAAAGGGCAGATTACGACATTTGCTATTATTGGCATTGTTCTTGTGGCTGCAGTCCTGCTCATCCTTTATCTCCGAGGGCAATTCTTTTTCGGACCGGTCACTCCTGCTACTTTGGGAGACAAATTGCAGGGCATTTCCGAACATGTAACCACGTGCGTGCAGGAAACAGCACCTGACTACATCAAGCGCATCGGGCTGCAGGGAGGCCATCTGAAAACTCCCGAAGACACGTACAGACTGCGAGAAGATATTCCTATCAGCTACTTGTGCTATAATATTCCTGACTCTCCTACTTGCTCCAATAGGTTGCTGCTTCGCTCTGATATGGAAAAAGAACTCGGTATTGCTATTGACCAAGCTCTCGCAGGATGCATTGATCTTGGAAAATTCGGCAGAGGCTATGAACTCAGCACTTCGGGAAAACGAAAAATCAATGTCAGCATTGGAGATGCAGTAGTGACTGTAGACATTTTGCTGCCTATTGTGCTGCGCAAAGGAGAGGTGCAGATTGACGAGGATACCTTTACTACGAATTTCAACTATCCTCTAGGAGAGCTCTATGAAGTGAGCCAAGACATTATTAATAGAGAGGCAGAACTGGGGGAGTTTGACCAACTGAGTTATATGCTTGCGAAACGGGGAAGGTACATCATTGAGAAAGACAAACCGTATCCTGACAAGTTCTATCAATTACGCACCAAGGACAGCACGTACATTTTCCAATTCTTTGTGGAAGGTGAACCCAATTGAGAGGAACAGCATTCTTCCAGATTTTCTTGTTTGTCAGCGCGATTTTTTCTGTGTATCTTCCTAATCCCGTACAGGCAGAGGAAGAACAGCAAGTCTGCTGCGAGAAAACCAGAAGCGGAGAATTCTGCAGCTACACCAGCATTAACAATTGTGATAGCACTGCAAAGAATGCAGCGACAAGCTGCGAACAGACCAGCTATTGCAAACTCGGATGCGCCTACTACGACACTGAAGGGATGTTCTTCAAAAATGCACCCCGCGCTTCCTGCGAAGGAAAGGAAGGATGCACCTGGTTTGATTCTGCAAGCTGCAACATTCCGCAAGCGCAATTAGGATGCTGCCTGCTGAGTGGGGAAGCAAGCTACGTGACAGAAGCACGCTGCAAAGTGGAAGCAAGCAGACATGAAAATGTGCAGATGATGTTTGATGCCTCAGTGGAATCTGAACTTGCATGCATTAACAAAGCACGCTCAGGTGAGAAAGGGGCATGCGTACAGTCTGATGGCACTTGTACTTTTGTGCAGCGAGGAGATTGCGCAGTAGAAGAACTCAAAATAGAAGAGGATGCAACGAAAATCAATCCCAATGTAGGATTCCATAAGGATTTGCTTTGTTCTCATCCTACTCTTGGCACAGTATGCGCGAAGCAGCAGTACACGGGATGCGTGCCTGACCGTGATGAAGTCTACTGGTTTGACAGCTGCGGCAACCAGGAAAATATCTACAGCAGCAACAAGGAAGCAAGCTACAATCAAGGATATGTTCTCGCTAAGGAACAGAGCTGCACTCTGAAGGGTGCTGCTGATGCTGACTGCGGGAATTGCGATTACACCCAAAACAATCTTTGCGGTGCTGCGGGCAGAAATGAAAAGCCGAAATTCGGAAATTTTGTGTGCAAAGATTTGAACTGCCCTGTCATTACCAAAGAAGATACGTCTCCTGCATCTGCAACGTCCAAAAGAAACGGGGAGAGCTGGTGCGCGTTTGATAGCAAGGTAGGATTTGGTCAAGACCTGGTAGGAAGCAGACATTTCAGAAGATTATGTATTAACGGTCAAGAATTCACTGAACCGTGCAAGGACTTTCGCGAAGAAATTTGCGTGCAGGGAGTGCAAGGACAAAGTCCTCTGATGCTAGGAGAATCCACCCGACTTGCAGGAGCGCAGGCAAATTATGTGGAAGCAGCATGCAGGGATAATCGCTGGAAAACCTGCTTGAAAGCTTCCACGAAGAATGCATGTGAAAATCCTGCATTCAGGGACTGCATTTGGGTAGGATCTGGCATTGATGTTGCTCATGGGGGAACGTGCATTCCGTTTGTTCCTCCAGGGCTGAAGTTCTGGCCTGAACAAAGCGACAAGAAAAAAGTGCCTACTGCAGATGCACGCCAGCAATGCAAGAAAGGCAATCAGGAATGTACCATTGTGTATGAAAAAGGGGGATTAAGCAGCAACTGGAAATGCATCGAAAATTGTGAGTGCAAAAATCAACAATGGCTGAATGCTGCGAATGAGATGTGCATTGCCTTGGGAGACTGTGGCGCGTATTACAATTACATCGGAGACTTTACCAAAGGTGGGGTGAAGGAAGATCATCTGGGAAAACTTGGGGCGGGAAGCGTGCAGAGCTACAATGCCTTAGTCAATCCCAAGAAAGGGGAAACAGAGTATAATGGGTTTACAACCTTCTTCAAAAAATCTGCTATACCTTTAACATTATTCGCTGCTGAAGGACTTTTAGCTACAGCATTAGGGCTTCCTGGAGGGATTACTGCGGGAGTTAAATTAGGGGTTGCTCCTTTGTACGAACTGGCTGCAGGCGGAAAAACATTCACTACTGCAGTCCAAGAAGCTATTGGGAATATTGCAACAAGTACAACTACTCAATCTGTAACTCTGCCTGGGTTTGTAGGCGTTCCTGGGGTAGGACCGGTTCCTGTTCCTGGATTAGGACCTACCGTGCCCCTTACTACTACAACCACCTCCCCTTTCTTTGGAATTGCTCTTCCCATTATCAACTTCGCGCTTCTGGTATGGACTGCTTACAATCTATTTGACGTATTATTAGCAGACACGAAAACAGAAACTGT
>CAYIRJ010000021.1:9259-12606 GCA_964365915.1 Candidatus Woesearchaeota archaeon
AGCCAATGCAAATTTGCACTCAACACTTCAACAAAGTATGATGAGATGCCTGCATTCTTTGGAGATTCGCTCTATGATTACAATCACACGATGACTTTCTCCCTGCCCAGCGAGCTTGCAGAACCGCAAGTGCTCAGACTCACCAATGGAGGAAACTACCAGTTGTTCGTCAAATGCCAAGACCAAACTGGCAATACTAACCAAAAAGATTACTATATCAAATTTGGCATCCAACCTGGACCTGACTTAACTCCTGCGAACATTGAATTGACGAGTATTGCAAATCCTTCCCCTGTTTCCGCAAGCACGACTTCCACTGCACTTGCCATTTACATCAATGAACCTGCGGAATGCAAGTGGAGCAGAAATGATCTTGATTACACGCAGATGGAAAACACATTCACCTGCAACAAGAATAGCTTTGGCCAGCGCTCGATTTATTATGGATTGTATGACTGCACCACCCAATTAACCGATATCAAGCCCAACCAGGCAAATCATTATTATTTCCGCTGCAAAGACCAGCCGGGAAAGGAAGAGAGCAAACGCAATGTGAACATTGAAAGCTACAAGTTCACGCTCCTAGGAACAATTCCCTTAAAGATTACGAGCGTGCAGCCTTCAGGAGAACTGTTCACCAAGACCCCGGTGCTTCAGGTGGCGACTGCAGCAGGCGCAGAGCAAGGCAAAGCTCTTTGCGGATTTTCTACAAAAGATTCTTCCCATGCCATTGACTTTGTCACGACTGGAGGAACAACGCACGAACAACCTTTACAACTGCCTTCCGGATCCTACACTTACAACATTTTCTGCATTGACAAGGCAGGAAACCAAGCGAACGCCACGACTAGTTTTGCTGTAAGCGTGGATGTGCGAGGACCAAGTCTGACGCGCGTCTACAAGAGCGGCAGCATTTTGCACTTGGAAACTCATGAAGATAGTACTTGTGAATATTCCACCAAAGGAGACTTCAGCTTCGGACAAGGCACGCTGATGACAGGAGAAAAAACCAAGGAGCATGAAGCGACGCTGGATGCTTCTGTCTACTTTGTGAAATGCAGAGACGTCTTCAGCAATGAAGCAAGCTACAAGATTTATACGTAGGCAGCATGAAAGGAGAACTCTTTAGCCAACCTTTGGTCATGATTTTTGCACTGGTAGTCCTCGCCTTGATCTTGCTCTTCGGGATCAGGAGCTTTACTGATATCAAAGAGGCTGCTGACGATGTAGAGCTGGTAAACTTTGTTAGGATCCTACAGGATGAGGTGAAGAGATATTACCAGTTTGACGTGGGGAGCTCGAAAAAACTGGCATTGTTTGCACCCAGCCAAGCGCAGCAGCTCTGCTTCTATGATCCTTTGCGTGCAGTGAACATTCCTCTGGACACGTTTACCAAGACCACGATGCAGGCAACGAACTACAACCTGTATTTCCTTCCTCTTGATGCTTATCAGAAAACAGCATTTACCATTGTCCATACAAAAAATAACGATGTGAACAATCCCTTTTGCATCCCCCAGACCAACGGAAGATTTCTTTTCCTGATAGCAACGAAAGCAGAAGCACACACAACTTATGTGGGTGTACAACGTGAATAACAAAGGATTTGAACTCAGCCTGAAAGCGATTTTCACCATGATTGCAGGAGCGGTAATTCTCCTATTTTTTATTCAATTTGCTTTTGACCAGCAAACAGTGCAGGAAAAAGTGCAAACACGAACCTCGCTAGCTGATCTTGATGACCAGTTGGATGCCTTTGCCATCTCTTCATCGCATACGCAAACTCTTTCCTTTCCCCAACAAGTTTCTCTGTCCTTTTCCTGTAAAGAACTACAGCTCGAAGATTATGCGCGCAGTGATGAAAAACTGATTTTTGCGGAACCGTTGGAAACTGACAAATTGAAAGCCTGGACGCAGCGCTGGGAATTTCCCTTTCCCATTGCGAATGTTTTTTATCTTGCTGCAGGACAGCGCTATGTCTTCGTATATGACCAAAACAGTTTTACTTATATACGAGACCTTCTCATTCCCGATCTCTTCAGCGTGCAGAAACAGGATCTGCGGAACTTCAATGCTGAACGTTTGCGTGCGGAACTGAATGAAAATCCGGTTACCCTTGTCTTTTTTACTTCTGCTCTGCCGCAGGGCGCAACTGCATTGCCTCAAGCACAGATTGTTTCTGTAGATCTGCTCCAGCATACGCTCTCTATCAACGGACAGCGCACGTTTTATCTTGGAGATGCATTACTCCTCGGAGCGATATTTGGTCCGACTATGTATGCTTGTATGCAGGAAAAAGCGCTCGCACGTCTGCACGCCCTTAGTACTTTACATGCACAGCGCGCATCATTACTGGGATTGAAAGCAATAGGAACCTGCAAGAATTTCCTGTTCGCTGCCCAGCAGACACTTGCCTTATTCTCCCATGCAACTACGAAGGAAGAATTGTACCTGCTTCAAGAGAAGATCATACAGCAAAATATTGATCTGGAAAAACATGGATGCCCGACGATTTACTAAAGGACAACTGCAGATGACAGAAACTGTCTTAGTCGTCTTTGCACTAGTGATTCTGCTGGTGTTCGTGGTTTTTTTCTTTTATCGTCAGAACATTGCAAGCTTGCAGACCACTTCCGCGCTTCTCAGCGAGCAGCAAGCATCGGTACTGGCTGCGCGTATTGCGGCATTGCCTGAACTTTCCTGTAGAGAAGACGCATGCTTGGACACTGCCAAATTCTTTCCATTTGAAAAGCTTGCCCAAACTCCTGAGTACCGGAAGATGCTGGGGAAGAAGCGCATTACTGTGGAGCAAGCCTATCCTATCCCGCTTGTGAAAAAATCCTGCACTGTTGCGGCGTACAACCAGATTGCTTATCCCGACAACTGCAATCTCTGGACACTCTATCATCCTGCAGATATGGCCGGTGAAAAATTTGTTGTGAGCATTCCCGTAGCACTGTATTTTCCCGAGTTTGATTTGTATCGACTAGGATTATTACATATTGAGGTATTTCCATGAAAGGCCAGACTGAAATCATCGGGCTTGTCGTGGTTGTTATTCTTCTAATTCTTGGCGGATTGATCTACTTGCGGTTACAAACGAATCCACCACAAGACTATAGCGAACTGCGCACCAATGTTCGCGCTACCCATATCCTGCAGGCATTAACACTCATCACCATTGAAGGAAAGCAGCTCAAGGATCATCTTGTGGATTGCCACCAAGAAAAAAGATGCGATGTACTGAAAAAAGAGATTCCCGCGATCCTCCAAGCAGCGCTTCCTCAGAACCAAGCATATCAGTTTGTTGCCTTGCAGGGAGAGAAGGAACTACTTCGACTCGGAAC
>CAYIRJ010000022.1:0-11653 GCA_964365915.1 Candidatus Woesearchaeota archaeon
CCTCTTCCCGGAAAGAAATAGTTAGCGTTTCTTGAGTTCATCAGTGATCTTTTGCAAGTCTTTTACGTTCTGCGTCAAGGGATGAATGATTTTCTCCAGAATCTTTTCCAATGCCTTGATCTCTACACCCACATCACCAATATTCTTATCATAATCTTGAATCTTTCCAATAACCGCATGCTGCAAACTGTCAAACCGTGTTTCTAACCTGAGTAATTCCTGTTTAATGGAAGTGACCTCTGTTCTGACTTTGTCGCGCCATGCAGCGAGATCTCCAAATTCTTCCATAGCACGACGCCATCGTTCCTCGATTACTGATTCGACTAGCTCCTGCACACTATCAGTGGATGCAGCAATCTCAGGAACCTGCACTTGTTGCTGAAACCTTGGAATGAATGTCGCAGCAGGTAATGGGGGCTGCGCCTGGCTTAGTACTGAACGCTGCATCTGGGAGAACTGAGGAGCAGGAGGCTCTTCTGTTGCTCCCTGGATATCCTGCTGAGTGAATGCGTCATCAATGGCTTGCATGGAATAGCCGCGCCGCTGCAGATTCTCCACTATCTGGTCCTTGGTAAAGCCACTCTGCTTTAAATTGTTCAGTAGGTCAAGTGGCGGCACGTCTTTTTCTTCTGGCATGAGTCTCCTCTTTTTTCTTTTGAGAACCTATAATGCGCTGCACGTCTTCCTCAGTAATAAATTTCAATGGATCCCAGAGATTAATATACTTTTCTAATACCTTCACATCGTTTTTCCTTGCGAAGAGCTCTGATTCCTTGGAGAAATCCTTGAGTGTTTCCTTAAGATGTGTCACGTCGACGTGCATCTCCTTGAATTCAGATTCCATTGCTTTAATCTCCCTCATGATTTTCTTGTACTCCTCAATCATGTTCTGGTTGACAACTAACAGACGCTCCCCGAACTGGGAATACTTTCCTTCAAGCGCCCTGATTCTCGTGTTAAAATCAGAAAGAACAGTGTTGAGATCTTGGGGCATAGAAAGAAGGAAGAATGAAGATTAATAAATGTTGTTGTGAAGATGCGGAATGAGAAGGTTATATAAAACTATTTAAATTAGATTTTCTTGCTAATCTCATGCCGCCTGGGGAAAAGAGGGCAGAGTATACCTTATCAAAAGAAGGGGCTGAAGAGGTGCTCAAGATTGATGCGAACAGCTGGGCGTATTTGCCGTTCATTGAGGATGATGCTGGAGCTATGGGCAGGGTCATTGAGCTTTTGAGCCAGATTCCCAGCGTGTACCGGATCATCATTAACCAAAGAAGAAACTACAGCTATGGCCCTGAGCAGACAAAGATGCTTGCTGAGATTGCCTTGGTGTACAATTATTTCATGAAATCCAAGCGCATCTTGGCGTATGGAGGAAGCACGGAAACCAGCCTTGCGTACTTTCAGGAAAAAAACCCTACACTTCAGTTCCTTCTTCTGAATCTCCTCTTGCGCGATCCTGTGGGGTGTTATGTTGAAGTCAAGCGTGTCCTGCGGGAAGAAAAGATCTTGCATCAGCAAGAGACTAATGATGCTTTACGAGAAGCGCGCAATGAATTTCTTTTGCTGTTGACAGAACTGCAACTGTTTCTTGAGAAAACTCAGCTCATTAAGCTTACTCAAGATGATGTTGAAGGATATCATTTGGGGGATCGTAGCCTGTATCGTACTTTGTTCAGGCCTTTGGTTACTCCTGATTTCATGTTTACTCGGGTGATGGCACAGCCGCCCCTTGATGCGGAAGAGATTGATGCATACACTGTAGAGGATAATGAAGTCAACATTTTCCGGAAACGCAATGAAGTCAGTAAACTGTATCATTTGAATCCCCCTGAGTTCCGGTTGGATGAAGACAAGTATGAATTACTCCAGCTTGCGCGCAATGTGCTTGCCGAGTACAGGCCAAAAGAAAAAGAGTTTCTTGAACCTGAAAAAGTGAGAAGGACCTTTTCCAACATCGGAAGGGATTTGCTGCAGGAACTGGCACAGAATAAAGGGATTGAACTGACCTACGCAGAACTGGAGCAATTAACTAACATCCTTGTCCGTTACACTGTGGGATTTGGATTGATTGAAGCATTGCTGCAAGATGAAAAAATCCAAGACATTACTGTCAATTCCCCTGTGGGGCAAAGCCCTCTGTTTATTGTGCATCAAGATCATGATGAATGCTATACCAATATTCTTCCCAGCAGAGAAGATGGAGAAAGCTGGGCTACGAAATTCCGCTTATTGTCAGGAAGGCCTTTGGATGAAGCGAATCCGGTATTAGATACCGAGTTAAGCGTGCCGGGAGCGCGAGCACGAGTTGCTATTCTTTCTAATCCATTGAGTCCTAGTGGGGTTGCATTTGCCTTGCGCAGGCAACGAGATCATCCATGGACATTGCCTTTATTCATCCAGAGAAAAATGCTGACGCCTTTAGCTGCAGGATTGTTGAGTTTCTTGGTAGATGGGGGAAGATCCTTACTTGTTGCCGGAAGCAGATCTGCGGGAAAAACGAGCCTGATGAGTAGTTTGATTGTGGAATTGATGAGAAAAACCCGCTGTATTGTGGTAGAAGATACTCAAGAAATTCCTGTTGATGCCTTCAGGAAAATGGGATATAATATCCAGAACATGAAAGTGAGAAGCGCGTTGACTTCTGCAAGTTCTGAACTCGCAGCTGAAGAAGGTGTAAGGGCGAGTTTGCGTATGGGTGACTCTGCACTTATTGTTGGGGAAGTGAGGAGTTCTATTCGCGGGAACGAAAAAGTTTTGATTATAGAAGAAGGTATAACAAAAAAAATTCCTATTAAGGATATTGAAGAAAAAGATATTTCTAAAATACAGGTTCCAACTATAGATCGGGATTTAAAATTTAAGCTTAAAAATTTAGTTGCTTTTGTTAAACATCCAAAAAGAAACAAATTATTAAAGGTTACTACAAAGACTGGTAGGACAATCACTGTTACGCCCAATCATAGCATTTTTACTACTAAAGATTTCAAGATTATTCCTATTGAATGCCTGTCTCTTAAGGTAAATGAAAAGATTATTATTCCTGAGAAGTTACCTATCGGATATAACGATGTTCCATTTTTGAATTTATTTGATTTATTAGACGATGAAGATTGCAGAATAGTTAATTACGAAGAAGATTTACGTCTGATTATTAAGAAAATTGGATGGAAAAAAGCCACTGCAATTAGTGATGCGACCAATGATGTTTATCAATATTTGAGAAAAGGAATCCAACATTCAAATATTTCTATTAGTTCATTTAAGAAACTTGCGCAAGAAGCGAATCATCCCGTTAACCTTCAATCTTTTCAAATTCAAAAGTGCTCTAGTAAAAATTTGAATGCACTTTTCCCTGTAACTCCTGACTTTTGCCGATTTTTGGGGTATTATGCCTCAGAAGGATATACCAAGGAAAACGGTACTATTGTGTTTTCAAACGGAGATCCAGCTATTATTGAAGATATTATTTCTCTCTCGAGAAATCTTTTCAACGTAGAACCCTTTGTGAGGAAGACTTATAGCCTTGGCGAATCCACACAAATTACCCTTTCTAATAAAATATTGGGGTTGCTTCTAAAAAAACTTGGATGTGGTAGAATTGCAACAGAAAAAAAGGTGCCTTCTTTTATTTTTGGATTAAGCGAAGATAAGATTTGTGAATTTCTTAAAGGATATTTTGATGGAGATGGTTCTCAAACATCCAATGAAGGTACTTGTAATGTCATTGCTTGTAGTACTGTTTCTAAGGATTTGGCTGATGATATTGCTTATCTATTACTTGGACTAGGGATTGTTGTCTGCATTTATAATTATCCTCCAAGAGGGTTAGGGAAACATCAAAAGTATGATTTAAAGTTTAAACAAAGAAAATATGTTGAATTGTTTTTGCAGAAGGTTGGTTTTAAAAAATATAATAAATCAATCATAAAAAGAAATGCTTCCCATAGTACATTTAATACTGTTGCTTATGATGTGCCTATTTTGGAAAAACATGTGAAACTTAAAAGAAAGTATCGACATTTGAGAAGAAATAACTCTTGTGGTAAAGAGTATTTAAAAAATGTTGTTCATGAATCTCTTTATGCGTCAGATTTGATAAAAACTTTTGTAAATGGGGAATTTTTTATTGATGAGGTGAAGAAAATTGAAGAAGTTAATTTAGATGAAGGAGAATATGTTTATGATCTTTCTGTTGAGCCTTGCCAAAATTTCATCGGTGGTTTTGGTGGAATTTTGTTACATAATACTGAAGCAAAAAGCCTGTACGAGGCCATGCGCATTGGTGCTTTGGCAAATGTGGTGATGGGAACGATTCATGGAGCCGATCCTTATAGTGTCTTTGATAGAGTTGTGAATGATCTTGGAGTGCCGAGAACGAGCTTCAAAGCCACTGATGTGATTGTTGTGGTAAATCCGATTAAAAGTGCTGATGGATTGAAGAAGATGAAACGACTGGTGCAGATCAGTGAAGTGAGGAAGACCTGGGAAAAAGATCCTCTGCGGGAAGGGGGATTTTTAGATTTAATGAAGTACAATGCGACGTATGATGAACTTCAGGCAACGAATGACTTGTTGAATGGCGACAGTGAAATTCTCAAGTCTATTGCATCGAATGTTCCTGAATGGGCAGGCAACTGGGATGCGGTCTGGGAAAATATCTTGCTGCGCTCTCAGATTAAAAAAACATTAGTGGATTTTGCAGATATCAGCAAGGACTTCCACATATTGGAAGCAGATTTCGTTGTGCAAAGCAACGATGCGTTCCATAGAATTAGTGATAGCGTACAGGAAGAAACAGGAAGTTTGGACAGCAAGCGCATTTTTCTTGAGTGGGAAAGCTGGCTGAAGAAGGCCATGAAACTGAGGACTGCATGAACCAGGAAGATATTTTACGTCGCTATGGCAGACAGCTTGGTGAGGCATTAGACCCTGAAACTTATGATGCTGGGCAAGGACTTTTTTCCCGAGAATACGAAATTTTCAGGAGAGATGCACTCAGCAAAGATGTGACTCGCTATGAGGAGTGGTGCCAGCGCCTGGGCAATTCCTTTACCGTGCGCGTCAAGGAAGGAGATCGGGCAGCACTGGAAGAGAGCATTGCCATTACCCATTTGAGCATTACTCCGGAATATGCTGCAAGCTTTGCTGCCACTATTGGCGTTACCCTTGTTCTTTTGGGATTGATCTATTTTGCTGTTGCGTATTTTGTTTTTCAGGCATCGCCATGGTTTGTTCCCTTGCTGCTTGTCTTGACAGGAATATTCAGCATCAAGCCGTTGACGCATCTTCCTCACTACTTCGCCAATAAATGGAGACTCGAGGCAAGCAATCAAATGGTGCTCTGCATCCTTTATGTGGTCATGTATATGCGCCATACTTCCAACTTGGAGCATGCCATTAAATTCTCTGGGGAGCATATCGGTCCGCCGCTCAACTTGGATTTGCGAAAGATTTTCTGGGATATTGAAACGGAAAAATTTACCACCATTACAGAAAGTTTAAATTATTATCTCGAGAGCTGGAAAAAATGGAATCTTGAATTTGTGGAGGCATTTCACCTGATTCAGGGAAGCTTATACGAGACTTCTGAGGGAAGAAGACTTGAATTGCTGGATAAGGCACTGGATGTCATGGTGGAAGGAACGTATGACAAGATGCTGCACTTTGCCCATAATCTGAAAAATCCCATTACTTTGCTGCACATGCTGGGCATTATTCTTCCTATTTTAGGGCTGGTGATATTTCCTCTAGTGGGGAGCTTCTTGTCAGGAGCGATTGCATGGTACCATCTTGCGCTGCTTTACAATATTGTCTTGCCTTTGTTTGTGGCGGTACTGGGAAAGCAAATTCTTGAAAAGAGGCCTACGGGATATGGCAAGCATGATCCGCTCAAGAACAATCCTGGCTTGCAGATCGCAACAGAACAACAGCGTGCTCAAGGGCTTGCCTGGATCCTCTTTTTATCTTTAGCCATTATTGGATTTTTTCCGTTCATCATACATTATGTTGATCCGCAGATGGACTTTCTTTTTTTAGGAAGCAAGTTTCTTGATTTCAAGAATGGGCAGGGGCCTTATGGTGTGGGGGCAATGCTGTTAAGCCTGATTATTCCGCTGGGAGGAGGCATTGCCTTAAGCTTGTATTATCACTCTGTGACCAAAAAGCACATTGAAGTTCGCAATGAACTAGAAAAGCTTGAGAAGGAATTTTCCGGAGCATTATTTTTACTTGGTAACAAAGTCGAGGATGGGATTCCTGTTGAGATTGCGCTCACGAAAATTGCGGACACGATGGAAGAGACTGCGACAGGGAACTTTTTCAGAAAAGTAAGCGTGAATTTACAGAAACTGGGCATGAGTTTGCATGAGGCTATTTTTGATCCTGCGGTCGGAGCGATTCGTGATTATCCTAGCGCGTTGATTGAAAGCAGCATGAAAGTGCTTGTGGAAGGAGCTCGCAAGGGAAGCAAGATTGTTGCCAAAAGCATGATTACTATTTCCAGCTATGTGGAAAAAGTCAGGAAGGTGAATGAACGCTTGAATGATTTGCTTTCTGATGTGATCAGCAGCATGCGCTCTCAGATTACCTTTCTCACACCCGTGATTGCAGGGATTGTTGTTGGAGTGAGCAGCATGGTGGTTGTTATCATCAACAGACTGAGCGAGCAGTTTTCTACATTAGAACAAGCATCGGAGCTGGGAGGCCTTGCTGGCATAGCGAACATCATCCGGATTCAGGATGTGATTCCTGGATTTCAGTTCCAGCTTGTTGTTGGGATTTACGTGCTAGAGATTACCTTGATTTTAATCTTCCTTGCAAACAGCATTGAACGCGGAGTGGACCCTGTCTATACGCGATATGATGTGGGGAAGACCTTAGCCAAGAGCATGGGACTTTACTTCATTGTCAGCTTTTTCGGCATCATTCTTTTCAATGTCCTTGCTTCTGCAGTCACGGTTGCCGCTGCCAGCACTGGGGCGTAGATAGATTTTTATAGATTCAACTGCCTTGCAGACTTCATGCGAAAGAGGTGGCTCTTATGTTTAGTGATATTCCTTTGCGTTCTTCCTGTTTCTGCATATGAGACTGATACTGGAGATGCAGGATCTTCAGATTCAGACAAAGGATGGTTTGGATTCGGACAGCCTACTCCTCAACAACCTTCAGAACCTGTACGGCAGAAAAAAAGCTTAGGCGAAACCTTTGGCATTGGTGATGTGCATGTCTGGGAACTGTATGATCAGTACAAATACTTCATTGACTTTTTTATTTTTTTCCTGATTTTCCTGGGTCTGGCTAAGGTGGTCTATTCGGGAAGGACTCAAGGTCAAGGGCATAATGGGCATAATGCAATGATTGTAGGCATTGGCTTGGCACTTTCTTTAGGAGCAGTGATGTGGGAAAAGACACAGCTCAAAGGAAAAACGATCTTTCAGGCTTATGGGTTAATCGGCATTATATTTTTAGGCATTATTCTTGCTGTTGCTATTTTCTATGGGCTTTCCAAATTGGTGAAACGAGGGGCGGGATTTGCCTTGCTGATGTTTTTCTTGTTTGCTTTTATCTTTTGCTTGGTTGGTTTAGTAGATCCTGGCTACTGGTTCAGTGACATTGCTGCAACGCATGAATGGAATTTTGCAACGGTGCAGACTGTTTTCAAATGGATTACGATTGGGTCTGCAGTTGCTTTTGTCATTACTGGCATTGCCATGTTGTTTCAAGGAAGACATACTCAACAAGGAGGAGGTTAACTATGAGATGGGGATTTGTGTTACTAGGAGTATTGGTGCTGCTGATGGGGGTGCTGCCTTTTGCGAAGGACGCAGGATGGTCTGTACCCTTGCTTGAAAGAATTCCTACAAGTGGAACAGTGTATTCATTCATTATCATTGTTTTAGGACTGGCAATCATTTTCGGAGCAGTACATCGAAAGAGATATCTTGGTGTGCAAGGGCGATGAAGAAGGGACAAGCTCCTGAAAGTCTGCTGCACTGGATTTTGCTTGTGTTACTTCTCTTGCTGCTTGCGAGCGCAGGATATTATCTTGTACATGTGGGGAAGCCATGACTACTGATCGTAAGGGAGAGGCATTTAGTCATCTTGGGAGTTTCATTCTTGTTGTTGCCATGATTGTTGGTGCTGTCTTTGTAGTTAAGCCTCTTTTTTTCAAAGAGAGAGAATTAGGTGATGAGTATGCATGCAAGGCTGCCATTGCCGAAGCACATCTTGCCAAGCGCGTTTCTCGAGGGGATCCCTTGGGATTTCCCGGTATTGCTGCTTGCGAAAGAGGAGAACTGTTATTGAAGAAAAAAGACCTTGTTGAACAGGGAAGCAGTCTAGGTATCTTTGCTGGCAAGGATATTCGCGGAGAGTTCATCAATCAGGAAAAATCTTCAAAGATGCTTGCAGATGCGATGGCACGCTGCTGGCAGATGTATGGGGAAGGCAAACTGGATCCGTTCACGAATTGGGGAGAAGAAGGCATCAGCTACTGCGCGGTCTGCAAGGTCGTGAAATTTGATGAATCTTTGCGCACTTTTCTGAAAAACAATCCTGATCAGCATATTCAATCCCCTCTTCATTATATGGCAACACATCGCATCAAAGAACAAGGACCTACGTATCTTCAATATCTCTATGGGAATGACGGGAAAACTTTACAACTAACTGCTGATGGTTTAGAAAAACTTGAACGTGCACAGATTCCTGAAGGAAGTTATGTTATGGTCCAGATGTATAAACAGAAGACGAAGAGTACGTTCCAGTCTGCTGCGGAAGTTATCGTTCCTCTCGCTGCGGGTGTTACTGCAGCATTCTTGGCATTCCCTACAGGAGGGGGGTCTCTTGCATTGTTGGCAGCGGTTAGTCTTGGAACTGCTACGACTGTAGGGACCAGTTACCTTGCTGATGAAATTGGAATCATGGGCTATATGGGGGAAGAGGCATTTCGCGATTGTCCCGAATGTAATGCCTATGGAGGCATGCAGCTCATCCCGAATGAGAAAACATTGAACCTGCAGTGGAAAGCAACGTATCAGTTAACAGAAAAAGGGCATTCAGAGCAAATCGAAACCTTAAAAATGTGTGATATCTTGGTGAATTAACATGAGAATGAAAGGAGAGGTGGCTATTTCGCATCTGGTGAATGCTCTGATTATTGTTGGACTGCTTTTGGTTCTTCTTCTCATCCTTGTTTTGATACTAGGAAGAGGAGGAAGCATTGTAGAACGCTTTGATAATATCTGGAGGGTGTTCACATGAAAAAGGGAATGGCATTTCTTGAAGTTCTTTTGTATATTATTCTTGGTCTTGCCATTCTTATTCTGATTTATTTTGCTGTTATCAAGCCTTTGTATGGTGTGGGATCAACTGTAGTGGGGAAATTCGGATGAAATTTTTTAACAAAGGAGCGCTTCATCTGGAAACCATTATCATCCTTGGGCTTTTACTTATTGTTTTAGTGTGGTATTTTCGCGGGCCTTTAGGTTTGGTGAAGGAAACTACGCAAAGCATTGATCAGCAGATCAAGCAGCCGCTGCTCGCACGCCTTGAGGGTATTGATTTTGATCAGATTTCTCCGGAGCAAAAAAACCAACTGGATACTTCAGCAAAGGAGCATATCCGGCTTGAAGAAGCAAAACGCTATCTTGACAAATCTCGCCTTGAAGAACGGTCAGAAGATAGGATTGCAGATCTTAAGAAAGCGCTTGCTGCTGCGAAAGAAGCGATGGCTTTGAGAAGTGGTGACGTAGTGAACCCCAAAGCTGCGGGATTGTTTCAGCAGATTAACCAAGAGACCTCTATGATAATGAATTCCCAGAAACTAGAAGACTTGGAGAAAAATAAAGATTCTCTTAAACAATTTTTTGAGGATCTCAAAAACCCTGCGCTCTTGCGGAGCATTGCTGAAAGCAAGTGGTTTGCCTTGAAGTACCCTGATCGAATTCCTGAGGCTGAGCAGTATCTTGAAAATTTGAAAAAACGAGCGCAAGAAACGAAAGAGCAGGGATACACATGGTTAACTCTTGCCCTTATTACTGAAGAAACTTCATGGATTGGTGATGTGGATTATGCGATTAGAATTCTAGAAGAGATACAAGATAAAAAATATGATAAGCTTGCAAGAGCACATGCGTATCTCTTACAAGGGAATTATTACTTTGAACGGAGTGGAGCAGTCCGTAATATTCCCTTACCTCTTACTGTAGAATTTGCTGGCGCAGAACAATCAATCACAGACATCAAAAAAACAGTAGTATTATATTCTTACCTTCTTATAGAGGGTGATCTTAAAGAGTATCGCAGCCAATTGTATACTCCTTATGCTGATGTTATGTATCAGAATTTGCAACGTGAAGACCTGAGAAATTATCTTATTTATTTAAGCATTGAAATCCGTTTCAATGGGAGATTGAGAGATGCTGACGCTGATGGAAAGATCATTGAGTTTTTCAATATTGTAAGCTCTGAAGCTGTTCTTCTTACACGCCTATATAAAAGTCGCTACGACCAAATAGACAAGATACTTACCTTTACTGTTAACAGTAAAGACTATATTCAACGAGCAAGTGAAGGAGAGATTGACGGGCTTTCTGAAGGATATCCAGTATGGTTTACCATTGATGTTCGTGATCCTCTGAGTAAAAGAAATTTATGCCGAGTTTATACAGCCCCTCAAGGAGTGACCCTTCAATTACATGAATATGATATTCGACGCGTTGATTTTGCAAAATTCTATGAACCGAATCCTGTAGGGGAATGTGAAAATTATATCCACATTTTCAGCGATCGTGTTGAAAAAGAAAATGCATGGTTTTTGGGTGGTGATAAAAATAACGATCCAGAAACCGTTTACGTCCGTATTGAAGTCCCATATTTTGAAAAAAAGTGAGAGAAAGGTTTATATATTTCGCTCTGCCAAATGAAATTCATGAAAAAAGAGGTTGTGGGTAAAAAAGGGGCGGAGCTTTCTTTGAATACCATTATTATCTGGGTATTAGGGGCTGTTGTCCTGGCTGTAGTTATTTACTTTTTCTTGACTGGCACAGGAAGGACGAGCGGATCGATTTCTGACATCTTCAAAACTGCAACTGCTGGAGTGAGCAGAGATCTGGCAATTGAGACTTGTGAACAGAGGTGCGAATCCATTCAAGATAAATCAGATACTATTGCAAAAAATAGTGCGTATTGCAAGAGCCCATTCAAGATCGACGATGATGGAGATGGGCAACCCGAAGAATATCTTAATACAAAAACCAACAAACGCGAACCTAAAAAATTCTATTGCGGGCAAGTTCCTCCTCCACGCGATGGTGAAACACGTCAATCCGATGCTACAAGTACTCTCAATGTACCTTGTTCATTTAATAATGGGAACTCAGTGCAATGCTCTTAGTTGACAAACATTTTTATACTTCTTTCTGATTTTTATTTGCATTATGTCTTTGGGAAAAAGAGGGGACACTTCAAGTATGATCTTATGGATCTTTTTTCTTTTACTTACTCTTTTTAGCGCCCTCATTGTTTTTGAATGGCTGACTCAATTTTCTACGCAGACTACAGATCGGGCAACACAGAACAACATTAATAATCTGGCAAAGACTGTTGCTGCCTTGCTGCAATCTGAAGACACTGCGCAAGCTGCTAC
>CAYIRJ010000023.1:0-10344 GCA_964365915.1 Candidatus Woesearchaeota archaeon
AGCGGATGATCCAGAAATAATAGCGCTCCACATTTGCAGTAGGAGCATTAATCGTGATATGAAAAGGGCCTCCATCATCCACAGGCCTTTTGAAGCTTTCGGGAAGTTCCCAGCCTCTTTTTTTGCTTTCTGCCTTTTCTTCCTCTTCAATTCCCAGAAGCCTTTGGATAAACTTCGCCATGCACCTCTCCTGTTAACTTTATATATGCAAACCTTATAAGTCTTTTCATGGGTTTTTTTCGAAAAAAGAAAAAAGAGGAAGCTCAGCTGCCTGTATTTCAAGCGCAACAACCATCTTCTGCTCCTTTTGCTGCAGATGAAAAATTAGACAAAGATCTTGCGCTCATTCAAAGCAAATTAGATTTGATCAATGCACGCCTGGAAAACCTGCACCAACGCCTTGCCAATCTGGAACGCATCGCGTATGAAGAACAGAAACGACAATGGTGAAACTGGTCTGGATTGCGATTCTCATTGTGCTTTTGGATCAGGCAACGAAAATTCTTGCGCGGCAGTTTCTTCCTATAGTTAACAATTACGGCGCTTCCTTTGGGATGCTGCAGGGACAGCGATGGCTGTTTATTCTTATTAGTATTATAGTGATAGGGATTATTCTCTATTACTGGAAGCAGAAAGAGCTTGCGCTCTCCTTCATTCTCGGAGGCACTATCGGAAACTTGATCGACAGGATTTTCTTCGGATCTGTGACTGACTTCATTCATATTCCTTTATTTGCGCCGTGGTTCAATGTTGCTGATGTTGCCAACACCATCGGGGGTATTTTACTAGTCTGGAGCTGGTTACACGACCGCACCATACAATCCAAAGAATGACTTGACCTCTCCAATAAAACCATCCACTTCACTTTTCAATTCCATTTCATATCGCTCCATGCGCTCCTTCACAATATACTTCTCATAGAGCTCGTGCAGCTTTTGCAGGACTCCGCTGAAAGTCTTTTTGTTTTTCTCAACGTAGGCAGTGATTCTTAACTCGTATGCAGCGCGCTGCAGCTTGGTTTTCACTCCGCCCTGCTCCACTTCCACTTCCTTTATGCCTACGGGGAAAAAATCTACAGTGATGATATATCTCACATACGCATCTACCTCGCGCTTGCAGATCCACCTGATTTCTAATGTTTGTCCGCCGTCATAATCCCGATACTCTGTTTCTGTCGGATCACCATAGCCATAGTACTGAAACCAGCGCCACATCTTCTTGTAGAACTCATCGAAATCAATGGCTGTGGTTGCCTTAATCTTCAATGCCTCATACACGTATGCTTTACTGACCATGGGACCTCTTTTTATTTTTCAAGAGGACTTGCTTCTTAAATAGCTTGTGGTCTTTTTTGTCAATGAGAACACAAGATTAATAAAGCATATCGTTCTCTCATTGGTATGCGCGCTTGGCTCTTCATTTTTCTTGTATTCTTAGGTGGATGTACCTACACTGGAGAAGTGGTTACTATTGATACTGTTATTGGAGAAGAAACTGCACCACCAGAACCTGAACCCAGCACCCTAACAGAAGAAACTGATATTTTTGCTCCTGCTGCACAAGAACCTGAGCAAGAAGAACCGTCTCAGCAAACGCAAACAGATGTGTCTCGTATGTATGAAGGCACGGTGATTGTAAAAACAGGACCTTCAAGCTACCGCATACGCATTGCAGGCAATCAGGATATCCGTGTTTTAACTCGGGAAGACTTGCGTGCAGGCATGCACATTCGCTTTATCCTGGATGAGCGCAATATCATCACTTCGTTGACGATTATTGAGTAATTCTTTCTGTTGCAAGACCCATATGGACAATATTGAGCTGTGAAAAATCCAGCTTTGCCAGGTCCCTACTGAGCACATAATACTGGTGATTTTTTCTGACGAGTATATATTTGTCTAAATCCAACTTGATATTCTGCTGTGCGCACCAATGTTTTGTTTCGCGCTTACTCATGAATATGAATGTGCTTTTGTTGCCTTTTTCCATGGGATAAAGCCTTATTTCTAGAATCCACAATGCTTAAAAAGATACGGAAAGGCAGAGATATATTAAAAACAACGTGAAATCCTATGAATCCTACTCTGAATAGCGTTCCCCGTCATTTGGCCATTATTCTTGACGGCAATCGACGCTTCGCAAAACGCCTGATGATGAAGCCCTGGAAAGGGCATGAATGGGGAGCAGAGAAAATCGAGAAAATCTTTGAGTGGTGCAGGGAATACGGGATCAAAGAATTAACCCTCTACGTGCTTTCCCTTGACAATATCAACAGAGAGAAAAAGGAATTTGACTACCTTATGGATGTGTTCAGGAAGGGATTTGACAAGCTCATCCAAGATCCGCGCATAGATGAACACCAGATTAGAATCAATTTCATCGGACGCACGTGGATGCTGCCCCAAGACCTTCAGGAAAAATTAAAGACCCTCATGGGAAAAACCCAACATTATGATAACTTCATTGTAAATTTCGCCATGGCATATGGTGGAAGAGCAGAAGTGATTGATGCGGTAATGAAAATTGCTGCAGAAGTTAAGCAAGGCACTTTGGATGTTGAGAAAATTAATGAAGAAACATTTGCTGATCATCTCTATATGAAAAATGAACCTGATCTCATCGTCAGGACTGGAGGAGAGCGTCGGCTGAGCAACTTTCTCCTCTGGCAGAACAGCTATAGCGAGCTTATTTTCCTTGATGTACTCTGGCCGGAATTTGAAAAAGAACACTTTGTGCAATGCCTGGAAGACTACAGCAAGCGGGAAAGACGCTTTGGGAAATAGTTTATCTGGTTCTTATTTTTTCTAAATACCTTACCAATCTATCAATGGATTCTTGTATAGGATACGGCTTTCCAAGAAAGATTTTGCTCGTTGTTAATACCAATGCTTCTTGCACACATTGTTCATGAGAACTATGACCACTCATTAATGCAGTCTCGAGATGTTGATATTCCTGTACATTACGGAGCTCGTTCACTCCTCGCAAAAGATCCATCCCTCCGCTTTTTGACGTCTCTCCCGGATACTCAAGATCGGTTAATACAAGATCGGGATGAAAACTTAAGATTCGGCTTTGTGCGATGGAGAGATCGCCTACGTCTTCCACTTGAAATGCCCTTCTAAAGACCAATCTCCCCAAGAGCCTGAGATTCGGTTCGTCATCAATGAAAAGAAGCTTGTAAACCACGTTACCCTTTCCTCTCCTGCAGGTATTTCACCAATATCGCGCTTCCTCTCAGCACTTCTTTTGGCTTTTCCAGATAGATGCCTGAGGTGCTTCTCCTTTTCGCCATTTCTATCTTGGGATCATTTACATCCCGTGCTGACATGACTGCACTCTCTATTCCTTTCTGCAGCCTGTTGATATCCTCTATGAGCAGAATTCCCTCCAATTTTTTCTCCATGTCCAAATCTGTGAGAACCATATCGGGTATCTCAGCAACATCCATCGTGTTCAACATATTCATTGCTTCTACTCTTCCTTCTGCACTGATTACTATAAAGTCAGCACTATACCTCTCTCTGATAATCTGCCGAATACTTTCCTCATCATCCACTACCAGTAGCTTGTACTTTCGCATTTTCTTTGCATATACCCCAACAGTTCTCTTGCTGCCTTCTCTGTTATTGGTTTTTTTAGGTAAATCTTTGTCGTGCTTAACTCTAAAGCTTCTTTTACATGTGGATCATTCTGTGCATATTCCCCCATTATTGCAGTCTCAAGATCTCTATAAGGCGCTTGTTCCCTTAATACGTTAATCCCTCTGAGAATTTTTTTTCCATCTCCATTCTTCTCCAGATTAATCAACACCATGTTGGGGACGTGAATGTTCAGATGTTGTACTGCATCCTCAATACTCCTAACATTTAGCGTAACAAATTTACCCCTGAACTTTTCCTTTTGCTTCTGCAATTCCTCGGTATTGCTGTCCACAGTCAAGAGACTATATTCTACATTTTTCATATCCTTCCTTATGCAGTATTACTATTTAAATTTTTCTTAAGGTACCCCTTAATAGAAGTGACAATATAACGAACGACGTATTTAAAAATATTGTCAATCTGTAAGAGATATGCCCAAGTCAGTTCTTTCTAAGCATATCCGCAAGTATGCCTTAGAAAATGCTCTCCATTACCAAGGGAAGGCGAATCCTGGTTCTGTCCTGGGCAAGGTCATTGCAGAATTTCCGAAAGAAAACAAGCAGAAACTCATCGAGGAAACGCAAAAGATAGTTGCTGCAGTGAACCAGCTTACTTTGGCAGAACAGTTACAGGAAGCGCAACAACGCTATCCAGAACTTCTGGAAAAAAGAGAAAAAGTCAAGGAAGAACGGATTCTTCCGGCATTGCCGAATGTTAAGAAAAAAATTGTGATGCGGTTTGCTCCTTATCCTTCTGGGCCGCTGCACCTTGGCAATGCCCGGCCTGCCATTCTGAATGACGAGTACTGTAAGAAATACAAAGGAAAACTCTTGTTAGTAATGGATGACACCATTGGCAGCGAGGAAAAAAACATTGAGGATGAGGCATATTCTCTTATTCCTGAAGGCTTGGATTGGTTGCAGATACGTTATGACAAAAAAATTGTTTACAAATCTGATCGCCTGCAAATATACTATCAATATGCAGAGGAGCTCATCAAGAAAGGAGCAGTGTATGTGTGCACCTGCTCTCCTGAAGTCCTGCGGAACAAACGAGCTGCAGGCGAGGAATGCGGATGCAGAAGTCAAACCATTGCCATTACTGAACATGCATGGAAAGGAATGTTTACTGCAGCTGAAGGAAACGCGGTCCTGCGGCTGAAAACTGATATGCAACACCCCAATCCTGCGTTCAGGGATCGCGTCCTCTTCAGAATATCTGACCGAGAACATCCTCGCGTGGGAAATAAATACCGTGTATGGCCGTTATTGGAATTCAGCTGGGCAGTTGATGATTACCTTCTTGGCATTACCCATGTCATTAGAGGAAAGGAGCTGATGATGGAGAGCGAAATGCAGCGCTTTTTATGGGATCTCTTCGGATGGAAAGGACCTGAGCTCTTGCATACGGGATTATTACAATTCTCAGGAATGAAACTGAGCAAAAGCAAAAGCAAACAGGAAGTGAAGTCAGGTATCTACACAGGATGGGATGATCCGAGAACGTGGAGCTTGCAGAGCTTGGCACGCAGAGGATTCAAGCCTGAGGCAATCAGAACCTTCATCCTGAACTTTGGCATGAACCAGACGGAGATTACCGTGCCTATTGAAAGCTTGTACAGCGAGAACAGGAAGCTGATCAATGCAGAAGCGAACCGGTACTTCTTTGTGGAAAAAATGCAGAAAGTTACCATTGCAGGCATTCCGAAAGATCTCACATCCACTCAAGCTCCACTGCATCCTGAAGACGAGCAACGAGGGAAAAGAACCCTGCAGATCGGGAAGGAATTTTATGTGGATGATACACTTCAGAAGGGGGGGGTTTACCGATTCATGCACGGATTCAATTTCAAAGACGGAAAATTTCTCAGCCAGGGAGTGGATCCTGCACTAAATGCAACGCTTATTCACTGGCTGCCTGCGGATGATGATTTAGTGAAAGTGGAAATCCTGATGGAGAACGGAACGAAGGTCCACGGATTTGGAGAGCCTTCCTTGCAGCAGGTAAAAGAAAAGAAACTTGTTCAATTCGAAAGAAAATATTTCTGCAGGCTGGACAAGAAAGAGAAGGACAAGCTGGTATTTTGGTTTGCGCATCGATAATCACAATACTGCTCAGAATCACCGATACATTTTTAAATGAAATTCATGCCTGCTCCCTTACTGTATGATCTCAGGAGGATAAATGGCAGAAGTTTCCAAGGAACTCGTGGACAAGGCTTATGAAGCCATTGAAATCGCAAAAAAAACCGGCAAAATCAAAAAAGGAAGCAATGAAGTTACCAAGATTGTGGAACGTGGGCTAGCAAAACTGGTCATCTATGCCCAAGATGTCAATCCTCAGGAAGTGGTGATGCACCTTCCTGTCCTCTGCAAAGAAAAAGAAGTGCCCTACATTATGGTACCAAGCAAAGAAGAACTGGGAGCTGCAGCAGGCTTAACTGTAGGGACTGCAGCAGTGGCCATTGTCAAAGAAGGTGATGCAAAAACACTCATTGATGCTATTGCTTCTCACCACACGAAATGATGGCAGACGAACACCCGCAACCCAATGATCCTGCGCCTCCTGCAAGACCGCTCAAGAAACCAGAGCAAGAAGATAAGGGAGGAGCGAACGTCATCAGGTTTACCACAGCGTTTCCTGCGATGGTAGAAGAGATTGTAGGAAGAACAGGAACACGAGGAGCCATCATTCAAGTGCGATGCAAAATTCTCGATGGGCCGGATAAAGGAAAGGTCATCAGAAGGAACATTAAAGGACCTATCCGTGAAAAGGATATTTTGATGCTCAGAGAAACTGAAATCGAAGCGCGCAAACTGACGCAAGGCGGACGTGCAAGCTCGGGGACGTAACATGAAATGCTCTTTTTGCGGAAATGAAATAGAACGCGGCACTGGACTTCTTTATGTTCAGGATGATGGAAGAACCTTTTCTTATTGCGGATCCAAATGTGAGAAGAACGCCAAGTTGGGAAGAAAGGCCATTCATACGCGCTGGAGCAAGAGATTTGAGAAACAGATAAAGAAATAATTTTTAAACCCTCTTCCCTAGAATTTTCAGCATATGGTAGTAAAAAGAGAGGGTGGTTTTTTCAGTGATTTCACGGAGAAGCTCAATGTTTTCCTTGGAAAAGTGGAAAAGCCTCTTAGTAACATTACCCAGAACTTCAAGCGCGTCCACATTCATGTTGAGCTTCCTAAAGTAACAGATAAAGAAATCACCGTCATCATCAACAACGAGATGGCACTGATCAAAGCTACCCGCGGAAAGCAGAACACTCCAGAATACACTATCTTCTACAGAAAAATTCCCTTGCCTGCTGGACTTGATATTAGGAAAACGCACAAACGCTTTTCCCGAGGCGTGTTAACGCTTGATATCCCTTATGCATAACTCTTATACACAACAGCATAACTCATTGCACAATTGATGGTCTTTCTTCAACTCTCCCTGTAGAGAAGAGATCTTGTCCTGAAGCACTTCGCTTGCATCTGACTTCAAGTCTTTCCGAGCAACCTCTTTTCTTCCACGGACAGCTGACATAATTCACCCCCATTAAACTATACTTGAAACCTTACGAGAATTATATTTAATATCCGATCTCCTATATAAACATTGTTCTTCTCTTGAAGATACATTTAAAAAAAGGGGTGATTTCACCTTCCTTTCATGCACTTCAAACCCCAATTTATAGAAAAGTATACTGCATTGACAGATTTTACTGCATACCAGAAAGCGCTGCAACAGCCTTTACGACGGTCCTTTCGCGTGAATACTTTGATGACCACAGTCCCAGAAGTACTCCTGCAGTTAGAACACCAGGGATTTCCGCTTGAGCACATTCCCTGGTGCAAGGAAGGATTCTCTGTAGGAAAAGGACTGGTTCCCCTGGGCAATACAAAAGAACATCGCGAAGGAAAAATCTATATTCAATCTGCTGCCTCCCTGATTCCTAGCATTATTTTAGATCCACAGCCAGGCGAGCTTGTTTTAGATTGCTGCGCAGCTCCTGGCGGGAAGACTACCCATCTCGCTGCACTGATGGAGAACACGGGGATTATTGTGGCAAATGAATCTGACAGCAAACGCATAGGAATCTTAAATGCACATTTGCAACGGTTACACGTCATGAATGTGGTGGTGACGAAGATGAGTGCGGAGACCTTAACAGGAGCTTACGATAAAATTCTTTTAGATGCACCGTGCTCTGCTTCGGGAACCATTATAGGAGACACGAAAGAAAGCAGACGAACACTGCTGGCTTGGAATCCTGATACGATTTTGCGCTTGGCGAAACTGCAGAAGAAACTTTTGACGCATGCCTATTCACTGTTGAAGCCAGAAGGAACTCTGGTGTATAGCACGTGCAGCTTGGAGCCTGAGGAGGATGAAAATGTCATTCAATCTTTTTTAGCACATGAACCTTCTGCAACTCTTGAGAAATTCGATTTGCCCTTGCAGTATGATTGGAACTATGGGATGAAGATCTGGCCGCAGTACAATACTACGGAAGGATTCTTCATTGCGAAGATCAGAAAGCAACCTCTTTTGTAATAATGGTGTCTTATTCACTGTTTACTCAGGGAAAAAACTTCTTCAGCTACTTCAATGGATAAGCACGGGCTTCCACTCCACGCCTTCAATTTCCAAGAACAAAACGATTTCGCGGAGGCGGGCAGCGATCTCTTGATTCATACTCCTACTCTTTGAGCTTCTTTATTTTTTAGTCTTCAGATTCATATATTCTTTCCTCAATGTACTTCGGCATGCTGGAAGGAACTGGCGATGCTGGGGGAGCAAGGATGGTAGGAACTTCTCCTGAGATTTTTGCAACGCGGTCTTTTTCACGATAATCAAAGTGAATTTTATTGCAAGCACAAAATGCCCCTACCAACCGATATACATTCCTTGACTTATCTTCCTCTCCTATCTTGTACCATACTATAATTTGATCTAACGTTGTCCTTGTACTGTAGACAAAGCGCATCTCTGCTACTTCAGGTTGATCTTTTCCCAACATAAAAAGAATTTTGTAGTCGTCCTGCAAAGGATGAACAAACGTACGGTCAGGCTGCATTGCATAATTATTTTGTTTCAATACATAAGTTAATGCAAACTTTGGTTCTTGAGATTGTGGTGAAATTCCCATATCAGAACTATCAATTCCTTTACTATAAACTTAATGCACCTTATTTTTACTGCCAAAAAGTGAATGTTCATATTCAGAACGCAAGAACCATTCTGTAGGAAGATAATTTTCTAAACAACTTGGCTGCCAGGTACCTAATTTGCGCACATGATCACGACGCGTTACTCTTGCCATTCCTTCGTCTGTTTCCCTCATTCCCACCTTTACGGTAAATGGCAATATTCTTTGATCTTCTATCTGCAAGCCATAGTTTATTCGCACTTTGCAGATCTCGCCGCGCGTTTCTTCTGTTCCGTTATCTTCATTATACCCTCGCGTAAGAAAGTACCCTACTTCCTTTCCTTTATGATGGATTCCGTATACTCTGCCATACTGCACCACTCCTTCTCCAGATCTGAGCCAATCTTTAAGGTATTTGCTCATCTTTACTGTTTTCGAAGGTACCAATGTCAATTGTTCCTGCGCAGCTTGGTTCAACAGGGTGATCAATCTTTGTTCGTCAAGAAATACAAGATTTTCTATTGTAACGGCCATGACTCTTTCTTTTCATCATCCCTTTAAAAAACTAACGATATGGTTAAATATAGTTCCTTCTTGCTAGAAGCAATGCATTTTATCCCCAGCAAAAAAGAGGAGGAACAGCTTTCTGCACTTGTACACAACCTTCTGCGCAAGATTCGCGTTCCCCATGCGCAGGTTATTCTGGGAGGCAGCGGCGCTAAAGGAACTTGGTTGGCAGGGACGCACGACATTGATATTTATGTGAAATTTGACTATGCAACCTACCATGAGAAGAGCGATCAGCTCGCAGACCTTCTTGAGAATTATCTGAAAAAAACCTTCAAAAAAATGGAGCGGCTGCATGGGAGCAGGGATTATTTCCAGGTGCAAGAACAAGGATTTACTATCGAGATTGTTCCCATCCTCCATATTACAAAAGCAAGCCAGGCAAAGAATATTACTGATGTTTCCCAGCTGCATGTTGCTTATGTAAAGAAACATAGCACAGAGAAGCTCAGAAATGACATCAGAAAAGCCAAAGCATTCTGCAAGGCTGCCGGGGTGTATGGTGCTGAGAGTTATATCCAGGGGTTTTCTGGCTACCTTGTAGAGCTGCTGGTGATCCACTATGGGGGATTTGAACGATTTGTGCGCAATGCTGCACGGTGGAAAGAAAAGACTGAAATCGGAAAGCAAAAAGATATTATGTGTTTGAATCCTGCAAAAAAAATCTCTCCGTTGATCTTCCTTGATCCTGTAGATTCAAGCAGAAATGCTGCGGCAGCACTGAGCGAAGAGAAATATCAAGAACTTATGCATCGCTGCAAACAATATATGAAAAACAAACGAAAGGAAACCTTCTTTATTGTTCCCCCATTCGATTTAGCAACCATCAAAAAGAAATTTAACTTCGTTCTTGTTTATGATGTGAAAGAAAAGGGGAAGAGAGACGTTGTTGGTGCAATGCTGAGGAAACGTTTTGAACAGATTACTCACCAGCTTGAGCACCATGAGTTCATCATTAAAAATAAAGGATGGTACTGGGATGAA
>CAYIRJ010000024.1:0-9166 GCA_964365915.1 Candidatus Woesearchaeota archaeon
AAAATGATTTTTCTTTGGGGTTTGTATGGTACAACGTCAAGTCGCCTATAAAGTCTGGATTCAGAATATTGTTACTTCCCCTTTTATTGAGCAGGCAGGAGAATGGGATCCGAATTACATCGCATTCCAAGAGAAGCAAGTGTCACGCGTGAACATCATTGCAACTATAGTGGAAGTGTATCAAGATACAGAAAAAGGATTTGCGAATATCACAGTAGATGATGGTTCAGCAACGATCCGCGTAAAAGCCTTTAAGGATGACCTCTATTTAATAAAGGATTGCAAACCAGGAGATCTCGTTAATGTGATTGGACGTATTCGGAAATACCAAGATGAAGTGTACCTTTCTCCAGAAATTGTTGCCAAACTCTCCAACCCGAACTGGGAATTGTTGCGTAAAGCAGAACTGCTAAGGGATATAGGAAAGTACTCCCATGAAGTTCCAGCATTTGATGGCAAGCGCGATCTGTATATCGAAGTTGCAGAACAGAAGCAAACTGTCCAAGAAACGCTAGATCCTTCAGCAGCCGTACGTCAAAAAATCCTTACGTATATTGAGAAGCAAGAAGAGTCAAGCATACAGGGGGTAATAGGGATCTTAGAGATTCCACAAGAGGAAGCGCAAGCACTGGTGAAGGAATTATTGAAAGATGGAGAGATTTATCAATCGCGTCCTGGATATGTGAGGTTAGTGTAATTTAAACATGGCTAATGGCCTCCAAGAATTAAAAGAGGTGATTCTAAAGAGAATCGAACACGTAAAATTTGATATTATTTTTCATTTTCCAATAGTCTTAAAAATCATCTATGCTTCAACCAGGGATGCCATTCAATTATCAGCAGTTACTGAAGGAAGGAAAAGCAAAATTACCCGAACGTTCCATTACGAAAGAGCGTTTTCAAGTTCCTGCAGTCACAGGCCATGTGGAAGGAAACAAGACGATTATCTCTAATTTTTCAACCATAATTTCTATGCTGCAGCGTGATGCAAATCATGTGTTGAAGTATCTGCAAAGAGAATTAGCAACGCCCGCAACCATCGACGGTCCGCGTTTAGTTTTGGGAAGAAAAATTTCGTCTTCTTCCGTTAACCAGAAAATTCAGCAGTATGCCCGGGATTTTGTCGTCTGCAAGGAATGCGACAAGCCAGACACCAAGCTAATCAGGGAAGATCGCGTCTTGTTCTTGAAGTGCACAGCATGCGGAGCAAAAGAACCAGTCAAAGCAAAACTCTGAAAGTCTACGTGAAAGTCCATTCCACAGGACAGCGTTACGGACATCGGTTTGTCATTGCAGTCTGCGACAGGGAACTGATAGGAAAAACTTTGAAGCAGGGCAAATTTCAAGTGCATGTCAGCGAACAGTTTTACAAAGGAGAATTGCGCACTGACGGAGAGATCATTGCATTGTTGCAGGATGCCACGAACGTGAACTTGATGGGAAAGCATGCAATTGCATTGGCGATACAGGCAGGCATCATTGAAAGAGGAAACGTCAGAAGAATCAAGGGGGTTCCCCATGCTCAGACAGCGACATGCTAACTATTATGAGGCAATTCTTCAGATACGTCCTGCACAGGATGAAATTATCCAGTTCGTTTTAAGATATCTTGAAAACAGGAAGGACTGCCAGATTTCCCGTGTCAGCGAGCTCAAAACCGGAATAGATATGTACCTGACATCGCAACGGGTTGCCCTGGCATTGGGGAAGAAATTAAAGCAGTATTTTAAGGGAAGCACAATAACCATTTCAAGAACAGTGCATCACACGGACAGGCATACTTCGAAGGTAAAATACAGGGTAACTATCTTGTTCCGGATGAAACAGCAAGATATTTAAGACGTAGCACTTCTTTGATAGATAAGAGGTGATCCATGCGAGATAGTGTTTTTTTCATTGTACTGCTAGCCCTGCTCGTGCCGACAGTTGTTGCAGAAACATTCACCATCCGTTCTGGCAGCGACGATCTAGAAATCAACGAATCGTTAGGCAATGTTATCGATGCGTTGGATGAAACCAAGTTGCTTGCGCTGAAAGGGGTTTCGATAAAAACAACCAAAACAACTGTCGATTATAAGCAATATATCCGCTTTAAGAACAGCGCCTTGGTCATCACAGCTCCGGAAGTAGTCTATGGAGAAAATGCGAAAGGAACCTTTGGCGATTTTTTATTTCTAAAAGAAGGGAATAATGTGTCTGATGCCATCTTTGAATATGAGATTGATTTTGGCGAGGGAATCGTTAGCGATGTGAAGGCAGGAAAGCTCGAAACTCTGCACAAAAATCAATTAGTGATGCTGGGAGAGCAGTTTACCTTTCTTGATAGTAGCTTGGATACTGCAAAAACAACTTTGACATTGAAGTTGGCAGCTGCAGATCAAATAGTAACCCTACAGGAAGGGCAAAAGCAGATCTATATCTTAGGAGGCAAGCCCTATGAAATAGAAGCCTTCTCCGTCACCGAAAGTGCCACGCTGAAAGTAAACAATCGTACTATTGCTAATATCAAAGAAGGAGAGAGCAAGGATTTGGATGGAAAGATGTTGTTCGCAGTGTCGAATATCTTTCAGGATACTGAAGGAAAAGATGCAGTAACGGTGCTCCTGAATGCAACGATCTTGACATTGAAAGATACAGATTATACCGATGACAATTTCATCCAGGGATTTTCTTCAAATAATCGATTGTTCAGCGAAGGCTGGGTAAAGATCAAGGCCACAGCAACAGCAACAGAAGCAAAAATAATCAAAATGTTTTATCGCATGGTGGCGGGAGGAAAGTCTTCAGGGGATGTGTATATTCCCAAAGGAGGATCAGCACGTTCGTTCCTCAAGCAGCCGGAAACGTTATTCTCCCCTCTCTTAGATATCCAGTATAAGGGATTAGTCGAAGTAGAAAAGACTCCAATTAAAATTAATCCTGCCACCAGCAAGCGGTATGACTTTCACTTCTACAACAAGGAAGGCAAGTCCTACAAAATGCCTTTAATCTACAATGATGCTGCCTATCGCATAGGGGATGAATCAAGAACGTTATATTTCATCGAAGCAACAGGCAACACGAATTTCCTGGTAGAGCAGGGAGATTATTTTGTTGTGACGTCTGCGAATGAGAAGAATGGCATTACCAATGTCATCAGGTACAACAGCATCAATACTGATACGCGCCAGATTGAGTTCGAAGATCTTAGCACAGGAAAGTTTACACTTTCGTATACTCCCCCATCTTCTGGGAATTTCTCAGGAGAGGGTTCCATTGTGGCGGGAGGAAAATCTTATAAGTTTTACATTAAAAATACCACCACCGGAGGAAACACGTCTACATTGGCAGTGGATCTCAACGGAGATGGCGCGATCGAGACCGATGAAGTGAATATTATTACCAAAGGAGGAGCTGTTATTGATCTGGGCAGCACCAATTCTCCCAGCGGAGATTTTACCATCACGCTGACGACTGAGGCTTCGCAGTTTGACGAGGCAGCCTCTGCAGAAACCATCAATATTCCCATAGTAAAGCGTGCGGCAGGCGTCGGCATTGGCAATATTACAGGAATACCAGTAGAAGAAAAAGGAAAAAAGACTGAAGGCGGATCGAAGTATGGAGTCTATCTCAGTGTTTTGGAGCAGGACACCGAAACATTGGAAATAAAATATCCCATCAGCCAGGTCTTCGCCCAGGTGAATATTGTTCTTGCTACAAAGACCATTATTCTTCCCAGCTGTGCAGACAATATCCAAAATCAGGGAGAGACAGGAGTAGATTGCGGAGGTCCCTGCGCCGCATGCAAGATCATTAACCTTACAGAAAACATAACAGAAAACATTACCGAACAGCCCCAGAATCTTTCAGTGTGTGAAGGATGTGACAAAGAAGGAACCTGCTATACGATAGGAACGCGCCTTGCAGAACAATATTGCGCAAGCGATGGACTCATTCATTTCGCTAAAGATGCAGGAAAATCCTGCGCGTACAATTATGAATGCAAGAACAATTTTTGTGACGAAGGGGTATGCAAGACTACAAAGGAGCCTTTGAACACAGGATTAGTGGTCATAAATATCGCAGTCATTCTTGCAGCAATAGTGTTTATTATTCTCACTTTTCATATGCAGCGAAAAAAAGAACAACCTTTATAATGGCTATAGCATCGCTTCTCTGCAATGTCGAAGAAGCAGGAAGAATTAGAGCAGCAGCAGGCGCAGGAAGAAATTAAGAGAGTAAAGCTGCCCCGCGGAAATCAAGTTTTTGGTATTCTTGATCAGCGTTTAGGAGGGTCGCGCACGCGCGTCCGTTGCTTGGATGGAAAAACACGCATCTGCAGAATTCCCGGCAGGTTAAAACGGAAATTATGGGTGCGTGAAGGGGACCTCGTTTTGGTGGAGCCATGGGAATTCTCTGGCGATGAGAAAGGAGACATTTTGTTTAAGTATAAGCCGATCCAAATAGAGTATCTGAAGAAAAAAGGATTGCTCAAACAATTGGAAGAGTTCCAAGAATTTTAACATGTATGCGGACCTAAAAATTCCCAAAGCAAGAGTCGCAGTGCTGATTGGAAAAAAAGGTGTAGGCAAGCGCTTTCTTGAAAAAAAACTCAAAGTGAAAATAAGAGTAGACAAAGAAGGGGAAGTGCAGATTGAAGGGGAGGGAATTGATGCCATGGTTGCGCAGCGCATAGTCCGCGCTATTGGCAGGGGCTTCAACCCGAAAATTACCCTGCTCTTGCAGCACGATACTTACCATATGGAAATTGTGCAGATTAAGGATTTTGCACACTCTGCTGCTGACGTTGCCCGCATCAAGGCGCGCATGATTGGGACAAAGGGCAAGGCATGGAAGATGCTTGAGCGCTTGCTGGAAGTGGACATTTCAGTATACGGCAACACAGTAAGCATCATTGGAGAAGCGGAAAAAATAGAGCTTGCAAAGCAGGCTGTAGAAAAATTGCTGCAGGGTGCACCGCACGGAAAAGTGTACCTGTTTATTGAAAAGCAGAAGAAAATTCATCTTGAATGAATGAAAATATATTTTAACATTTAACAAAAGACTTATAAATTGTTCTTAGTTTTTTGAGAAAAATGGCGAAAGAGATGATCATAGCGCAGGAACTTGCTAAAAAACAACGCGAGATTTCTGTTTCAGAATTTTTCACCAAGAACCGTCACTTGCTCGGCTTTGACAATCCAACGCGTGCATTGTTAATGACAGTCAAAGAAGCAGTGGACAATTCTTTAGATGCTTGTACCGAAGCAAAAATCCTCCCAGAAATTAAGGTGGAAATTAAGAAGTTAGCAGAAGACCGATTCAAGGTAATTGTGGAAGATAACGGTCCTGGTATTGTTAAAGAACAGATTCCAAGAATCTTTGCGAAATTATTATATGGATCAAAGTTCCATCGCATCAAAATGAATCGCGGACAACAAGGGATTGGAATTTCAGCTTCTGTGCTCTATTCCCAATTGACAACAGGAAAAGCTTCTGTAATCATTTCAAAGATTCATAAAAATAAACCAGCGCATTATTACGAATTAAAGATTGACACTGCAAAAAACGAACCATTAATTCTCAAGGACGAAATTAAAGAATGGAACAAAGAGCATGGCACGCGTATTGAGATTGAATTGGAAGCAAAATATCAGAAAGGCAGGCAGTCGGTGGATGAGTTCATCAAGGGAGTTGCCATTGTTAACCCACAGGCAAAAATTGTTTACATCACTCCAGAAAATGAAAAGATGGTCTTTGATCGTGCTACTGAAGAATTGCCGATAGAGGCAAAGGAAATCATGCCGCATCCTTATGGCATTGAGCTCGGTACTTTAATCAAAATGCTTGCAGAAACTTCTGCAAGAACATTGCAGGGTTTTCTAACGACAGATTTCTGCAGAATCGGTCCTGGAACAGCAAAGGAGATGTGTGACAAGGCAGGATTAAAGACTGAAATGAGGCCGCGTGATGTTTCCCATGAGCAAGCAGAAAAACTGTTCAAGGCAATGCAGGAAGTCAAAGTGATTGCTCCCCCAACAGATTGCTTAAGTCCCATCGGATCAGCATTATTGGAAAAAGGATTAAAAAAGGAACTTCCAGCAGAATTTTATGTTACTATTTCACGTTCTCCTGTTGTGTATCGCGGCTTTCCTTTTTCTATTGAAATAGGAATTGCCTACGGGGGGGAGTTAGATAAAGAAGGCACCATAAAACTCATGCGTTTTGCCAATCGCGTTCCTCTCTTGTATCAACAAGGTGCATGCGCAATTACTGAAGCAGTTATCGAAACGAATTGGAAGCCTTATGGCCTGCAGCAATCAGGCAACAATCTTCCTGTAGGTCCAGCAGTTGTAGTCGTGCACATGGCCTCAGTCTGGGTTCCCTTTACTTCAGAGGCAAAAGATGCCATTGCGCATTACGATGAGATTATGAAGGAAATTAAACTTGCTTTACAGGAATGCGGAAGAAAATTGGGGTTATACATCCGCAAACATATTCGTGCACAGGAGCATCAAGAAAGAATGAATCTTTTTGAAAAATACATTCCTGAAGTTGCGAGCTCTTTATCAGTATTATCGGGAGCAAAAAAAGAAGAAATTCAAAAAGACTTAGAAAAAGTATTGAAAAAAGAAACCCCTAATATGAATAATATGAATGGTGAAAATGGCAACGACAAAGAAGAATGAACAGAAAAAAGCTTTGGAAGAACTTGGCCAGAAGATTGTAACCGATCTGCATAAAGGAAAAAATCCAGAAATTAATATTCCGGTACGTGCGTTATCGAATGTAGTATTTGACAAGAAATCAAGAACGCTCAAACTTGGGAATAAAATGGGGTCGCGTTCTTTCTTTAATGTTGCCCATGCAAAGAAATTTTTGCAAACTGTAGAAGTCGCTTCTATTCTTAAAAAAGAGTTGCTGGAATCAGGAAAGCACGAACATCTAAGAGGGGTATTTTATATGGCAAAGCGCACGATTCCCGGCACGAAAGTAAATATCGTTGATGAACAAGTTGAATCAGACAAGATTATTGAAGATCTAGAGGTTATTAGCGGATTATCGCGCGAGCAGTTACATGTTTCTGCAAATAAGATGGGATCGATAGTAGGAAATATTATTATAGAAGATTCTGGAGATACTATTGACTGCTCGAAATTAGGCAAAGGAGGATACTCTGTTCCTTCCATTGTTGACGAATTAGAATTTAAAAAAGTAAGTGCTAAATATATCTTGTATATGGAGAAAGCAGCGATATATGAAAGATTGAATGAAGATAAGTTTTGGCAAAAAAATAACGCTATTTTGGTGACGTCGCAGGGACAAACAACACGAGGCATACGTCGTTTACTCCAGCGTTTGTCTGAAGAAGAAGGACTTCCTATTTATGTATTGACTGACTTCGATTGCTGGGGATTTTACATATATTCCGTAGTCAAATACGGGAGTATTGCCCTTGCGCATGCATCAGAACGTCTCACCATTCCCAATGTTAAATTTTTAGGGATTACTGCGGATGATATTCTCAAATACGATTTAAAAAAACATTTAATTAAACTTAATGACCAAGATCTCGCCCGTATGAAGCAAGTTTCAGAATATGAATGGTTTAAAGATAATAAAGATTGGCAACGTCAACTAAAGATGATGAAGGAATTTGGGGCAAAAGCGGAAATTCAGGCATTGAGTGCTAAGGGCATCAGTTTTATTTCAGAAAAATATCTTCCTGAAAAAATTAAGAATAAAGATTTCTTGGAATAATTTAAATAAGCCTCGTTGTTCGTAAAAGCCATGGCTTGGCGTAAAAAGCTTGCATTGACGCTTGTTTTTCTTGCAGGACTTTTATTTTTATTCACGCAAATTGATCTGCAAAAAATAAGGGATATAGTATCACAAGTGCGTATGGAAATGATCTTTGGAATTATCGCTTGCATGATTGTTGCATTTCTCTTATGGAATCTTCGCTGGCAGTTTGCATTGCATAAACTTACAAAGTTTCAGTTCTGGAGACTATTGCCTATCCTCATGGCAGGCATGTTCTTCAATATGGTGACCCCAACCGCAGGCCTTGGCGGAGAGCCTGTTCGCGTCTATTATATCAGCAAACTCAGCAAGGCACGTAGGACAAGCATGTTTGTGCTCACAGCCTTAGAGAAGTTTTTTGGTACCATTATCATGGTAGTCATGCTCGTCTTTTCAGTACTGTTTGCAGCATTCTTTATTCCAGGAGAGCGTGTGGTTAAAGGAATCCTCATTGCATTATTTCTCATCTTGGTGCTGCTGATCATTGTATTGGGAAAGTTGCTCAAGAAAATCAAGATCAAGGAAAGCAAGTATCTTCACTATCTCCTCAAACTGGCCTTCCGCATCAGGATGTTTGCAAAAAAGTTTTCTTCATATAAAGAGTTTGAGAAGTATGTGGAAGATCGTTTGCTGTGGGCAAAAATATTGACCGTACAAGTTCTCAAGAAAAGAGTCTTTGTGCTTGCAAATCTGCTCTTGACGCTTGCAATTACCTTAGTAAATTACCTGGCTTTTTATCTGAGCTTAATTGCATTTAACGCAGAACTGCCGTTTGTATATGTGATGGTGGTCTTTACCATTGCCAGCGTTATTGCAGACATCACTTTTATTCCTGGGGGAGTAGGCTTGACAGAGGCTATTGCTATTGGAATGTATAATGCATTCGGCGTCTCTTTAGAGATTGCAGCGCTGGCAACATTATTATACCGTACCGTATATTATTTTTTTACCATAGGCATAGGGTATTGCTGTCTGATATACTTACATATGAAAGAGTAGACGCAAGTTCCATATGATACGTGCATAAGCTATTTTTAACTGTGTCATTTCTTTATAATCATGAAAAGAAAGGGAGGTGATCGAGTTTCTTCTAAAAAGAAAAAATATTTTTCTAAGCAGAAAGCAAAAGATTGTTCATGGTGTGTATGGTGAAATAGGAATAATATCGATGACTAAAGTCTTAATGGTGGGGACCTTGAATGAGCCTATGAAAAATAAAAAAGCTGCAAAAAGCTTTTAAAACGTTCTTGGTTCGTTTCAGCTGATGCCTCGGTAGCTTAGTCCGGTAGAGCATGTGGCTGTTAAAAAGCTACAGAAAAGCTTGACCTTCCACACGCTGAAAGCGAGGAAATAGGGTCGAAAGTTCAAATCTTTCCCGAGGCGT
>CAYIRJ010000025.1:0-9125 GCA_964365915.1 Candidatus Woesearchaeota archaeon
AAGCATATCAGTTTGTTGCCTTGCAGGGAGAGAAGGAACTACTTCGACTCGGAACCTGTAGTACTGGCATTGCTTCAAGCTTTCCCCTGACTCGACAGGGACTTGTTTTTGATCTTCAACTGAAATTGTGCACGAAAAGCTAGCCAGGAATGTTTATATAGCATTACGCAATACTTTTTCTAAGAAAAAGATGGTGAAGATTCTGTTAGGCATTGCATTTTTTGTTTTGCTTTTCAGTACATTCGTTCTTGCACATGAGGGGGAAAAAGAAATACCTGCTGTTACCCCTGCACAACACCACAGTTCTACTGCACTTCACGTGATGCTCTATGCCGGAGCCATTGTGATCGCATTACTGCTCATTGCCTTGTTTGGAGATATCTCTTCGGAACTGACCAAGTGGTTCCTTTTTCTCGGCATGGCTATTCCTATTATTGCTGCTACCCTCTATTCTGCAGGCTCCACCCTTTATCTGAATACTGCTTCGGCAAGCGGAGGGCCTGTGCACTGGCATACTGACCTTGAAATCTGGAACTGCGGAAAACTCCTTGACTTGAAAGAGCCAGAAGGTTTTTCCAATCGCATTGGCACTGCCTTATTCCATGAGCACGGGGACAATCGCATCCATATTGAAGGAGTGATTAGCGATTCTCGCCAAGTGGCGCTACAGAACTTTTTTGCAGTTGTCGGAGGACACTTGAGCAATGACCATCTTGTTTTCCCGACAGATGCTGGCCTTGTGGAGCTTGAAACCGGGCATTTCTGTCCTGATGGACAGCAAGGAGTTTTACAAGCGTTCCTGTATCGCGTTGTTAATCCTGAAGACACAAAACATTGGATTTATCAGCAAGAAAAATTGGAAAACTTTGCATTGTATGTACCTGCACCGTACGGCACTATCCCTCCGGGAGACTGCTTGATTCTTGAATTCGGGCCTACAAGGGCAACCACGAATAAGCTCTGTGAAAGCTACACAGTAGCAGAACAGCGAGGTGAGCTGCGTGGCAGTTGAAGCGTATTTGCCTGCAGTCACTACGGTAATCACGACAGCAGCAATTGATTCTATCAATCCATGTGCTATTGGGGTGTTAATCTTAATGATCTCTGTATTGCTTGCATCTCGTCAATCATTGCGGCGCATGCTTTTGCTGGGATTCGCCTATGTCCTTGCCATTTATTTGACGTATCTTGCTGCAGGACTTGGCTTGATCTATCTTTTTTCCAGCCTTCCTCTGGTGATTACGGAATATATCAGCATTGGAGTGGGTGTGCTGATTATTGGCGCGGGCATCATTGAAATCAAGGACTACTTCTGGTATGGAAAAGGACTCTCATTAACCATTCCTCCACGCTATGCCAAGCGTCTCCATAATTTTACAGGGAAAACAACTCTTTTCGGCATCATGGGACTGGGGGCATTTGTCGCTGCTGTTGAGCTCCCCTGCACGGGTGCTCCCTATCTTGCTATCATTACCTTGCTTTCCCAATACTTTGATTTCACGGCATTCTTGCTATTACTTTTGTACAACGTAATATTTATAGCTCCCTTGATCATCATTTTGCTGCTTGTCGCCAGCGGAAAAAAGCTCCATGAAATCAAACGGTGGAAACAAGCATACCGAGGACATATGCGATTGTTCATTGGCTTGCTCTTGGTTGCAATGGGCTGGCTGCTCATGCTCATTGCCAATGGCACGATCAATTTTGGATGAATCACACTATGCACATCGTTAAACGCGCGGGACACCTAGAAAAATTCGATGAACGAAAAGTGTATGCGACCTGCTACAAGGCATGCATCAATGCGAGTATCCATGCACAGGAAGCGGAGCGCATCTGCGAACGCGTGACTAAAGACATCAAGACCTGGATCAAGGTAAAGAAAAAAGTCACGTCCAACCAGATTTTTCAGCAGATGATCAAGACGCTCAAAAAGCAGAATAAGGATGCAGCATTTATGTACGAAACACACCGGGACATTGCATAAGCATTTTGCAACGCACTAATCGTTTTGGCGAGTCATCTTTGTGAGCATCTTATTTCCAAGGCTTCCCCCTATAAAGAGGACAGCTGCAAGCACAACAATCTGACCCCATATCACCAGGTTAAGAGGAACGGTTCGAAATGCCAACTGAAAGAAGGGCATATATACTGCCAGAAGTTGCAATGCTAATGATGCAATGACAGCATAGACCAACCATCGGTTAGAAAAGAGCGGGAGATGATACTGCTTCCGAATCATGATGATCCTTACCATTTCAAAAACCACAATGCTGGTAAAGACTGCAGTCTGTGCCATGTTCAGCTGATTCTGATGCTTGGAAAATAACAGCAACCCTCCTGCTGCCATGAGCAGTGCAGTGATGCCCATGTTTCCTGCCATATTCGCAGTGATCAGTGGCTCTTTAGGATTGCGCGGCTTGCGCTGCATGACATTTGCACTTACCGGATCAGCACCCAAAGCCAATGCAGGCAAACCATCTGTTACCAGATTAATCCACAGCAGATGCACTGCCAAAAGTGGAATGAGTATTCTTCCTGCTGCATCGGAAAACCCGATCATCATGGCAAGAAAAAGCAGCAGCACCTCTCCGAGGTTTGAGGAAAGCAGATAATTCACAAACTTCTTGATGTTGTCATAGATGCCTCTTCCTTCTTCTATCGCTCCGACGATCAAAGAAAAGTCATCATCCAACAAGACCATATCTGCAGATTCCTTTGCCACATCTGTTGCAGATCCCACAGCAACACCAATATCTGCGCGCTTCAGCGCAGGAGCATCATTTACTCCATCTCCTGTCATGGCAATAATCTGGCCGTCACGCAATGCTTCTAAAATCCTTACCTTGTGTGCGGGGCTGACGCGCGCATAAATATCCACATTCTTCGCTGCCTGCTTCACTGCACCATCATCCATCTGGTCCAGCGCTGCTCCTGTTAAGCACTGGGTATTTAATCCAATCTTGTGCGCAATTGCCTGGGCAGTCACAGGATGATCTCCCGTAATCATGACTACACGAATGCCTGCTTGCCTACAATTTTGAATTGCATTCTCGACGCTTGGACGGGGCGGATCTATCATACCTATCAGACCGAGAAAAGTGAGTTCATTCTGTTTCGTTCCTGAAGCGAATGCCAAGACGCGCAACGCATCCTGCGCCATGGATTCATTTGCCTTCACAATATTTTTCTTTGCTGCTGCATTGAGCGGAACTGTCCTTCCCTTCAGCCAGACCTTTGCGCATTTTTCCAAAATAACTTCTGGTGCTCCTTTGTAATGCCATATTTTCTTCCCGTTTTCCTGGTGCAGGGTAGCCATACATTTCGCTTCTGAGGTAAACGGAACTTCATCAATGCGAGGGAAAATTTCAGCAACGCCTGCCTTGTGCGCAACTACCACCAATGCACCTTCGGTCGGATCTCCCAGCACTTTTCCATTTTCTAATCGAGCATTGTTGCATGCAAGTGCGGTCTGGAACAAAGGAGTATATATTCTCGGAACAATGCTCTTTCCTTCACTCTTGAATTCTCCCTGAGGAAGATATCCTGCTCCCGTGACGTCAATCCACTGGTTATTGGAAAAGATTTTCCGCACGGTCATCTCGTTGCAGGTTAAGGTACCTGTCTTGTCTGCACAAATAATTGTTGTAGCGCCGAGCGTTTCGACTGCAGAGAGCCTGCGCACCAATACTCGCTTCTTTGCCATGCGGCGCACTCCCAATGCGAGAGAAATAGTAACGACTGCAGGCAATCCTTCAGGAATTGCAGCAACTGCGAGGCTGATGGCAACCAAGAACATGCCGAGCCAGGACTGCCCGCGAAAAACACCTGCAGCAAAAATAATGAGAATAATCAGCACCGTCACCCATGCCAAGCGTTTTCCCATTCTGTCTAATTTTTTTTGTAACGGTGTTTCTTTTTCCTCTGCTTCCTGAATAAGATGCGCAATTTTTCCTACTTCAGTCTGCATGCCTGTCGCAGTCACCAAGGCTTTTCCCCTACCGTAGGTCGTTATGGTGGAAGAAAAAACCATATTTTCCCTTCCACTCACAGGAACTTCTTCTGCGATTATAGTCAACGATTTCTTCACAGGAACCGATTCCCCTGTCAGCAAGGACTCGTCTATTTTCAAATTCCATGCCTCAAGCAGATACGCATCTGCAGGGACTTTGGTTCCTTCTTCTAACAGCACTACATCGCCAGGAACAAGATTACGTGTACTGATCATCTGTTCTTTTCCGTCGCGCATCACTCTGCAGCTGGGAGTAGCAAGTGCGCGCAACTTCTCAATGGCCTTGTCTGCCTTGTACTCCTGCATGAATCCCAACACCGTATTTAGTACAACAATGGCTGCAATGACTCCTGCATCAATCCATTCCTGCAAGAACGCTGCGATCATGAATGCAGCAAGCAAGATATACACCACAGCATTTTTGAGCTGACTGAAGAGAATTTTCAACACTTTGCTTTCTTTTTTTCTCTGCAATTCATTAGGACCGTGCTGGACCAAGCGCTGCGCTGCATCTGATGAAGACAATCCTTCGAGCGAGGAAGAAAACTGGCGGATCACCTCACTTTTCTCTAGCTGCCATACATTCATGATTTACCTCATGCCTTCTTGTTTTTAAATTTTCTGAGCAGCAGCGTCAGACTAGCAATGGCAATACTTGCAAGAGCGCTGTTGATCATCCATCGGACAAAGAAATCTCGAAAGAACTGCTCGGGAAATAATGTGAGGAGCGCGTCCTTTCCCGGCTCGAGCTGCCAGCTATCATCTTCAAAAAAAATGAGGTGCATATTCAAAAATGCCTGACTGAACAGGGGAAGAATAAAGAGCGAGAGCAGAATCAGCACCAACGTCGCATTGGCTCCCCAGAAAAAAACCCTATAGAGATTCGGATGAAGCAACAACAACAGTGCAAAAACTACGGCGATACTTATCCAGAGGAACATTCCCTTTCTTAACAGCGCACGCACCTCAAGCAAGTGAATTCTTTCCTTGGCACTAAACAGAGTAGTATGCAATGTTTCTTCCTTGCCAAGGAAATACTGGTGTAAATTCTTGACTTCAGCATCGGCGCGTTCCTTTTCCACGATCCCGTATACCCCGAGTTTTTCAAATTCACTTTCGTAAAAGCCTGTGCTGAACATCAGAACAACAAAATTTGTGAGCAGAATGACTAAGGGAAGAAAAATCACTGCATAGTTATGCGGCTTCATATCCACCTGCTGCATTTATCTCAGCTTAAAAAACTAGTGTCATAGAAGAGTAAGACTTGTGCACGACAATGGCGCTCGATCTCTCGTTCCTGTGAATATTTCATTCTACAATAAGCATCCCCTGCATATTGGGGTGGCCGATACCACAATACACCGAACAGAAGAATTCGAAAGTTCCTTTTTGATCTGCAATAAAATCTATCGTCTCAGTTTTTCCTGGTTGCAATCTTACCTTAATATTATATGCGCGCAAGGAGAATCCATGATTCACATCAATGCTTGTAATGCTCAGTTTTACCTTCGTTCCTTGCTTCACTTTGATGGTTGAAGGTTCAAACTTCCAGCTGCTTGCTGTTATTGCAATCTCCTCAACTGCTTCTTGTTGCTGTTCTTCCTTACTCTCTCTTATTTCCCCATCCCCCATACTTCTCTCAGAAATGATCTGCTGCTCGTTCCCTGTTTGCTGGTAGGATGCAGGGGGTTCTTTCTGCTGTTGCAGTATTGCACACCCTCCTACAAATACCAGAAGCATAATAATAACCCCAAAGATACTCATGGAGCTCATGGTCCCTCAGCAATCAATTTTTCAATGATGGTGCGCAATTCAGTCTCTTCTGCATCCAAGTCATTTTGCGTCTCATAGCCATTACCGATACGATAGTATTTGCATCCCATGACGAAGGTAGGAATAGACTGCTGTGGATTGAATTGTTGGAAGATTGCCAATTCTTCTTCCGGGATGTTTCCTTCTTTTTGTGGAGTCAAATCATCATCCTTGAGATCTACCATCCAATGATATGCAACAATTTTTCCTGCGTCAACATATTCCTGTACGACCTGATTAAAACGATCCTTAATCCATTGGCAATGCGGGCACCAGCTCGTTGCAAACAGACGGATCACAGGTTTGCTGTCCTGCATGCATATTTCTGCACCTGGCTTTTCTGCAAAGGTCCTGATTTCTCCTGACTTAATGTCCAATCCGATATTAATGCGCGCGGGCTGCGTCTGCTGCGGCGAACATGCGATCAATAACAAAAAAAGAAGAAAAAGCGGAACAAGACCTTTTCTCATTCTGCCAGTGCTTGTTCGAGGGCAGTCTGGAATGCAGTGTAAGGCTGCGCTCCTACTACCTGCTGGCCATTGATGAAGAAGGTGGGAGTTCCTGAGGTTCCTGCTGCCTCGCACGCTGCCATATCCTTCTGAATCTCCGCATCATGGTCGCGATTATCCACGCAGGCATCGAACTTTTCCTTGTTCAATCCCAGCTGATCAGCATAAGTCTTGAAGGTGAGGGTTGCCTTGGGGTTGCCTGACCAGTCCTGCTGGTTCTTGAAGAGCAGTTCGTGCATCTCGAAGTACTTGTTCTGGTCGCCTGCACATTCTGCTGCCATTGCTGCTTCGTCAGCCTCAGTATGGAAGGGCAATGGAAAATCCCTAAACACGTAGCGGACCTTTCCTGTGTCAATGTAATTTTGCTTGATCATAGGAAATGTCTGCTCAAATGCGCGCTTGCAGAAAGGACATTGGTAATCTTCGCAGCTGATCATGGTAATAGGAGCATCCTTATCCCCTAAAATTGCATCATCGTCGATATCAATTTCTGCTCTTTGTAGCAATTCGGGCTGCGGAGCTGTTCCTGTGTCGCGCTCAATTGTAGGAGACTCGGCTCCTGAAAATCCATTCGTGACAATCGATACGATGAATAAAATACCCAGAATGACGGTTGCTATTTTCCACGGCGTTGCCGCGTCAAATGTCAATGTAACCTGCTTCTTTTCTGCCATGAATTCAAACCCCCTTTGAGATATTCTGCTTACGTAAGATATTATTTATAAAACTACTGTTTTCGTCGCTTCCCTTTTTTTACTACATTTTCTTGAACTTCACAAGAAGTACAGTGCTGCATAATTCTTCGTGAGACAAAGACCAATGCAATTCCTAAGAGTAAGAAAGAAGCTGCCACAAGATACCAGCGATATGTTAAAAGGAACAACACCCCTGATGTGCTGAGAAATGCAAATACTGTTGCGACGCAGGATGCGCACGCTGCACTTGAAAACAATCCTGAACTGAAACTGACAACTCCTGCGATTATTGTAGGAGTACCCTCTGCAACTTTTCTCTTTGCTTCAAAAAGATAGAACTGCATACTAATGAGCATTCCTGTTACTATGGAGAGCACCATTAAAATTATCCATTGCCCTACTGTCGTTGTTTCGAAGAAGAATGCAAGATCATTTCCTGGGACTGTGATTAAGGGAAGAAGGACATACAGAAATAGAAAGACAAGTGCTGCGATTATAGTAATATAACGATACTTTGCTTTTTTCCAAACTTTCTGTACTGCAGCGGGAATATCACTGATATGATCCATCTTCATTTCCGGCCTTACTTTCCTCGGTAAATAATCTTAATCTTATCTAAGTCACGCAACGGAATATTTTCATATTGATCATTCGGAATGCCATTTGCTGTGAAGATTAGTTCGTGCTGTTCGTCACTACAATATTCAAAAATGCACTGCTGATTGAATGTCTTACCCCAGATCGTGAAAAAATCCTTCAATGAAAATTGATGGGGGTAGGGAGATTCAACATGCAATGTTCCTGTTGCATCATGGGTATGGATGACGCGCATGCCTGCTTCGGAAATTCCTATATTCGCAGGGATAGGGTATTGCTTTCCGAGGATTTCTATTTCTAGCTGCGGATGAACATGAAGGGCAATATTCGTATGCTCCTTCATCGTGTACTGCAATAAGTCTTCTGGGGTGTCTGGCGTTGTTCCTGCAAGTGCTTTTAGCATGAAGAAAAGCCCCGCAGCAATGATAAGCACGACTGTAGTTATAGTAAACGCCTTTGTTCTCTTCTTTTTCTGCTTCTGCTGCTCGTTCGTGGTATGCAACGCCTCGCGCTCTTGCTTCCGTTCTGACTGCCTGAGCATTTTGCGCTCATGTTTCGTGAGCTTGCTGGGATTTTCTCCTGCCATCCCTGGCGTTCAGGAACCTTATTTTTTAAATTTATGGATTCCGTAAATTCCAAGAACAACCATGAGCAAGGAAAACCATTGACCTGTAGCGAGACCTAAGAACATTGTTTCCGGTACCTTCAAAAATTCAATGAAAAATCTGACGGATCCATATAAGATCATGAAGAGTATGAAGAGTATTCCTGGTGATAATTTCTTTCTGGCATTCACCGCAGTCAGAATTCCTGCAATGAGAAAATTCTTGAGAGATTCATAAAGCTGAGTAGGATGCCTGAAAACGCCGTCGCCAAAATCCGCACCCCAGGGGAGACTCGTAGGATAGCCATACAATTCGCCGTTAATGAAATTTGCGATTCTTCCGAAGCCCAATCCTATGGCTAAGGGGATTGCCAATATGTCAGCAATAATTTTCCAGGAAATTTTTTGTTTTTTGCAGAACCAGAAGCTTGCAAGAAATCCTCCTAGTAAACCGCCGTGAAAGGATAATCCGCCTTTCCAGACTGCAATGATCTCTGCGGGATTTGCAAAGTAATATGTGGGATGGTAAAAGAACACTTCAAACAAACGAGCGCCGATGAGATTGCCGAGAATCACAGAGATAAAAAAAGTATCAACATCAAACATTATCTTCTTTTTGGCAAGAGTATGCTTCACATAATAATAGGCAAACAAAAATCCTAATGCATAAATAATTCCATACCAACGAATTTCTAAGGGCCCAAGCTGCAATGCGATAGGATTAATATTATGAATGAACATGATGTGCAGAACTGTTTTCAACTATAAAAACATGGCTAAAAGTTTTGCGGGGGTTATCACAATATATTTAAGCTCTCTTTTTCCATTGATGCTATGATTCTCCATAATAAAATAATTGTGATCACGGGAGGAAATTCCGGTATTGGAAAAGCATT
>CAYIRJ010000026.1:0-8108 GCA_964365915.1 Candidatus Woesearchaeota archaeon
GCTTCTCTCCAGCGGATTTTCGCAGGACATTCCTTATTCAAACAATACATCCAAGGACGCTTGCCTTTGCGGATGGCAATGACTTGCAACGACTGACATTCTTTGCAGACTTGATCCGTAGTCTTGATTAATGCGCCTGAAGGCACAGAAAAGGTTGTCTTGCATTCTGGATACTTATTGCATGCAACAAATTGCCCGAACTTTCCTGAACGAATCATGAGCTCTCCTTCTTTACACACAGGGCATTGCCCTACTTTGCTCATTGCATGGCGCGTTTCCCGTGTTGCCTCTACCAAGCCTTCACCAATATCCTTTTCGTGCTTTTTGAAACGCTCTAATGTCTTGAACAGGACTTGCTTTGACGCTTCCAGCACCTCTTCCTTGCTCTTCTTTTCTTCCCGAATCAATTCCATCTCTTCTTCGAAATGACGTGTCAATTGCTCATCAAGAATATCAGGGCAATATTTTTTCAACGTATTAACAGTAGCAATGCCTAATGTGGTTGCTTCAATGGCTTTTTCTCGGATGTAATTGCGCTGATAGAGGGTATCTATGATCTGTGCGCGCGTTGATTTTGTTGCAAGGTTTCTTTTCTCAAGTTCCTTGATTAGTGAAGCTTCGGTATATCTTTTGGGAGGCTTGGTTTGGTCTTCTTGCAGAGTAATCTTTAGATCTAGAATTTTGTCTCCTTTTTGCAATGCAGGCAATTCTTGTTCTTCTAGTTTAGCAAAATGATAGATTTCATGCCAACCTTGTTTTTGAATTGTCATGCCTTTAGTGATGAAATTTTCTCCGTTGACATCAATTTTTACCGTCATAATGGTGCGTTCCAATGCAGGACTAAAACAGGAAAGAAATCTCCTGGTGATCAAATCATAGATCTTTTGCTGCTTACCTTCCAATTTTTTCTGCTCTCCTGTTGCGAAAATTGCAGGATGCGCAGGATCTAACTTTTTTCCTTCTACAGGTTGTGGTACTTTCTTTAGAATTGATTGCGTGATAGATGCATATTCTTTTATTTTGCTTAACTTTTCTAATAATGCACGATGGCCTAAGGCAGCTGGCAATTTTTGAGAGGAAGTTCGTGGATAGGAAATTAATCCTGCAGTGTACAATTCCTGAGCAATTGCCAAGGTTTCCTTGGGGGAGATTCCAAAATAGCGGTAGGATTCTGTTTGCAACGTTGTTAAATCGAATGGGGGAGGAGAAGGAACACTGGATGATTTTTGCTCTACTGCTACTACCATTGCAGACTTTTGATTGGTTTTTTTGAATAGGGAGGAAGCTTGCTTTTTATCGAAAATTCTTCCTGCCTCATGCTCTGCATGTATTGCCTTGCCTTTTGCTTTGCCGTCTAAGAATAATTCCCAGTACGGTTCTGGCTTGAACTTCTTGATTTCTTCTTCCCGATCTACAATAATCTTCAATGCAGGACCTTGCACTCTTCCAATGGATAACAGCTTGAAGAGACCTGCTGACTTGACTGCCAATGTTAATGCACGGCTGAGATTTATGCCTGCAAGCCAGTCCAAAACGTGTCTGGCTTCTCCTGCCTCGATGATAGGAAAGTCTAAATGGGGCATAGCATTTTCATACGAATGGATTAATTCATCTTTGGTTAATGTTGAAAATTTCATGCGCTTGCCATCTTTTTGATGCGCAATAAAACGAATACAATTCCATCCAATTAAACTTCCTTCAGCATCGAAATCGCATCCGACGGTGAATTCACTGGCCTTTTTTGCAAGTTTCTCTAAAACTTTGAGATATTTTTCAGAAAAATCTGATTTTTTATTTATTTCATAGGATGGTTTCCATTCGATATCCGAAACAGGGTACTTCCAACCATTTTTTTCTTTTTCTGCAAGATTAAACAGATGACCGACGGCACAGCCGACAAGAATTTTTTTTCCTTTGTATTCTAATTCATAATACGACACTTTGTCAATTAAATGCTTTGTTGGCTTTCCTAAAGCGCTTGCTATCTTTTCTGCCTGAGCCGGCTTTTCACAGATAATCAATTCCGTCATAGAAAATACTGAAAATATTTAGCATATATAAAATGTTTGTGTTATTTCTTCGCCTTAATCACTTTAAATCCTGTATACTTCTGCAGTACTAAAGGTATTTTAATCGATCCATCCTTCTGCTGATAATTTTCCAGTATAGCTGCAAGAATTCTTGGCGTAGCAACTGCTGTTCCATTCAACAAATGCGGAAAGATCGTCCCTTCCCGGGTTTGCATGCGAATATTTAACTTTCTTGCCTGATAATCAGTACAATTTGAACAAGAGACCATTTCTCTGTATTCACGCTGTACCGGCATCCAGACCTCTAGATCATACTTTTTGATCGCAGTATCGTTTAACACGCCTGAGGCAATGGAAATAACTCTATAAGGCAACTTTAATTTCTTGAATATTTCTTCTGTAATTTTCAGCATGTCTTCTTGCATCTTTTTTGAATTCTTTGGATCGCAATAAACGAATTGCTCAACTTTCCTAAACTCATGCACGCGGAAAATCCCCTTAGTATCCTTGCCATGTGCTCCCGCTTCTCTTCTAAAACATTCAGATATACCTGCATATTTCAAAGGAAGCTGTGTTACTACTTCATCACTATGCAGCGCTGCTAAGGTTTGTTCCGCAGTTCCAATCAAGAATACATCTTCATCTGCAATTTTATACAATGTTTCTTCAAAATCTGCAAGCTCTGCTGCGCCTTCCATTTTTGACTTACGCAGGAGATCGGGCGTCCTGATCAGAATGTATCCTTTTTTCTTTAACGTATCCAGAGCAAACTTGATAATTGCAAAATCCAGTTCTACTAATTCGTTTTTAAGATAATAAAAACGCGCGCCGGAAACTTTTGCTGCACGCTCGATATCAGCCAAGTCCAGTTCTTTCAACAGATCCACATGTGATTTCAATACAAATTTCTGTTTTGTTTTTTTTCCAAAAGTACGGAGAACCTTATTTCCCTCTTCAGTCTCAGCAATAGGAACCTCTTTATCCAGCATATTCGGAATTTTTTTCAGTATTTCCTGCAACTGTTGCTGTAATTGTGCATCCTTTTCTTCTAATTGTTTTATTTTTTCTGGGATCTGCTTCAACTCTTTCACTGTAGACTGAATATCCTTCCCTTGCTTCTTCAGCTTGTTGACTTCTTCAGAAAGCTGGTTTCTTCTTTGGCGGAGAAGATCAGCTTCTTGCTTCAGCTCTCGCCAGGCGTCATACATCTTTATTGCCTCCTCAACAAACTTCATGCGCTCCTGCTTGAAACGCTTCTTCAGCATGTCAAGAACTTCTGCCTTGTGCTCCCGAATATACCTGATATCCAGCATTCCTTGGCGAAGATATGCGACTTCTTAAGTTTTTTGTAAATTTTATTGGAACACAGTAGTATCTTCCTATGTAGTTGCAACTATAGGTTACAAAAGAAAGGTTTAAATACCTTGACACATCGTTATCAAGAACGGGGGATCATTCATGCCAAAAAGATCAAAAGATATTTTCGAAGTGTTCTTCAGGAAAAAACCTGCGATGATTCTTGTGGCATTGAAAAGCAGCCAAAAAAATCGTTATGGATCCATTCTTGCAAAAGAAGTGGACTGCACGTATTCCCATGTTGTGAAAATCCTGCAAGACATGCAACGATCGAACCTTGTCAGCTTTGAAAAACAGGGAAGAATCAAGACGATTAGACTCACAGAGAACGGGACGAAGATTGCTGAACATATTGAACGGATTCGGGGATTGTTATAACGTATGATTGGTTGCGAAATTCCTGTTGGGGACTTGCAAAAGGGTTTTTATCTGTTTGTTAAAGAAGAAGAACTATCAGTATTAGAAAAAACAGCATTGCCAGTCTCTGTTATTTTAGGAATGGAGGAAGAAACACCAGCACTTCATAAAGGTCAAATGATCTTAGTTGAAGACGTTACTAGATTTCCTGAAGTAATGGTTAAAGATCTGGATGGTTTTTATCAATTTTCGTTACGGAAAGACGTCCAAATTGAATTACGTAACAAGGGAATTCCTGAAAATGGAATTTTATACATTCTAAGACCTCCTTTCATGGGAAATACCTTGCATCGGCATTTTTGGGTAAAACCCGATCATACCAGGTATTGATTTTCTCATTTGAAAGATTAATTATATAAATCCTTTTTCTTGAATGACAGCCATGGCTTTTCCGTTTGGCTTTGCCCAAAGTTTAGGAGTGTATGCATTTCTTGCTCTTATCCCGTTTTTGATCCTTTATTTGATTCGTCCCAAGCCCAAATCCATGGAAATCCCGAGCTTAATGTTCTTCATGAAAGCCAGAAGTGTAGACAAGCAGCACTCCTTCTTCAGATTCTTCAGATTTGATTGGATCTTCTGGATTCAGCTTCTCATCATTCTTCTTTCGGCAACTGCATTGACTGCTCCTTTTCTGCATGCCCATCTTGATGTGGTCTCTGACACTTTAGTATTTGTGATTGATGCTAGTGCAAGCTCGCAAGTAGGCAATGGAGCAACACGATTTTCCCAAGCCATTGAAGGAGCAAAGAAATTGTTGGCTGAGGACAACACCCTCATTATTGTGAAAGGCAGTTCTGCTATCGGATTAAAACACCAAGGGGCAGGAGAAACTGCTGCCTATCTCAATCAGTTAAGCCCTACGGAAACACGATCAAAAATCGGAGAGGCTATCTTGCTTGCGGGGGATTTGTTGAAAGAACAAAAAGGGAGGGTCGTGGTCCTGAGCGACCTGATCAACACTGAGGGAGTGAACCCTGACATTACTGCTGACTTATTGAAAAGCAAAGGCATTACGGTAGATTTCATCAATGTGAAAGGAGAGGAGAAAACCAATTATGGCATTATTGACTTGCAGCCTGATGAAGAAGAAACTGCAGTTACGGTGAAGAACTATGCTGCACAGACGGTAACTCTTACTTTGCAGCTGCCGGGAAAGGAAGAACACATTACTGTGCCTGCGGGATCATTGGAAACCATTACCTTTGCAACGCCTCCTGGAACGCATACTCTCCATCTTGCTCCTGCGGATGATTTTCCCGTGGATAATATTGCGTACCTTCTCGGGCCTGAAGAGAAAATTACGAGGATTGCACTGATTAGCAATTCTCCTTCATTATTCTTGCAAAGTGCCCTTGCTTCCTTGCCGCGCGTTCAAGTAGACAAATTTGAGCCCCCTCTTTTTCCGCATGAACCCTATGATATCTATATGTTTCAAGGAGTGGATCCCAAAAAAGTGATTGCAGGAAGCATGGCTGCTCTTCAGCACGCAGTTGAAGAAGGAGCTGGATTTGTCATTTATGCAGACCAAGGCATTCGCGCCATAGACTTTGAAGATCTGCAACCTGTAGGACTGCAATCATTTAAAGAGCAAGGACTGATTACTGTTGACTTGCTGAACCGCCTGACTAAGGACATTGAGTTTGGTAGCGTGAATGGTTATTATCAAAGTGTTTTGCTTGAAGGAAGCTTCAGCTTGGCGAGCGTGGATAACCATAGCGTGCTTGCCATCAAAAATATGGGAAAGGAAAAAAGCTTGTATTACGGGATTCTTGATGATGCTTCTGATTTTACCTTGAGTCCAGGGTATCCTCTCTTTTGGAAGCGGGCAGTGCAGTTCCTGACCCACCAGCAGGAAGTACAACAGCTGAATTTGCGCACGGGAGAAATCTTAACCTTTGACCAAGATGTTACTGTACAGACTCCCAGCAAGAAATCTTTTACTACGCGCATTCTCTATCTTGAAGAAGCTGGAATGTACTATATCAACGATCAATCCTATGCAGTGAACTTGTTGAGTGATGCAGAATCCAATATCAATGGCGTTACTGAAGAGCGCATTGGGAAAGATCAACTCATTCTGGATCCTGTCAAGGAAGAAATGGAAGTGGACTTGGAACCTTACTTGATTCTTGCAGTGCTCGTGCTTCTTTTCCTTGAAGTCATTTTTGTCAAACTCAGGGGTGATTTGTAAATGGCTTTCTCTTTTGCAGGCATTGCTTTCGCTTATCCTTGGGTGCTGCTGCTGATTATTCCCCTAGTCATTTTCCTGACCATTTTTGTGCGCGCCAATCTTGTTCCTCAACAGTATGTTCCGCGCTTCAGCAGATTTTTCTTCATCCTTTTCCGGACGCTGCTCTTTTTCCTTGTCCTGCTTGCCTTAAGCTCCCCGTATACGCATCAGCAAGATCTTGTGCAGGGAGACCCTTCTGTCCTGCTTTTGGTGGACAATTCTAGTTCCATGCAGCTCTTTGACAGTGCTGTTGCTCCTGCCTTGGAAACTCGGCTGAAGGAGTTGGTAGAAGTGCACCAAGTCAATATTGCAAGCGGAGAAAGTTCTCCTTTAGGAGATGCGCTCCTGGAACAGATGAAGGTGGGGGGGAGCATTCTACTCGTCAGTGATGGGAATGCCAACAGAGGAACTGCGCTGGGAGATATTGCCTTGCATGCGGCAAAGATTAATGCTACGATCAATGCACTGCAACTCGTGCCTGTAGAATATGATGCAGCCATTACAATCATTGGACCTGACAAGGTGAGCGCGGAAGTGGAAACCCAATTCAAAATAAAGGTCATTACGACTAACCCTGAGCAAGGGAAACACATCATCATCACGCTTGATGAGGAAGTATTAGTAGATAAGATTACTAAAGAAACAGAATTTGTTTTTTCCCGTGTGTTTATGCATGGTTATCATACGCTGACTGCGTATATTGCTGATGCAGATTACTTCATGCAGAACAACCAGTATTACAAAGTGATTAAGGTTATTCCCAAACCGAAAATTATGATTGTCACGGAACGAGCAGAGTCCCCCCTCATCAAGCTTGCACACAAGCTGTACAATGTCCAGGTGACTGCGCAGCCAGTTATTCCTGATCCCGAAGTCTTGGCATTGATTGTCGATGATCAGCCTGCTGCCCATCTTGAACCGTTCTTGCCAGAAATCCGCGACTTCGCCACTGAAGGAAATGGATTCCTTGTTATTGGTGGAGATCATGCGTACGAGAAAGGGGGTTACAAAGGAAGTCTTGTGGATATGATTTTGCCGGTAACGGTGGGCACTGCAGAACCTGCGGGAGAAAAAATTAACATCGTCATTGCCATGGACATTTCCAAAAGCACTGCTGCACGCTATGGACAAGGCAGCGCAGAAGATGTGGAAAAAGCATTAGCATTAAGCGCGATCAGCAACATCAATGATGAAAGCAGCGTAGGATTTGTTGTTTTCAATACCCAACCTTATGTAGTTTCTGAACTGACTACGCTAGGGCCAAAGCGGGAAGAGTTAGTCAAGAAAGTGAAAAGTCTGATTGACTTAGGAGAAACGTACATTCCCTCAGGACTGCAGAAGGCCATCGCCCTGCTGGAACCTGCATCGGGAGGAAAGAACTTGCTGCTTATCTCTGATGGGAAGTCAGGAGGATTTGGACTTTCTGTCGCATTGGTAAAGCAGGCGCAGGAAAAAGGCATTAAAGTCTATGTTATTAGTGTGGGTGATTTGAGAGCATATGAAGCGAATGATGTGGTTCAGCACAGCGTGTATGGTGAGAAATATCTGCAGACATTGACTAAAGAAGGAGGAGGCATTTATTTCCGTGGGCAGGAAGCGCCTCAGCGCATCAACATTCTCTTTGGAGATCCAAAGCGGCAAGAAGAGCATCGCAAAGACTTTCCCTTGGTTATTTTGGACAAACACCATTTTATTACCAGCGATCTTGACGTGACTGTGCGCTTGCATGGTTATAACCAAGCCCTGCCCAAGGCAACAGGAAAACTGCTGGCAACCCTTGACTCAGGAGAACCTATTCTGGTAGTATGGCGTTATGGGCTGGGAAGGATTGGCACATTTATGAGTGATGATGGAAGCTTGTATGCTTCATCGCTCTATTTCGGAGAAGATTCTCTTCTTATGACCCGACTCATCAACTGGGTGATTGGAGATCCTGAGCGGAATGTGGAACGGTTTGTGAACATTGATGATGCGCGCGTGCGCGAGCAATCCTATGTGATAGTCAAGCAGCCTGTTGTTCCTGTTGCAGAAGGTCTTTCCTTTTACCGCACTGATGAACATCTTTACCAATCTAC
>CAYIRJ010000027.1:0-7418 GCA_964365915.1 Candidatus Woesearchaeota archaeon
AGGCACTTTCAGGGCAATCAATGTCAACAAAATGCTGAAAGCAGGCATTAAGTTTAAGCTTTACTTGGCTGACTATTTTGCATTTGTCAATAATAAATTCGGGGGTGATCTTGAAAAAATTAGGACTACTGGAGAATATTTTATTGAAGTTTGGAAAGCATGTGGTGTTGATACCAATAAGGTAGAGATCATTTGGGCGAAAGATCTCATGGGGGAATTAAGTTATTGGGATAAGACCTTAAAGATCGCGCGACAAATATCCTTGGAAAGAAATTTACGTGCAGTAACGATTATGGGAAGAAAGGAAAGCGAGAAATTGAGTATGGGGCAACTTTTTTACCCTTCCATGCAAGTAACTGATATTTTTCAAATGGATATTGATATCTGTCAATTAGGCATGGACCAACGCCGCGCCCACATATTGGCTCGTGAAGTTGCACAAAAGTTAAAATGGAAGAAGCCTGTCGCTGTTCATCATCACATACTTTTAGGTTTACAAGGATTACAACACAAGGGAACTGTGGAAGAAACTTTAATTGCATCTAAAATGTCTAAGTCTGATCCAAAAAGTGCAATTTACATGCACGAGAGTTACGAAGAACTGAAGAAAAAAATTAATGGTGCTTATTGTCCTGAAAAACAAGAAGAAGGAAATCCCCTTTTAGAATATGCCAAATACATTATTTTCAGGGAATGTAAGGAATTGGTTATTGAACGCGCTGCTAAATTCGGTGGGACAACTCAATTTGGGTCATATGAAGAACTGCGTTCTGCTTATGTTACGGGAAAACTTCATCCCGCGGACCTTAAGAACGGGATTACTCAGGCTCTTGAAACTTTAATTGCTCCTGTTCGAAAACACTTTGAAACAAATAAAAAAGCGAAAGGATTATTAGAACAAGTTCAAAGCTTCCAAATTACCCGATGAAAATTTTACAAGCACCTACTTCTCAGGGAAGCCTTGGAAAAAATAAAGGATGCGAGTTGGCTCCCGCCGCCATTCTCAAAGCATTGCGGAAAAAAATAGAGACTGAGATTGTTGCTGTGGATCCTTTGAATATTGAAGTTACGCAGGAGAATATCTTCAAAGCAGTGGACAAAGAAAAAGGAACCTGCATTCTCCTTGGGGGTGATCATAGTATTACCCAGGCAAGTTTTCAGGCCTTTTGCAGGCATTACAAGAAACCAGGATTATTAATGTTTGATGCGCACCCTGATTGCACGAATAATTTTAAGACCACCCATGAGGATTTTGTGCATGTGTTGATCAGCGAAGGCATTCTTGACCCGCAACGATTTGCGCAAGTAGGAATTAGGGCGGGAGCGCCGCAGGAATTAGCTTTTTTGAAAGACCATAACGTACGTGTTTATTTCATGGATCGGATTCACAACATCGAATATCTTTGTGACGAAATCATGGAATATTTTCGAGACTGTGATGGACTTTACATTACTGTAGACATCGATGTGCTTGATCCTTCTCAGGCACCTGGCACTGGATATTTAGAACCTGCAGGTATGACCACGCGGGAATTGTTATATTTTTTACAACGACTGAAAACGTTGCCGCAATTTAAGATGCTGGACATTGTGGAAGTGAATCCTGAAAAAGATGTGAATGCTATTACGGTGGGAACTGCAGCCAGGATTGTGCAGGAATTTCTATGAGAATCTTTTTAGGAGTCCCGTTTCATTCAGATCACCTTGCCCAACTCCAAGAGCAACTTCGCGTTGAAGGATATTCTGCAAATCCTCAGTTGCATGCTACTCTCAAATTCTTTGGAGAAATTTCTTCTGAAAATGTCGAGCACATTCATGCAACGTTACAAACTCTCTCGTTTCCTTCGTTTTTTGTTACCTTGAACCGTATCGCAACATTTTCCAACAATCGCAAGGTGCTCTGGGTAAACATCGTAGGTGAAGAATTATTACAACTACACAAAGCTATCGATTCTCTGCTTTCTTTGTTATTCCCAAAAGATTCTCGATTTACTCCCCATCTTACTCTTGCACGCACCAAGGCTTTGTTTTCAAAAGAGGTTGTTGAAAAATATCAAAAACAGTTTCTTCCTGAACGTCATGAAGTTCATTCCATTATTCTATATGAAAGCAGACTGCAAGGTGCACATCATGTACATGTACCTATTCATATCTATACTTTAGAGTAACATAAAGCATATTAAGGGTGCACCTCTTTCAGTTCTTTTTAATGGTTCATCGTGTTGCGAAAGGAAAAACTGTTCCTTTTTCGCTTCATTCAGTTTTAACCCAAGAATGCTATCAGGATCTTGCAGCTCAGTTTATTCACTCTCGAGAGTCTCATCCTTTTTCTTGCGTTTTCTTGAGTTCTTGTACCCCTTATGATGCCTATCGATTTTCCCGCTATTTTTCACAGATCGCTCCCCATGCGCAGGAATTAGGCATCGTTCCTTTTTCTTTGCCTTCTGCTGCTTCTCTTATTCTTTATACCCCCCAACAACACATTTCTGCACCTTGCTTAGAAAATATTCACCCCATTGATCTGTCGTATTTCAAAACCCATGAACGCTATCTTACTGAGCGTAGTTTGCGTGCAGCAATTGATAAATCATTTCTGCCTTCTTCTTCCCGATCTTGTCCACTTCCTTCAATTCTTCCACTGATGCTGCAGCCATTGCAGCAACGGATCCGAACCTTTGTAGCAGTGCCTTAGCAATATTCGGCCCTACACCGGGCAATGCTTGCACGATCATCTCCATTTGCTGCTTGGGACTCAGCGCCCTTTTTTTCTGTATTACATTGATGGGGGAACGCGTCTTTTCCAATCGCTTTGCCAGGATTCCTAAGAATGCAGCAGTATCCCGATAATTGCGCGTCGTGATAATCGGTATCTGCAAATCCACAGCAATGGTTGCCAGCATTCCCCGTATTGCATTGGGATGGAAGTTCCTGATCTGATACAGATTTTCAATGCCTTCTAAGATCAAAATATTGGAAGGAAAATGATCTTTCATTTGCATCAGTTGGCTGAGGATGCGCTTGTCGATGATGGAATTGAAAAAATCCTGCTGGTTTTTGCGCTCTACTGCTACGTTGATGATGTTGCCGCCCAGATCCTTTGTTCTGACGATATAATCCGCAGCCAGCAACTGCTGCACTTCCACCTGGAATCCCGATTTCACCAGTTCCTTAATGATGCCTGAATTCCTTTCCCGATGATCTGCAATGATTTGGATCATAGTGTCAGCTGCTTTTCGTTCTTTCCTTTTAAACCTTTCAGGATATTTTTCATCTTGGTTTCCTTTCGCAGCGAACTCCAATAGTATGCCTCATCCAAGGTCTTTTTCATTATAAAGAAGATGACTTTGCCTGCCTTTGTTCTTCCGGTACGTCCTGCACGCTGCACCCTTCTCAACTCACTAGGAACAGGCTCATAAAACAACACCGCATCAACTTCAGGAATGTCCAGGCCTTCTTCGCCAACAGAAGATGCTGTAAGCACGGGAAATTCTCCTTGCTTGAATGCCTGCAATACTGCTGCTTGCTCCACCTGCTTTAATCCTTTATCTTGTTTTTTATCTGCCTGGCCTACAAATCTGCGCGCATCAATGCCTGCAGCAATGCAATGCTCGGTAATTTCTGCAACGATATCGCGATAATTTGCAAACACGATTAGTTTAGCTTTAGGATTTTCCTTTAACTCATGCTGGATTTTTTCTATCACTCTTTCCATTTTCGGATGCTTTTTCTGCGCGTAGTACTTCATTTCTTCTAATGACCTTATAATTTCTGGATTATTGAGCAATGCTTTTGCTGCCTTGGTTTCCTCTTCCTTCAGCTTTGCTTCATACTTGGGAACTGCCTGAAACGATTGCGTTTCCAACAGCGTGATAAGATGATCGAGCTTGATAATCTGCGCTATCAACGAGATGCCATAAAATGCAGAAGGATTTCCTTTAGTGATCTGCTTTCTTAATTCTGCCTGCATCATGAGAAGATCGCGACGCGTGATGTACTGTACTGGCTTGTTGTACCCTAATCTCTTTACCTTATTCAGTAGATCCTGATGCACCTTGCGTAAACGTGTACTTATCTTTTCAATGTCTTCGGGAATGTCTAGCTTGATCCATTCAATGATCTTTTCTTGGATATAGGGCTTGACGTCCTCATCTTCTTCTGTGCGAATTTCCACTGCTTCAATTGCTAGGTTGTCGCAGATTTCCTGGATGCGTTCCTGCGTTCCTCCGGGAGAAGCGGTTAGTCCTAGGATGCGGGGATAGGGAGATTGCTCGAGATACTGCTTTACCAATACTGTTGTTGCATAATGCTGGCGCGAACGATGACATTCGTCTAAACATAACAAGGAAGTGGTGTTCAATTTGATTCTTCCCTGCTTCAGATCAGATTCCACAGTCTGGGGAGTGGCAATGATTACCTTTGCTTGATTCCAAAGTGCAGCACGCTTTTCTGGAGGGATTGCGCCTGTGATCACTGCAATCTCTTCTTTTAATGTAGAACGTTCCTGAAATGAGAGGACATGCTGATTGCATAAGGGTTTGGTAGGAGCAGTAATGACTATTTTGGATTCGGGATACTTTGCTAAACGATCTGCTGCAAGCATCAGTGCAATAGATGTTTTTCCTGTTCCTGTGGGAAGCACAACAAGAGTATTCTTTTCTTTGCAGGTTTCCACGATGCTTTTCTGATAGCCCCGCGGCTCAAAATTCACCAGGCGCATATCCTGCTTATAATTTAAGGATTTATGAATGTGCTTATTTTTTGTAGATGACGAATAACCAAAAACAGATCAGAAGCATACACGCGAGCATTCCTGCTATCAGCAATGCAATCCCTGTGCCGAGGACAGTCATGAAATATCCTGCACTGATAATGAGCACTACGCTAAAAATGTAAAGTGCTGGGGAACTGAGAAAAATCTTCATTCCATCCAATCCTGGAAGGGGAAGCATATTCGAAATAGCAAGGACTAAACCTGCTTTCTTGAAGAGTAGGGCGAAAGATGAAGGATCAAACATCGGCATGATTACGCTGATGATCATTGCAGTATAGGGTCCTGCGGCAAGGATCATGGCTTTTTCAAAATCAGTTATTTCTTGTAGCTTTCTTCCGAGTCTTAACCGCTCATTGGTCTGGACATGGGAAGAAGCAACTGTTCCACATGCGATTCTTCCGAGCGTGACGATGGTGACTATCAGAGGAATAATCACTCCCACAGGAATTCCTTGCTTCACTGTTTTCTGCCGCTTGAGTCCATAACGGTACATACTCCATATTTGGAATTGCGTTTCCGCTCCTCGAGAAGCTGCCATGCATTTTTGCATGATGATGTAAAGAAATAATATTATCGCAGCGACTGCAGCAACGATCAGATAATTTGTGAGCCAATAACTGAACTGAAATACTTCTGATGGATCATTAAATCCGAGAACTAAACCTAATACAATCACTGCGATGATAAACTGTCCTACCTCTCTTTTTGTAAGTACCATGTGATGCGCTGAGCAATTCCTTGCTGATGGCCTGCACCGACCACTGCAAGAACTGTTCCTTTGTACTTGCGCATCAGATTATATAAGTTTTTTGCCATGTACTGATTTCTTTCTTCCACCAACACTTGATACATTCCAGGATATTGCTGGTGGAATTCCTGCATTACTTGTGTAAGTAGGTTTTTTGAAGGCACTTTTTCCAGATTGAGCGATATCTGCAAAGATTTTTTATCCATAAAGAACATATTTTTGCATAATCGTATCTTTTCCCTCCATGACATGGCACGCATCGTTCTCTTAAGCGTGATGCGGACATCCTGATCAATGCAATAGATAGGAATTTTCTGCTGGCGTGCAAGTTGTATTGCTGCTTTCATTTCTATTCCTGCTTCTGTTCCTGCTGCGCGGCTGATTCTGTCCTGAAGAGATTTTAACATACCCCCCAGTAACGATATTTTTGCTATGCTTGTAGTGGATGTTTGAGGATGCAAAAGTGTGTGATAGCGTCCTCTGTCAAGTTCTAGTGCTATGGCTTGGGGTTTCTTTTTTCTTATCAGATGTTCAATGTATTGCTCGCTCTGTTTTGCGATATGCGATGTCCCTATAATGTAGAGATTGCGTATTTTTGTTGTTGCCACCAGAGAGAAAAACATTTAAATAGTATAAGAGCCTTTCTTTTGCGATTGAGGAGGCTAGCATGTTGTACCTGCGAAGAATAACTGATGTGTATGAAGTGAAAGTGTTTACTGACAGCGGCGACTATTTTGGTGATATTGAAGAAGCAATTTTATCTGGGAATCGCGTATTTGGATGGAAAGTGCGTGCAACCAGAAACTCAAGCTTGAGCCGCGCTTTAGGCAGCGCAAAAGGAGTCATTGTTCCCCACCAGCTTGTAAAAGCCATTGGTGACATCATGATTATCAGTAAAGCGGCAGTCTCTTCTTTTGAAGGCAGCCCTGAAGTGGCACCGATTGCTGAAGAATAACAGTATGTAGAAAAAGAGGTTATGTATGCCGACAAGTGCACTTGGAAATGCAATTCAATTTTTACACGCATTCGGATTTTTTGATGTAGTCCTGCCTTTCTTGTTAGTCTTTACCATTGTCTTTGGGATTCTTGAAAAGACCAAGATTCTTGGGGTGGAAGGGAAAGACAAGGCTCCGAAGAAAAACTTGAATGCCATGGTGGCATTCTCGATTGCGTTCTTTGTTGTTGCTGCTACGAACGTTGTCCAAGCCATCCAGATTAGCTTACCTGCCATTTCCATGATTTTACTGATTGTGGTTTTATTCATGCTCTTATTAGGGAGCATTGCAGGAGAGGCTGGAGAGAAAGGATTCAATTTATGGGATAAAGACGGACCTTATCGGTGGGCAGGATGGTTTGTGGTTGTCTTTATTTTACTCGCGATCATCACTGTTTTCCTGTATGCGTTTGGATACTTTGGTGCGGTTTGGTATTTCCTTACATATTCCCTTAGTAAGACGGTGGTTTCTACTATTGCATTGCTTGTTTTGGTTGTGGTTGCCTTGTATGTCGTATTGAAAGGACCGAAAAAAGAGAAGGGGAAAGAATAAATGGTGTCGTTCCAGGAACTCATTGTCGGATTGGACCAGATTGGATTTTATGCAGTAGCATTGCCCTTCATTGTAATTTTTGCCATTACCTTTGCTCTTTTGGAAAAGATTAAGCTTTTTGGAGAACGTAGCCGGAACATCAATACTGTTCTTGCTTTGGCTATGGGATTTCTTTTCTTGCAAAATCCCTATCTTTTGCAACTCTTCCATCGCGTGGTACCCAATGTTGCCTTCATTTTCCTGATTGTCATTTTAGGACTACTGCTAATCGGAATTTTTGCTGGAGAAAGTAAACCCTGGGGCGGGTTCCTTTTATTCCTTGCATTTATCTTTGCTATTATTTCTATTATTA
>CAYIRJ010000028.1:0-7080 GCA_964365915.1 Candidatus Woesearchaeota archaeon
TTCTGCCCTACTAATTTCACCATCTCGTGCAGATTCGGCAGCATCACTTCCGCAAGCCGATAGGTAAGCTCCGCATCCTTCAGATTGTACTCGATATACTGATGCAATCCCTCTCCTCCTTTGTCCCAGGCAGTGGAAAATACTTCTAGATTCACCTTTTTCTTTCCATCACCCAATAATTCTGTAGCTACTGTATTCAAGTCATAGCTTTCCAGTTCAATCTCTCCTCCTGAAGTAATGCGCCGAATAAACTTGTAGATGTCAATATGTGCCAATCCAGTAATGCGGGCAGATCCTGTCTGTGCGCGTTTACTAAAAGCAACTTTGCTGTCATCCCATCCCAAATCCAGGTCAATTTTGTATTTCTGTGCACGCGATCGCAAATAGGGAAAATCAAATCCATCGGAAAAATAGCCGACCAAATAATCGGGCTGCAGTGTTTTCACATAATGAAGAAATCGCTCAATCAGTTCTTTTTCTCCATTCACTAACTCCACATAAGGAAAATGATGCTCAACCTCCTTGCAGGCAATGACTTTTCGAAAATCCTCTCCATACAGTGCAAGCAAGCAAATAGGATCTTCCTGTTCTCGGGGAGCAATATGTGGATTATACACCTCGATATCAAAGGCAAGCATCTTCGGTTGCAGCATGTCTTCAGAAACATGCTGAATCTCCTCCGCTTCCAGGACAAGATCAAGGGATGTTTCCAGAGAGGAGAGCTCTCCAATTGCTTTGCATAAAGTCAAAGGAGTAATGTGCTTATCAATCAAGTATCTGCGCACCAAAGGGATGTCGCTTTCGAAAATGCCTTGGATCTCGTCATAGTCCTGAACAAGGTGCTTTGCCGAACTGATGATTCTGTTATGCTCAACAACGATTTTTAATGCAAGAATTTCTTTTGCAAGAAACTTTTTCCTGTGTATTTCAACATCATGAATGCCTTGTTCCTGTGCAAAGCGCTGTGCAAGAGTTTGAGCAGTATTTTCAGGAGTGTTCTCTTTGCAGGCAGCCCAGAAATAGGGATAAAAATTCTTGTCCAAAATACAAACCCGCTTCCCATCTTTCGATCTTCCAAAAATGCGAATGACCTGATGATATTCCTTATCGTCCAAGGAATCGACATCAAGAGGATAAAATTCCAGCTCCATGTGCCGAAGAAGGCAATTTCAATTATAAGGTTTGCTAATGGGCGCAAGGAGCATAAAGTTTTTATATATTATTACTACCATATTATAGTTACAATATGTGTACCATTCCAGGAAATGATGGATTATGGAAAGGAATTTTTATAATCGGGGCCTCATTGGGAATGTCTTTAATGGCATTAGCAAATGAACCAAAAAAGCAATTGTCTACTGCAAAAAATGAAAATGCTCGAGTAAATCCAGTTTCAGATACCCATCGAGAATCAAAACTTCAAATACAATATTATCATTCTCCGAATTATAGTAAGGGAAGAACTCAACCTATTAATTTGATCGTTCTTCACACTACAGAAGGAAGCGGTGAAGGCGCTAAGGCATGGTTAACAAACCCGGAGAGTAAAGCAAGTGCACACTATTTGATTACTGAAAAGGCAGATATTGTTCAATTAGTCGAGGAAGAGAATAAAGCCTGGCATTGCCGAAATTATAATGATGTCAGTATAGGTATCGAAATTGCAGGATTTTACGACCAAGATCTTAGAGAACAACAAATTATGAAGACGACTACATTAATAAAAGATATTCAAAGACGAAGAGGTAATCTCCAAATTAAACCTCATTCTGAATTAGATCCAGCACGAAGAAAAGATCCTGGAAAGAAAAATCTTGAGCGTATTCTTTACGCTTTAAAGCATTGAAAGTTCTTTATTATATGCTAAAGGCAACGATTTTGGCTTGAACAGGAATGCATCGTTATCATCAAACCATCCGCAGCGAAGATGCTCTAAGGGAATGCCAGTTCGCGCGCTCAGCATCAGTGCATAAAAATACACCTGTGTTGCTGCATATTTTTCTTTTCTTGCTTTTGGCTTGTAGTCCCAGATCCAAATAGTATCATTTTCTATCCGCAGGAGATCGATATGCCCAGTTAAAGGTTGGATAGTCCTGAAGATTTCTGCATAGTTGTCTAGTTCATGATGCTGCATCCATAACGGAACTTCAATGGCAAAGGTCTTCGCATCTTGCTCAAGCATGAAGGACTGCACTTTCAGGTGGTTGTTTGCATACCGTTCTGCATTCGCTGCCAATCCCGCTTCTGCCAAGGCAGAAACTTCATGTCCTTGCACTGTGATGATGTCAAAGGGCACTGCTGTTTTCAGCGTCGAGCTTCTTGGCCCGCCATTTTGGAAGTACGCATCAGGGCAGGAGTGAAACAATTCCTCTAAGTATGACTTCAAGCTGCTAAAGCCATTGTTGACGTGGCGCAGCTTCGGAAGATGCACGCTGTAAGGATAGAAACCCCCTGCATGTTGCAGATGTTTTGTCTGGATCATGATTTGCTGCGTTTGATCAAATATTTTGCAGGGTTCTGGTCAAGATCAAGAAAGCTGTCTGCTCCCTCTTTCAGTTTCATGCTGCAGCTTTTTCCAAACGCAATCACCTCTACTCTGCATCCCATAGCCATCTTCAAGTGCTGCACTAAGGGCAAATAATCCCCATCCCCAGAAACAAGAACAGCAACATCTAATTTTGGGGCTAGTTCAATCGCATCAATGGAAATGCCGACATCCCAGTCCCCTTTCTTCATGCCGCCGTAAAAAATTTGCAGGTCCTTCATCTTCACTTCATATCCCATCTTACTGAGCGCATCAAAGAAGGATTGCTCCTCGCCCACATCTGCTTTGATCACATAGGCAAGTGCACGAATTAATTTTCTTCCCGAAACTGCATCCTTTAAGACATTGGAGAAGTTCACATGGGCATTATAGACTTGCCGAGCACCATAATAGAGGTTCTGCACATCTACAAACACACCTACTCTTTGGTCCTTATGTTGGGACATGATGCGAAGAGGATAAAAGTCTATATAAATATTTGTTATTCAAATTTTTCCTAAAAGAATAATTTATAAATTATCCTGCTCCAAAAGAGGCATGGGTGTTAAGCTTTCTCCAATCATCCTTAAAAGAGCAATAACCTTTGAGGAGCTTGCCCACAAGCGTATTGCTATTGACGGTTTGCAGTGTTTGTACCAGTTTCTTTCCAGCATTCGCCAGCTTGATGGTACCCCACTCATGGATAATAAGGGAAGGATCACCAGCCATCTCATGGGCATCTGGGCGCGCTTCTCTAATTTAATACAGAAGAATATCAAGCTGGCTATAGTGTTTGATGGAGAGCCTCCGAAATTGAAGATGCGTGAGTCTTTGTTCAGGACAAAAAGAAAAGAAGATGCAAAGCTGAGATATGAAGATGCAAAAAACGAAGAGGATCTTCCTTCCATGTTACGCTATTCCAAGCAGTTCATCCACATCTCTGAAGAAATGATCCAGGAGGCAAAGCAGCTCCTGCATGCCATGGGCTTGCCAGTGATTCAGGCTCCTGCAGAAGCAGATGCGCAGATGGCGTACATGAATCGTCAGAATGATGTATGGGCATGCGGGACTACAGATTATGATGTGTTATTACATCAAGCTCCTCGCATGATCACGAATTTAACCTTGTCTCAAAAGCGCAAGTATGGCTCAGGAAAAGTGGTTGCCATTACTCCTGAATTGATAGAGCTCAAGGAAGTTCTGAAAACGTTAGACATAACACAAGAACGGTTGATTGCTCTAGCTCTGATGACGGGTACAGATTATAATCCTGAAGGAATAAAAAATATTGGTCCAAAAAAGGCATTAAAGCTGGTGAAGCAATATCCTACGATTACTGCACTCAAACAAGCGATCCCGATAGATTTTCCCTGGGAAGAAATAGAAAATATTTTTTCGAGGATGGAAATCATTAAAAATTATCAGTTAGAATGGACTCCTGTAGAGGTCGATGCAGTGAAGAAGATATTGGTAGAAAAGCATAATTTCTCAGAAGAACGCATTGATGCGACATTGAAAAAAGGCGAGCAGGCCCGCCCGAAAGGCCAGAAATCACTAGGTGACTTCTCATGAGCTGGCTGGTTTTTGCTTTGGTCTCTGCAGTAACGTATGGAACATATTATGTCTTGCTCAAGCGCAATATTAATCGCGAGTATATCTGGTCGTATTTCGCATTTTTCTTTACGTTATTGTTTGTGTTGCTCATTCCCTTTACGCAATGGGTGGTATTTCCAAAGGAACAGGCAGTCTGGGGTATCATTCTTCTACACGTTGCATTGCTCAGCCTGTTCTTTTTTTTCGGCTCGCTTGCGTACAAGCATCTTGAAGAGTCAGAAGTATCACCTTTAGGAAATCTAGGGCTGATTGTGCTCATTTTTGCAGGAATCTTTCTGTTCAAAGAAACATTGACCGTGCTCCAGCTCTTAGGGGTGGCATTGATGATTATAGGAGCATTCATCCTAGAAGCAGGCATTCACATTTCAAAGTTCAAGAGAATATTCAAATCAAAGAATCACAGAAAATATCTGTATTGCATTTTGATCGCAATATTTTTCAGCGTTATCAGCAGCATTGTTGAAAAAGTCATTCTCGATCCCCAGGCACTCGAGTTTGCAATTACCCCTGTAGAGCCTTTCTCGTTAAATTACATCACCCGCGGATTATTGATGTGCTTTTTCTTATCTCGGGCATTCTTCAAGAAAGAATTTATTCCGCGGTTTAAACATGTGTATCATCATGCAGGCTGGACCATCTTATTGGCAGCAATTGTTTATAACATAGCGAACATCTCGTACTTCACTGCACTATCCTTAGGAAATTTTTCAGAAGTTATTCCCGTTGCTTCGCTTTCCACGTTATTCATCGTGATTGTGGGAGGATCTCTCTTCCATGAGCATCATCTGAAGCAAAAGATCGTTGCATCTATCATCATGATCATTGCAACGGGGTTGATTGTAGCATGATCAAGAACATCATTTTCGATAACGGCGGGGTAATAGTAAAAAGTAGTTCAAGGTTCTTCATCCCGCTCTTCAAAAAATATACGAACAAGTCGGTGCCCACCATGATGCAGAGCTATTGGGAAATGGCAAAAAGATTAGATACCGGGTACGAGTCTGAGAAATCCTTTTACAAGAGATTTTCTAACCATATGCAGCTCACGTGTCATTGGAGCACTATTCATAAGATTCGCTACAGTATAGCGCGACTGATTCCAGGAACCCTGGCCATGGTTCGCAAGTTGCAGAAGCACTACCAGCTCTACATGCTCAACAACGAATACAAGGAATTCATGCAGTTCCTACGCAAGAAGTATGGATATTTTAAGTACTTCAAAGGAATCGTGACGTCCTACCAAGCGCACTGCAGAAAGCCCGACGCAAAAATTTACAGAATGTTACTCAAAAAGTATCATTTGAAGCCGCACGAGTCGGTATTCATTGACGATAAAAAGGAAAATGTGCATACTGCAAAGATGCTCGGTTTGCATGCCATTCATTTCAAAAATATACGGCAGTTAAAGAAAGATCTCCAGAAATTAGGAGTAATGCTATGAAATTGCGGGAAGCTCTCAGGAACAAATTGAATGCAGAAGAATTACAGGCAGTCCCTTCATCTTTTGATGTGATTGGGTCAATTGCAATTTTTAATGAGTTTCTTCATTTGCAGAAAAGAAAAGAAAAGTTAGTTGCTGAAACCTTAATGCGATTAAATCCTGCAGTAAAAACCGTTGCTAAGAAAGTGGGAAAGTTTTCCGGCAGATTGCGGTTGCAAAAAATTAAGATCATCGCTGGCGAGAAAACCAAAGAGACTCTACACGTTGAAAATGGTGTGCGCTTACTAGTGGATGTAGAAAAATGCTATTTCTCTCCCCGATTGGCAAATGAGCGGTTAAGAATTGCAAAGCAAGTTAAGAAAGGAGAGTTTGTCTTGGTGTTATTTTCTGGAGTAGGTCCTTACACGTGTGTGATTGCAAAGCTAACAAAAGCCAAAAATGTGCTGGGTATAGAGATAAACAGGTGGGCGCATAAGTATGCTGAAGAAAACATTCGCATGAATAAACTTAACAATGTGCAGGCAATACAAGGCGATGTAAAGAAGATTCTGCCAAAACTGAAAGGAAAATTCGATAGGATTGTCATGCCGCTTCCCAAGACTGCAGAAAAGTATCTTCCTTTAGCTATAAAAAAGTTAAAACCCAAAGGGATAATCCATCTCTATACATTTGCAACGGAAGAGGAATTTCCAAAGATACTGAAAAATTATAAAAAATTCTTCAAGAAGGTAAATATCGTTAAGGCAGGGGTATATGCTCCTTATGTTTATCGAGTGTGTTTAGATTTGTATAGATAGCTACTTAATGATAGTAACATTCATAAGATTTAAATAGGGGTTCGAACATAGTAATAATAAGTTTTTCATAAAAAAACAGGAGAAAAGATACCAATGAAAACACAAGAAAACCAATTATACGGTCAAGGAATCGCAGTATTGCCTGTAGAAATTCCAACCGCTTCATTCTTAACAGGAGAGGAAGGAAGGGAGATCGTAGCTGCTGTTACGAGAGATTACAGCAAGCATCCCATTATCAGAAACGAGTTCAACTACGATGAAGAATTAGGGTGTGCAACAGGTTCAAACGCATTTATTCTGGGTGCAGTGCAAAAGTACCTGCCTGCCGGTTCAAGGCTCGCTACCTTAGCAGAAGTTCAGGACATTGCAAGTAGGCATCCTCAGGCATTAAGAGGCACCTATGTAGATACAGGAATGTTCATTGCAACAACTCAGGATCAGCAGAATGCAAGCAATAATACCCTAGCAGAAAAACTTGCAAAGGAGTTCAGGAAGAGGGACGTCGAAGGTTTGATGAAGATGATCAACATGCCAGGCTTAGATATGGAAGTGGATGGAAATTCTGATTATGGCTTATCATTTCATCTTCGTGAAGATGCAGAAATAATTCCTGCAGAGATATTGGCACAGTCAGGAAGATTCGTAATAAAAGACATAGAGAGAAAGACAGGCATCCCCAAAAAGTTAGATCCAGAGGGAGAAAG
>CAYIRJ010000029.1:0-6963 GCA_964365915.1 Candidatus Woesearchaeota archaeon
TCATCAGCCCGTTCCTGAAAAAGCAATACCTCAACAAACTCTATGAGCATGATGTGGGAATCAAACGTCTCTGCGAACAGCTGGGAGCAACGTTCTACATTGCAGACACTTCAACGCCTATCTATGATCACTTCTATGCATTGTTACGCAAATAAGTGGGTAATCCTTCAATCTCGCTCAGCGACGTTTCCTTGAATAAAAACTCCCGAAATATGTTGTCTATCTTCTTTCCTCTTTTCATGAGCTCCCTCTTCAATTGCCGATACAGCTTCCTTCCCGCAGGATCGAGATCTGTAAGAATAATTAATTCTTCTTCATGGAGCGCATCAGCAAAAGAAAAAATGGGTTGTGTGTTTAACGGCCTTACATGCGTTATTCCTAATTCTCTGAGCGCAGCCACATCGTTCTTGCCTTCAACTACAATCAGCTTTTCTGTTCGCTGCAGTGCTTCAATCCATTCTTCAAGATCGTTCATATCAATAGCTGCAATGTTTCATCTATGCCTTCAACAACCTCGTATGCATACATCTCCTTGGGGTCAATCCATACATACTCGCTGTTCTCCCAGTTGAGCTGCACTTGGTTATGCTTTGCCTCAAATAAGAACGGATAGATGATGCGCACCTTGTCCTTCATCTGCGCTTCGAACGGCTCGCCACGCCTCACCAAGTCTATTTGATCCTTTTTCAATCCTGTTTCTTCTTCGATTTCGCGTACAGCAGTGTGCAAAGGGTCTTGCTCGTGGTGCTCTATTTTGCCTGTAATGGTCGACCATTGCTGCTGAAACGATTCCACAAACTTGCTTCGTTTGACCAGCAGCACTTTATTCTTATGCTTCAGATACGCTACAATGACACGCTTCTTTTCCATGATTTTGATGATAAAATAACTCTTTAAAATAGTTTTGAATTTTCGATCACGTCTTGTTGTCCTGGTGCAGATTGTAGAAAAAGCGGGCTGGATGGGATTTGAACCCACGGCCAACTGGTCACTCTTGAAAGAGCAGTAAGAGCTTCAACCCTTTGTCAGTTGCTCTGACCAAGCTGAGCTACCAGCCCATGCGAGCAGGAACTGCAAGAGAGGTTTAAAAATATATGGAACGGAAAAGCAAATGTATATAAATTCTCAGGAGCAATCTGCATGTATGTATCTTGATTTGCATGCACGCCCGAAAAATCCAATTATCCTTGAGGGATTTCCTGGCTATGGTTTAGTAGGAACCATTGTCACGGAATTTCTGATTAAACATTTGAATGCAAAGAAAATTGGCAGGATTTATATTGATGAAGTCACTCCTGTAGTTGCCATTCATGAAAATATGCCGATTGATCCCTTGGGGATATTCTATGACAAGGTCCATAATCTTGTGATTTTGCATGCATTAACTACGGTGCAAGGGGTAGAGTGGAAACTTGCAGAGCAGGTGACGCAGCTTTCCAAAATTTTGAAGGCAAAAGAAGTCATTGGCATTGAAGGAGTGGGAAATCCAGCGCTCGGCAACGAGGAGCCGCGTATGTTTTACATAGGGAAAGGAAAAAAATTTGCAATGATCAAGGAATTGAACAAGCTTGATGAAGGGATCATCATGGGGGTCACAGGAGCATTGTTGCTTCGGGAAGATATCACCCTCAACTGTATTCTTGCAGAAACGCATTCACAACTTCCTGATTCGCGCGCAGCTGCTCGTATCGTACAAGTTCTCGATAAGTATTTGGGACTCAAGGTGGACTACAAGCCCCTGCTGAAGCAAGCAGAGCACTTCGAAACCAAATTACGGGATGTCATAGCCAAATCCAAGGAAGCAGTTACTTCTACAGTAAAAACCTCAACACAACCCTATTTCGGATAATTACATCAGTGATGCTTTTTTGTGCAGATCATATCCTATTTTGTACAGGGCAGGATATTTTTTCTTGAATGCCCGGCATACCCGCTCTTCTGACTTCAAGCATTCGACAAAATTATTTTTTTCCAATTGGTGCTCGTACAGCACATGGAACAATTCATGATAGATCACAGACTTTACAAAATCTTTCTGCAAGTCTTCATCAATGTTTTTCAAAATCCCATCGAGGATTTTCTCGTTCAAATAAATATGATCCTTTTCCTGATGGTAGATTAACGCAGGGATCTTCAGCTCTTCGAAGTCCCACCCCTCTGCCAACACCTGCTGAATTAAACTCGACTTCAGAGCTATTTTCTTGAATGCAGCAATAGAAAGAAACTTGACTTCACACTTCAATCTAAAATGCTTCAGCGCATCGTGCGCAAGTGCAAGTGTCTCTTTTTGGGAAAACATGCTTTGTTGATTCTTAATGAGTTTAAATAATTTCCTTTGCTTGATCAATTTCCTATCTTCAACGTTATTCTTTTATAGCATTCCTTGTTCCTGTGTACATGCAACCTTTTATCATTCAGCACCAATCAGGAAAAGCGCGCTCAGGAATTTTGCACACTGCTGCAGGGGATATTCAAACGCCTTTCTTCATGCCGGTCAGCACCAAGGCTGCTGCAAAACATTTGAGCAGTGAAGATCTGGTCAGCATGGGAACCCAGGCTACCATCTGCAATTCTTATTTGCTTTCTCTCAGACCTGGAACGGCTATCATTAACAAGCTGGGAGGCATTGGAAGATTCATGCAGTTTCCTGGTGCAATCTTCACTGATTCGGGAGGATTCCAGATGTATTCTGAGGCATTTTTGATTGCAACGACAGAGCAAGGCATTCATTTCCGTAATCCTTTCTCGGGAGAAAAAGTCTTGCTCACGCCGGAAGATTCCATGCATATTCAATATGCTTTGGGGGGTGATGTTGCGATGTGCCTTGATGCGATGCCGCTGATTGAGCACCATAAAAAAGATATTGCGGAGGCGGTGCGGAAAACTGAGGCTTGGGCTGCGCGATGCAAACACACTCATGACGCCTTGCGCAAGAAGGGAAAACGATCACAGTTGCTCTTTGGCATTACTCAAGGAGGCATTCATGCTGATCTTCGCAAGGAGTCTGCTGTGCACTTAAGAGCACTGGATTTTGATGGGTATGCACTGGGTGGATTAGCATTGGGGGAACCTGCATCCCAAGAGTATAAAATGATTGAACTGCAGAAGCGCATCATGCCAGAAGAAAAGATTTGCTATCTTATGGGTGCGGGAAATCCTGTTGAGCTGCTGGAAGCGATCAGCAGAGGAGTGGACTGCTTTGACTCGCGATTTCCTACACAAAATGCGCGAAGAGGAACCTTGTTTACTTCTGAAGGAAGATTGCGGCTGCTCACTTTGCCTTATGCAAAAGACAAGCAACCTCTTGATCCTGCATGTAACTGCTTTGTCTGCCACACGTACAGCAGAGCGTATATCCGTCATCAACTCATGCAACAGGAAGGAGTGGGATTCAGACTCGCAAGCTACCATAATCTCTATTATTTGCATCGGTTACTGGAACAGGCACGCGAAGCGATCTGCAAGAAGAAATTATTCAAGCTCAAGCGACAGGTGCAGCGTGCATATACCAAGGCCAAGTAATTTATTTCGAAGGAGTTACTTCTGCAGTTTTTATTTTCCCTGATTGAAGAATATTGTACAGATACACTGCATCGATTATTGCATCCTCATTTTCTTCATGACTGAGTTCCACCTTCACAGGGAGATGATAATAATCATGAATCCACATCTTTACTTGCTTTCCTTTCTGTTGAAAAGTAATAACGGTCGTCTCTTCGCGATTAAATGATTCAGTACCTATAACTTGCGCAGTTGCAGGAATTTCGGCAAGCCAGTCATGAGTTGTTATGGGATTGACCTCAGTAAAATCCATTGAAGTAACTTTTCCCAAAGGATCGCATTCAATTTCCCCCCTTTCTTCACAAATCCCGAATGCTTCTTGTGTTTTACGATTTAAGTAGATTGCAGAATAAGGAGGAATTACATGACCTCCTGAAATCAGTTCCATTTTTATATTTGCACCTTTTACTGTGATTCTCTGTGTATTCAAATTGGGAAGCAATGAGTAACTGTAGCGCACTTGCGGATTTTCCTTGCTCTTATTCATAAGCTGAATAATCAAGGGGTGGGAAGGTTGCACTTTTTCCAGATGCTCACTTTCTATACCTGTTGCCTGCTCAAAAGGACTTTTCTCAGAAGAAGTGCAAGCAGTGATCATGAGCATGCATGCAATAATAAGTCTGGACCACATATCTTTCCCTAAGCAAAGCTCTTATAAAAAGGTCTCTTTTGAGAGATTTTTGAATCAAATTGATCCGCGATATATTTATATAATTGAACCTTTTACAGTAATGCAGAGGTGTTGATCATTTTCAAACACGGCACAAGTACCATCAGCGTGTATATAATAGGAGTTTTTCTGGCTATAGCACTTGTAGGTGTTGCATCAGAGGATGCTTTAACAGGAGAAGTCAGCAGGCAATTAAAATCGAGAAATCTGGGAAGTGTTGCGCGTGCGGATCAAGCTACCATTGATGTATATACTGTGGATATGGCCCTTTCCAGACTTAGCTATTTCTATGCTCGAGGAGAACTTTTACGTGTAGACAGAGAAGATGGGACCATAGTCCAACAATTAGGTGGAATATATGGTTTCAAGCGTTCTCCCGTACAAAAAGAATCTCTTCGTATTGCAGGGAATGGGGTTGCCTATGGACGACTTGAACAGCGCATCAGGAATGCTATGGGAAGAACAGACCTTCGCTTGATGGTAGTACATGGGGGTGGAACTCCTGCTGAAACCCTTCTTGTGAATGCGAAGGAATAATTTTCAGATTCATTCAGTTTCTATTAATGCTTTTCTTTTTTCAAATTCTTCAATGCTTATCTCCATATTTGCAAGTTTTTGTTTTAAAATATCAAGAAGATGTGTAGAGGACGCAGATGAATCAGATACTTTTACTGTTTGCTTTTGAAGTTCCCCTGTATTTGTGTTGTCTTCATTTCATTATCGGAATTATATTCTTCTAATGTCTTCTCCAAAAATAAAAAATAATCTCGATCATTTCTGAATTCATCGTAAAAAACATCCATGAATTTATCGACATTAAAAACATATCTGTTCGTTCCTAAACCTATTTCTTCGAGGACCCCCATTAATGGTGTGATATCAATCAAATGGGGGGCATATAAATGATTTTGTAGTATCTGGTAATATTCACGCGCTAGATTATGGACATATTGGATCTCTTTTAGGTGTTCGGGTATAATCAATGAAGAAATATCAATTAATTTAACATTATATCCTTTCAAAATAGTCTTAAGATTACCAGAGGTATCATCATCGATAAACCATATCTCATTAATTAAATCCATTTTTCCTTTCCTTATTTGATGTCTGATATTGCTCAACCTAATTTTTAATTCGATTAATCTCACTTTATTCCCTTCTCTAACTATAATGTCTGGTGTGCCTGTAATTTGAGTAAGAGAAGGTTCAGAAATGTGTAGATCGGCATAAAAATATTTAATATAAAAGCGTAGATCTTCTTCGCACATCCACAATTTTTCAATAGTTGCCCCCATAGTTAAGATTCGCCTTGCTTTCCCCCACAAAACTCGCAAAAGCGGGCAATACGGATGATTTTTTCACCGCAATGCAAGCAGAATTTTCTTGTTGATACTCCATTTTTTTCCAACCCATCTTGGGAAGCAACCCCTTCTTTTTTTGCCCAAGGATGAGGAGTATCCATAAATCTTTTTTGGGCACCCTTAGCATCTAACCCCCCATAAAATCCCAAAGTCATACTAGGATTACGATGACCCAATATCTTTTGCTTGGTAGCAATATCCATATCTTCTCGCCTCCCAAAAGAATGTCGTAGAAGGTGAGGATAAATATACTTTCGATTAGGGTGGGGTGGTTCTAGCCCTGCACTTTTTCCTAATTTCGCAACCACTCTGTTAATTGAAGAAAGATTGATCCCATCCTTTAATTTATTATTACTCTGAATAAGTTTTCCAGAAATTCTTTGATTGACATAGGCTTTCAAATCTGCTAAAATATTTTGATCTTTGATGAAAACATATCGTGCTCTCCTCTCTTCATCATTTTTACCATCAATTTTACCTTTTTTACCTCGACGAATATAAATACGTTTAGCATTCAATTGTACATCTCGGATATCAATATTTGCTAACTCAAATCGCCTTATACCACATTCAAACATTAATGCAACGATCAAACGATCACGCAAAGAGCTAGCAACACTCATTAGTCGATGTACTTCTTCAGCTTCAAGATATGATTCTTGAGCCCCTTTTTTTCCTACATATTCCATTACCATATAGGAATAAAATGCAATCTTTTATATAAATGTTGCGTTTTTACTATTAAATATTGTGTTTTTCGCAATGTTTTATGTTAAACTATTGCGTTTATATAATGGACTAAAACTTTTAATTAATAATCAAATGTTTTATCTCTCCTAAATGATCTTCGACAAAGAAATTAAAAGTTATAAGAATTGATTATAGACTATATTGTATTAATCTTTTTATTTTTGCTTAGAAGTTTTGATTAAGCACTTTAAATTTTTTCGGCGCCTGCGGCGCCTTTGACGACGACCACCCGACCATCGGCATCCGAGCCCGCGAGGTAGCCAACGTCCGAATCCAGGTCCGAGCTCCTGCCCAGGTACAACCACGAAAGGCCGTTTGATCGCGTATAAAACCAACGATTTCCTTTCTCATTAAAAATAGGAACTCCTCGCTCATCTGTTTTAAAAAACCTTCTTCCATTGTTTTCATGGGAATATTCTGGAGCAAAGAAAACTTCTGCTGCATCAGTTAGCTTAAAGACAAGGCCATGATGGGATGCGTTATCTTCTTCTAAGGTAAGACCTTTCAAGGAAATGCGTGCTGGAAGCTCGGGAGTGGGGGGCTTGCCTGTTCTGTGCCGTACTTGCTCTGCAAGATGCTTGGCAAGATAATCATTCGGGGAATAAGAATCTCCTGCTGCTC
>CAYIRJ010000030.1:0-6636 GCA_964365915.1 Candidatus Woesearchaeota archaeon
TGCTAAGTATTTCAGCCTGACTTGGTTTCTGCATATATTTTTTGTTCTTGTAAAGGCGCATGCAACAGTGGGCTATGGATTGGATATTCTCCATCCACACATGCCATACAGAAATCTGATTCATTATAGGATGTGCCGCTCATTGCTGCTACACCCATATTAGTGCGAATTACATCTAATTTTGTTGGAACAAAAATTTTTCTTATTCCTGTTAATTCAGCAGCTTTCTCCAAAGATCCTCCAGCGCGATGTCCCAACAATTCGGCATGTGTGCGGGTATTAATCCCCATATTGCAGGGATGCGACCATAATGGAAATGAAAATGCGAAATCAACAATACTTGCCCCTGCAGCATATGCTTGCCTTGCTATCTCCTTTGCCGTATCACCCCGCACTGTTGAATCATCTGCAAACAATACATGCAATCCCTTGAAATCTACTCCGTCATTCAGTTGTAATTTTTCCATCGTCAGTCTTTGATGATCTCCTTCGACGATAAAGTTTCGTCCTATATAGTGGTCACGCAACAGACCAGGAACAGGGCGCACGCCGAGATGGTAGGCAATACTGAATCCAAAACTATTTCCTGAATCTGGAACTGGAACAACAATATCTGGTTTTTTATCGATATAACAGGCAACAATATTTCCTAATCTCTGTCGGAGTATTTCTTTTGAGATTCCATTTGTTCTTGATGCAGGAGAGGAAAAATAATTATTGTCAAATGTACAATGCGCTTTTCTTGTGCTTTCAAACAATTGTTCATACTTTCTTTCGCCTGTTGAGTCGATGAGCAAGATCATACCTGGCTCTATGTCCCTAAAATACTGGCATCCTTTAAGCATTTGTGATTCTGATGCGATGATATGGGTGCCCTTTTCCGTTCTTCCATATACTAACGGCCAGACTCCCAGTGGATCTCGGAAAGCGAACAGCACATCATCGAATATCCCGACTATGGAATACGCTCCTTTTGCTATAGGTTGTAATGCGTCACGGATGCGATTTGTCAGATTCTTTTCTTGACTATCTTCGAACCGCAAAATGAACAATTCTGTATCAACATCGGTCCTTCTTCTTCCATTGTATTGCTCAAGCAGGGGCATTGCACCTACAAAATCCCCATTATGTCCTATTGCTCCGCGTAATTCATTATGGATTCTTATCTCTAAAGGGCCAGCATTTCTTTGATTCTCTTTTCTTTTTTCAGAAGCGCCTTGTGTGCCATATCGCACATGGGATATTGCCATATCTGCAGAAGGAATTTCGACATTATGGAAAACTTCATGCACAAAACCTGCATCCTTATGTATGTTAAAACCTTCCTTTGTTTTCAGAAATAACCCAGCTCCGTCTTGACCGCGATGCTGTATACCCTTGGCAGCCTTGATGGCTAGTTCACCCGCTTTTCCGTACAGATCGTATACCCCAACGATGCCACACATACTTGCTGGAAGTAAGATTTTCAGCTTATAAACTTTATTCACTCTCACAACGGAACGTGTGATACTCGACAACTAGCACGGAAATTCTTAAAAAGATGGAATACTTTAGTGCTCTGGGTTTGTAAAAAATGAAGTTTGCTCATTTCTCTGACGTGCACATTGGCGGATGGAGAGATGAAAGAATGAAAGTGATGAGTGTGCAGGCTTTCCAGCTTGCGGTGGAGCGCTGCATCCAGGAGCAGGTGGATTTCATCATTATTGCAGGAGACCTCTTTGATTCTGCCCTGCCGCAGATTGACCTGATTAGAGATGCGACGGTGCAACTGAAAAAACTGAAAGATGCACATATTCCTGTGTACCTGATTCCGGGAAGCCATGATTTTTCTCCCTCGGGAAAGACCATGATTGAAGTCTTGGAGAAAGCAGGATTATGTGTTAATGTCTTCAAGTTTCATGAGGGAAAGTTGCAGTTTACTCTTGACCCCAAGACAGGCGTGAAATTAACAGGCATTCTCGGACTTGCCTGCGGGCTCGATACAAAAATTTACCAGCAACTCGATAAAGCATCATTAGAGCGCGAGCCTGGATTCAAGATTTTTGTTTTCCATACCTTGCTTGAAGAACTGAAGCCAAAACATTTGGATATGGTAATGAGCGAGCCGCTACGCAATTTTCCGAAAGGATTTCAGTATTATGCGGGAGGGCACCCCCACTATGTGCATGCAGAGCACTTTCCAGCGTATGGACTGATTGCTTATCCCGGGGCGTTATTTCCCAACAATTTCCAGGAGCTTGAGAAATTTCAAGGGGGAGGATTTTACCTGGTGAATGAGCATCTGGAGTACCAGCATGTTTTTCTCCAGCCCAAGGACGTCTGCTGCATTGTTGTCGATGTGGATGGGAAAAGCGCATTGGAAGCACAGCAGTGTATTCTTGAAGCTCTCAGAAAGCAGGATGTTCATGGAAAGATTGTTACGTTGCGTGTAGAAGGGATCTTAAGCACGGGGAGTATCTCTGAGATCAATTTTAAAGACCTTCTTTCCGCTCTTTCTTCTGCCTACTGCGTTCTGGTAAACAGATCAAAATTACAGGATAAAGAAACTGCAGCTGCCGAAGTTAATTCTGGAACTGTGGAAGATATTGAACATTCGCTCATTCAACAGCATCTCAAGGAACATTCATCTGTTTTGCAGAACGAACACATGGTCCAGCTTTTTATGAACCTTTTGAACAAAGAAAAAGACGAAGGGGAGAAAATCCTAGACTTTGAACTGCGTCTCCTGAAAGATTTCCTGAATCATGCCCAGCTTGAGGAGGTATGGAACTGATGTTTCTGAAAACCTTAACGCTCGAGAACATCAGAAGTTATACTCAGCAAACCATTCATTTTCCTGAGGGGGTGACTTTGTTATCAGGAGATGTGGGTACAGGCAAGAGCACTATTCTGCTTGCGATTGAATTTGCCTTGTTTGGGCTGCTTAAAGGTATGGTGCATGGTGAAAGCTTGTTGAGAAACGGGTGCTCCAGAGGCACGGCAACCTTGACGTTTGACCTTGATGGCAGGGAGATTATTATCCAGCGCGGACTGAAGCGTGGCTCCAGCGTGATGCAGGAAACAGGTTTTCTGGAAATTGACAAGCATAAAAAAGATTTGGGGGCCACAGATTTGAAGCAACATGTTCTTGACTTGTTGCAGTATCCCAAAGAGTTGCTGACCAAGAGCAAGAGCATTATTTACCGCTACACGGTTTATACTCCCCAAGAAGAAATGAAGAGCATCCTTCTCGGAGAAGATGAGCATCGCTTTGATGTATTGAGGAAAGTGTTCGGCATTGATAAATACAAACGAATTCAGGACAACACATTGATTATCCTGAGTAAGTTGCGCGAACGCAAGCGTATTTTCCAGGCAAAATTGGAAGAATCAAAGAACATCGAACAGGAATATCGGCTCAAGTTTCAGGAAAAAACCGTTCTTGAAGAGCAGCATCAGCAGCTTCAGCCGAGACTGCAACAATCGCGTGTGCTTTTGGCGCAGGCTCAGCAATCCTATCAAGCTATGGAAGCGCAACTGCAGCAGCATGAGCGCCAAGAAATGGAACGTAAGCAACTGCAAACTACTCTTCACTATGAAGAACAGCATATCCTACATCTTCAGCAGCAGATGCAGCACCTTGTACAGCAAAAACAACAGCTCCAGCAGCAATTGATTTTAGTTGCTTATGATCCGCAGCGCAGAAATTTTTTGAAGCAGCAGATCCAGGAGCATGAACAGAAACTGCAGGCGCATATTAAAACGATTGCAAGCGCAGAAACCCGGATCACGCATGCACAACAGATGCGCGCATTCCTTTCCACCATGGAGGTGTGCCCTACCTGCAAGCAGAAAATTACTGCAGATCATATTTCCTTGATTCATCAGCAAGAACAACATACCCTGCAGGAACAAGAACAGCTCTTGCAGGACATTAAGATGCGCAGCCAGCTTGTGAACCAGGAAAAGCAGCGCTGTCTGCTGGAAGATGAGGCACTGCAGCAACAGGAAAGTGCATATCAGCTTTCTCAATTCCAGAAGAAAACACTTGACGAACAAGAATATCAGCATCTTCAGCTGCAGCAAGAACTTGAACAATTGCAGCCGAGACTGCAACAATTGCGCGAACAGCTCCCTCCTGCATCTGTTCTTTCCTTGGAGTACCTTCGCCAGCAATGCGCCCAACAACGCGCACTCTCTGAGGATTTGCGCACCCAGGAACGCAGCCTTGCTATTGAGCACGCGAGCATCAGCACAAAGCTGCAAGATACTTTGCTTGTCCTGCAACGTCTCGAAGAACAACGCTTGCATCGGAATCGCTTGGAACTAAAATATACAGGCCTTACCCGATATCAAGAGTGTTTGGAAAACTTTTTTCTTCCCTTGGTGGAAACTGCTGAGAAAAAAGTTATGCTGAAAGTGCATGCGGACTTCAACGCAGCATTTCGCCAATGGTTCAGCATTCTCATGGATAATGATGTGATTGATGTAACGATTGATGCTGCTTTTTCTCCGAGCATTACCCAAAATGGCTATGCCCTTGCGTATGAATACTTAAGCGGTGGGGAAAAAACTGCGTGTGCCTTAGCGTACCGCTTAGCGTTGAACCATGTGATCAACGAGCTGATGAGCACCATCAAGACACGGGATTTGGTGATTCTTGACGAGCCTACGGATGGATTTTCTGACGACCAGTTGGGAAGGCTGCGTATTGTGCTTGAGGAATTAAATGCGAAGCAGGTCATCATCGTCAGCCATGAAAGCAAGATTGAATCCTTTGTGCAGCACATATTAAAAGTGGAAAAAAAGGAGCACGTATCGCAAGTTTCTTAAATTGTTTTTCTTGCTGTATTCTTACTGGGGATGTGGGCTAACTTGGTTATGCTTCCAGCATGGGGTGTCTTGCCCAGAGTGCTGGCGATCGCGGTTCAAATCCGCGCTTCCCCATTTTCTTTTTTCTTATCTTTTAAAGTTTTTACCATAAGGTTTATATATTTCTGCGCTGGCTAGAACGCTATGCGACATTTCTGGTTTCTTTTTGCTTTTTTGGCCCTTTCTCTAGTTCCTTTTGCTGCTGCCAAGGAAGATGTTTATGTCGTAGCCAAGCCTGTGGACAGCGTGATTCCTGCAGGGGGAGAAGCTATTTTTTCTGTCATCCTTACCAATAACCAGACGGTGAATGATGTTTTTGAAATCAGAGCAAAGGAGTTGAGTTTATATCCCTTTTCTGATTTTGCAGCAGATTTGAGAACAAGCGAACGCACGATTCCTGTCAAGAGGTATAGCAGCGAGATGGTTTATGTCTATGTTAGGACCTTAAGCAGCGCAAAGGAAGGAAAGACCTATGAACTTCCTATTGAAGTTGTTTCTACTCTAGACAAGAAACTACGCATCGCTGAAACCCTGTTCCTTCGCATTCTGCCTGCAAATCAGCTGATTGAGATTACTGCCCAGTTTCCTGAAGAGGTAAAGCCGGGAAAGAAAACTCCGTTCGCGGTTACCTTCATCAACAAAGGGAATGTTGTGGTGGCGAATGCTGAAGTGTACATCACCAGCCCTGTCTTCAGTGACACCAGAATCCTGACCTTCAAGCCTGAGGTGGATGTGGAAGAGACGTTTGTGCTGGAAGTGGATGAGTATATCGAACCGGGAACGTATCCCTTCTCTATCCGTGTTTATCAGGATAACGAAATTAAGGGGGTGTATGCAGCTGAAATTAAAGTTACTGCTCATGAAAAACTTGATGAACAGAAAGATGTGGAAGAGTCTTTTTTGATGAAAACGGTGACGCTTACTTATACTAATACAGGAAATTCACCCATTGAAAAAACTGTGGTGTATGAAGTGACAGGACTGGAACGCTTTTTTTCCCGGACCGAACCGAAAGCACAGTACAACGATGGCATGTATACCTGGGAATTTACTGTTGGACGAGGGAAAAGCTATGAGCTTCAGATTGTCGCGAATTATAGAACTCCCTTGATCATCTTTTTGATCTTGCTTGTTGCAGGATGGGTGTTTTGGTACTGGTGGAACAAGCGTTTGCATGTCAAGAAAAAAATGTTCCATATCCGACATGATGCTGAAGAAGGGATGAGCGACATGAAGGTGATGATTCATCTGAAGAACAAGACAGGAAAAATATTGCATGAAGTGAAGATCATTGATTTGGTACCGAGCTATGTCTTGTTGTCCAAGGAATATAGCACCTTAAAGCCCGATCATATTCAGCAGGGAAGCTCAGGAGGACTGCGGTTGATCTGGGGTATTGGAACGCTTGCAGAAAAAGAAGAGCGCATTGTCAGCTATAAGATCAAGACCAAGACTACCCCTGCATTGCAGGTTACTCTGCCCGGATGTAGCGCACAATATATTGGGGGGAAGGGGGATCTGATTATTGAACGCGGGAACAGCGTGAAGTTTAGTCTTTGATCGTTTCTCAATTTAAAACATAAAGTTTAATATTTCAATATATTTATGTTTCTTATGGCAAACATTATGCAAAAAATACTTGAAAAAAAAGCATTATTGAAACAGCTTAAAGTTGATAAAGAATTCGAAGAATGGACTGTGGAAATGGGAAGAAAGGTAAACAAGAATATTGCTAAGAAACGGAAAAAGAAGAGGTTATTATAGTATTTTATAGTATTGAATTTG
>CAYIRJ010000031.1:0-6261 GCA_964365915.1 Candidatus Woesearchaeota archaeon
AGCTTGATCTGATTTTGTCAAATGCAACACCTCTGAAATGTTTTAATTTGTTAAAGCAAGGAGCTATATAAAACTTCCTTTTTCGTTTTTTTCAAGTAATAAAGGAAAAGAAAAAGAAAAATTTACTCTTTAGCGCCGAACCCAATGCCTGCAGTCACAATACCAATCACCAAGTGCAGCCAGTTATCTTCAGCATTAACGGCAAGGAGTTCCAGCACGTTCATGAATCCCAGCACCGCTACTAACAGATAAATGACGCCGAACCATTTATTATAGTTCTGCGCATAGGCAGCAGCACCAAATCCAGCCCAAATGCCAATCAATCCACTGACCACATGGATGATATTATGCCAGAGATTGACTCCAAAAATTCCTAAGAGCGGACTCTCCATGAAAAAGCCCAGTATCCCTACCAGCAAAAGCACGAACCCAAGGATACGCGCCCAGGTCGTTTGTAATCCCATAGTGTTTTCCTCCTCTTATTTTTTCTTCAACAAGCCTTTGAGTGTCTTGAATGTGGTATGCAAATGCTCTGATGCGGTCTCCAAAGCTTTCTGTGCATCCCTTGCTTTTACTATGAGTACCGGGCTTGCAGTCAAAGAATGGGCGATGGTATATCCTGCAGCATCGACAGCTCCTGTTTCCCAGAGCTCCCTGCGCAAGGCATTACAAAAGGTATGATCTTCTCCTTTGATCTCCAGAATAGCAGTATCTTTTTCAGATTTTTTTAAGGTCAGTTCCATGGAAATCTCTGCTATTTGAGGCAAAACAAGCTATATAAACATTTCTAGGTCGAGATCCTTTGTTGTCTGAAAAGAACCCATATCCCGATTCCAGCAATGCTTCCTAAGGCATTCAAGACAAGATCTTTCATCGTGTCCCAGTAATCAGGACTTAACCAGGCAATAGGCGACCCCAAAGACTCAACTCCCAAAATCCCTTGACCATCAGGGGTATGAATTGCTCCAAAAAACTCCACAAATTCTCCTAGGGTAGCAATGCCTAGGCTGGTGAAAAAGAGGATAACGCATTTCCAGAGAAAAGAGATCTCCACATTCTGAAATGCTTGCAATAAGGCAATCATAATCATGAGGGAAGCTGCAAAATGAGTCAGCATATCCCAGGAAAATCCTGCCCATTGCAGGGTAAAAAAGCCAAACCTTCCCAGATCATGCAGCGCCATCACTGTTCCCAGTCCGAAAAAAATCCAAGGCTGCAAATGCAATTTCTCATACTGCCAGTAGAATATAATTATCAGTGCAATGAATTTAACACTATCAAAAATATAGTAGCCATCCCCTAGCGTGATGCTATAGCCAATAACAAAAAGGAAAAAGCTCAGAAACAGCAGGCAGCTGTAATAGACACTTCGGGGAGGCTTCATTTCTTCTTCTTGATATTGATCAAGTCTCCAATGGTCAGCCCTTCTTCAGCCAGTTTTCCCGGGTGGAGGGAATCTTCTGTATAAGATTCAATAAGCTGAATGCGTAAATGATGTTCAAGTTTTTTTGCTAATGCCAAGGGAGGCTCCTGTTTTCCCTGTTCAAGTTTATGAATAAAGCTTTCTTTTTCGTTGAGCCTTTTTGCTAAATCTTCTTGCGTAAGCTTCATCTGTTCGCGTGCCTGTTTAATGCGTTGTTTATAGTCAGCAACAAGGATACTGACGTCTTCAGGTTCTTTCAGAATTTTTTTGATTTTTTCTCTGGTTTGATGTTTAATGGTAGGAATTTTTACCACATTCCCATAGGCAGTGCATGCTTTGCAGACATGAAGTAGACTTCCTTCAACAATGGCCCCAGTTAAAAGTCCTTTCTTTCCACAGAGATCACAATTGCTCATAAGCTCACAACCATCGTAATCTATTCTCTTTCAATTAATAACCATTTCCATAAGGGATAAACTGTAGGGTAAGGTCGTTTTTCCTCCTTTGACGACAAATCAGCCATAGGAAACTAGTGCTTAATGTCAACACATAATGCAGGCTGTTCTTTATAGAGGGGACAGATCTCTGCAAGGATGCGCTCCTTAGTCATCAGCCCTTCATAGGTCTTTCCTTCAATGACAAGCGCAGGCGTAGTGGTAATCTTGTACGTGGAAGTCAGCAGGGTCATCAAAGGTTCTTCTGTGAATTTTGCATCAAAAGAAAAGATGAGCAGCTGTTCTTTGAGTTGGTCTTTCAGATGTCCGAGAATTACCCCTTGGGTATCGCATCCTGCGCATAATGCAGGATCCACAGAGTAGAAATAGAGGATAAATGCTGCTTCCTCTCCGCAAATTTTCTCCACTTCCTGCGCTAATAACCAGTAGCGGATTTGCGCGAGAATATAGCGTCGCTTGATGACAGTAAAGTCTTCTTCCTGTGTGGTATCTTGGATGTAGTCTTCCAGTCGTTGTGCAGTTTGCTCTGTCTCATGGATATTTTTTTCTAAGGTGCTGATAAGTGCAGGGCAATTCTGCTGCTGTACGAGGGAAGAAAGATACAGAGTCTGCACCTGCAGGCTTTCATAAGCCAGTTGCTGCTCCCCTTCCACGTCGTTTGTATATTTCAAACGCAATCCCGTCACACTATAGCCTACCAATACTCCCAGAAGGAAGAGCATGCAGGTAATCACAAACGCAATCACATAGCGCTGCTTGTTAATGGGTGGCCTTACCATCGTTGTCGTTTTCCGCGTGCCAAATCCACTAAAATAAGAATCCAGATGAAGAAGATCGCCATAGGATACAGCAAAAAGTAGAGCACAGGCACATGCAGTTTTTCTTTTAAGAATCTTTCCTTGTTGACCCTAAACGCAAGGAACGCATACAGTAATGCAATGGCAAATGCTGCATAAATCAGGAACAGCGTGCTGTAGTCATGCCCGAGCAATGCTCCTTCGTTGAACATCTTTCCCAAAGAAAAGTCCACATGGTAATCGATGAATGCCCAGTTGTAGATCCTCTCCCACAAAGGATGGATGAAATTCTTGTAGTAGACAAAGAAAAAGACAAGCGTGGAAAGCAGCACCGAAATCCACATCAGAGGCATCTGCAGCAATCCAAATTCTCCGTACTTGGGATTGAAGATCATGTCCTTGTATTTCATCAGATTGTGCAGCCCCCCCTTGTACCATCGATTTCTTTGGCGGTAGAACGTGTGGATGGTTCTGGGAGTCTTGGTCCAGACATGTGTATTGAGGAGCTGAATAATTTTGTAGTCTGCCTTCTGAATTTTGAACGCAATTTCCATATCCTCGGTAAGATTATGTTCATCAAAGCCTTGGAGTTGGTGTAAAAGCTTCTTACGGTACACAGTAAAAGGCCCGGGAGTGACATACACGCAATGCAAATGCCCCATCATTTTTTTCAAGAACCACGTCAAGGTATATTCAAACCATTGGATTTTCTGCACGATGGTTTCTGGTCGCTCTACCTTGATTGCAGGCAAGACTGCAGCAACTTCTGTATCTTCAAACTCGGGAAGCAATTTCTGCAGTGCTTCGGGTTCAATGCGGGAATCTGCGTCCAAGCATACGAAAAATTCTCCCTTCGCCACGCGCAATGCATGATTCAGTGCAGCCCCCTTTCCTTTATTTTTCTGCAGCAACAATTGGATGTTCCAGTCAGGATGTGCTTGCATGACATGCCGTACTGTATCAGCAGTGCTGTCTGTGCTTCCGTCATCAACTACTAAAATTTCAATTTTCTCTTTCGGATAGTGTAATTGCAATAAGGGTTGGATCGTGTAATCGATATTCTTCTCCTCATTGTACGCGGGAATCACAATAGAAACTAAAGGTTTCCTGCGCAGGCGTTTAGGAACGTCAGTTGCTCCATGCTCGAGGTATACCAGCAGCCAGAAGATGATCAGATAGAGAGAAACAAAATAGGCAAACCAGAATGCGGTCGTCACGATATCCATAGGGATTAGTGTGCTCCTTTCGAAATAGCGGGATCTTCTTGGGGTTGCTGCTCTGCAGGTTGAGCTGTCAGCTGATGCTGCGTAGCTTCGAATTTCTGCCTGACTTCTGCTGCTGCAGTATCAAAATAATCATAAAAATGATCAGTGAGTTTCAAGAGATTGGTTCTTCCAGATTTTTCTGCAGTAATGAGATTTTGTTCCTTTAACACAGTAATATGATCATACGCTTTATTGCCTCTCATCTTGATAATATCAGATTGCAGCGCAGGATTTTTGAAAGCAATCACTGCCAAGGTTTTGATCGCAGGCCCTTCCAATTCAGTGCCGCCTAAGAGTTTATTGGCAACATAACCATATTCCTTTCTGATATTCAACCGATATTTCTCCTCCACCTGCTGAATGCATAAAGCAGAATCCCTGCTGCTGTAGGCAATCTTCAGGCTGTCAAGCACTTCCTTCAGATAAACAAGATCGGTAATACTAATGGGCGTTCCAATTTCTTCAAGCGTCATCAATTTACCTGTTGTGAAGAGGACTGATTCCACTTTTTTCTTGTCCTCGGGCTGAATCTCCATCTGAAGAACAAAGGCAGAACGGTTTAAAATAGTTATGGATAACCCCGATAACCTGGAAGATTTCCGTAGTTTTTCCACAAAAGTTTATGAATGAAATGAATTTGCTAAAGGTGAGATGCACAACATTTATATAACATTAAGTATAATAAAATTATATGGAATGTATAACAAAAATACGAAAGGTAGGAGGATCACTCATGGCGACCATACCAAAAGAAATAGTTGAGGAGGAAAATTTGGCACCAGGAATGACGATAAAATTAGAAATAAAAAAAGCGAAAAAAAGTTTTTTAGGAGCTCTGAAGGGTATTGGGCCTTGGAAAAAGGAATATGAAATAGAAATGGACAAAGACCATGATAAAGATCATTATTGATACTTCTGCATGGATTGAATATCTTGAAGATTCTCCCCGTGGAAATCAAGTGGCCTCCTTTTTAGAATCTAATAATTTTGAGATATTTGTTCCCTCTGCAGTAATAGCCGAAGTAGTAAATATTGCACTCCGTAAATATAAAAATGAATCCATTGCGATGAATGCGATGCAATCTCTTGCTGCTATTATCCCCTTGACAACCGAAATTGCTTTTGTAGCGGGTAAATTGTATGCAGAACATCACTCAAAGAAGAATTCATTTGGTATGATTGATGCATTCATTCTTGCTACTGCCAAAACAATAGGAGCTAAAGTCTTAACTTTTGACAATGATTTTCGTGGATTTAAAGAAACAATTATTCCAAATAAATAAAATGAAAAAATCAATAAAACGGAAAAAGAAAAGCTATTTCGGAGCATTCAAAGGTATCGGATCTTGGAAGAAAGAAGACGATATTGAGTGAGAAGGAAATCGAGATAAAGAAGACTAATGCAGATATATTCAAAGAATTCTTAAGAATTAATTCGACTGAACGGCATATCCATAACATTTATAAATAAATAGTTACTAAATAGTGGTAATTTATACATGAAAAATGACTAAAACATATACGTTAACAAAGAAGATTGCAAGGCACGGAACGCAGGCAGTCCTAGTGATTCCTAAATTCTTGCAGGAAGAGCTGAAGCCAAAGACCATTGTCGAAATAAAAATTAAGGTTATCAAGGAAGGTCAAAATGGAAATGAGTGATCATATTGGGAGGTTATCTATTCCACATTCGTATAAGAATACGCGAGAAGTCGATGTCGGAGGTATTCCGTTCACCATACGAGACATTCTTGTTACTGCCCCTTTAATCGCAGGGCTGAACGTGTATTTGATTGGCGGTACTGGCGAAGGGAAAACACAATTGCATGCAGATTTGGCTGGGTTATTTGGAGACAGTGCGTGCTATTCTGAAGGGCGCCCTGATTTCGAGCCTTCCGAGCTGTTTAGGCAGCTTAACTTAAGCAAGTTGCGAGAGGTGGCTTCTGATCAGGAACTAGTAGAATTGACTAAAAATGTGGACAAAAATCTGTTCTATGTAGATGAGCTCAACCGCTGCCCCCCTATTGTGCAGAATTATTTTTTCAATCTCTTTGACGGAAAGTTAGTCCATCGCGGAAAAATCTTCAGACTGGGGAAGCAGGGATACACAGTAGGATACGCTTCAGGAAACATTGGTGACGGTGCGTATGTAGGCATTTCCGATGTTGATCGTGCGCTGAAGGACCGCATGCATCTGATTGTGAAGTTGGACGATCCTGCATTTTGTACAACAGAGAAAGACGATGGCGAAATCTTCGAGCAGAAAAAAGATCCGCGCGCTACGCTTCCCGATGTGACACAGGATTCATTAGAGTCCATTC
>CAYIRJ010000032.1:0-4544 GCA_964365915.1 Candidatus Woesearchaeota archaeon
TACATTGTGGATGAAGGAAAGGGAATGATCCGGGACAGAGCAAAGCCTGTAGATGAAGCTAAGACCTATGATGCGGAATACTACATTGACCATCAGATATTGCCTTCAGTATTGTCGTTATTTGATGTGCTGGGAATTAAAGAAGAATTCTTGAAGAAAGACCACCAACAGAAAGGAGTGTTGGATTTTTAAATACAAAATTTTCTTTATTTCTATGCTTTGCGTGAAGACGAAAGTTCTACCAAGCAAAATTCATGGATTGGGCCTTTTTGCAGATCAAAAAATACTGAAAGGAACAATTGTTTGGAGATTCGTTAAAGGTTTTGACGTTAAAATCAAAAAAAAACGATTGATAACCTTGCCTAAGATCGCTCAAGAGATTATCCTTCGTTATTGTTATTTTGATGGGAAGAAAGAAGAATACATTATTTGTTTAGATGATGCGCGATTTTTTAACCATTCCGAAAAACCCAATTTAGATGAGACTCATCCCATAAATACTATTGCAAGAAGAGATATTAGCAAAGGGGAGGAGTTAACAATTAATTATTATGAGTTTGATAGTGATGCCAAACGAAAGTTAACACATACTTTTAATTAATTATTCTCTTCGAGACTCGTGGTGGGCACATATTGCTTTATTCTTTGCTTGCTATAAAAATGTTCGGAATCAAAACATCTTTAAACTATTCTTCTTCAACAAAAATATGCAACAAGGAACTATGGATGACCACATTCTTGCTGGAAAAATTGCGAAGGAAGTACGAGAATGGGGAAAATCTTTATTCAAATCCGGCGCAAAACTCCTTGATATTGCGGAAGCTGTTGAAAACAAGATTCGTGAAAAGGGTGCACAACCTGCGTTTCCTTGCTGCCTATCCTTAAACAGCATGGCAGCCCATTATAGTCCATTTCCCAATGATCCTCTTGTTTTGCAAAAAGGTGATGTGGTGAAGTTTGACATGGGTGTGCATGTGAACGGAAAAGTTGCCGATACCGCATGCACGATTGAAATTGGAACAACACAGCATCAAAACCTGATCAAAGCGAGCGAACAAGCAGTGCAAAATGCAATGCGGTTGATGGAGCCCGGCGTTAAACTTGGAGACATCGGGGAGACTATTAGTGCAACCATCAAGAACTCTGGATTCCAGCCCATTACTAACTTAAGCGGACATGGATTGGGAGATTACATCGTGCATGACCATCCTACCGTCCCCAATTACAACAATGAAGATCCCACTATGTTAACGGAAGGACAAGCAATTGCGTGCGAGCCATTTGCAACCACTGGACAAGGTGCTGTAAAAGATGGCAAGCCTTGTGGTATTTACGCACTTGTGCAGAAGAAACCTACCCGTAGCACGCAAGGAAGAGAAGTCGTCACATTCATTGAAAAAAATTTCAGTACGTTGCCTTTTTCTTGCAGATGGGTTAAGGTTCCAGGAGCGATGATGATCTTAAGTCAATTAGAGCGCGAAGGAATTTTGCGACAGTATACTCAACTGCCTGAAAAGTCTGGTGGTATGGTCAGCCAGTGCGAACATTCCATTATCATTGGGCATGGGCAGATCACCTGATCAAATGTACTTCACATAGATTTCAAAGAATTTCTTGTAGGTATCTCTGCATTTCTCGAGGATAAGTCGATAAAGGGTATCCGTATGTTTAGCATCGAAGTTTTCCAGAGCTTTGATATATGCAAGACGCTGGGATTTTCTTATAATAAGAGGAGGGTACTTATGATTCACCAATATCACATTAATTAAAAATCTGCCTACTCTTCCGTTTCCATCTTCGAAGGGATGGATCTGCTCAAATCTTCCATGAAAAAGAGCTGCTAACTTTATAGGATGCATATCTTCTTGATTCTTGTTATACCATGCGATGAGCTTTGCCATTTCTTGAGGTACCCCTTCAGGCGGGGTTGTTTTTATTTTCTTTCCAAGAATAATATTCGGGAATTTTTTATACCCTGTTGATATCCCAATATCTTTTACTAGTATCTTATGCATCTTTATAATATCCTTTTCGGTTACTGTAAATTTGTTATTAACAATTAATTCCACTACTTTTCGTGAATTTCTTGTTTCGTAAATTTCTCGGAGATCCTTACCCTTAATTGTAGCATTTTCGAACATGACAATGGCAACATCCTTCAATGTGAGGGAATTTCCTTCCAGTGCATTGCTCTCATACGTAAAGTTCGCTGTAAATCTGTCCCACATATCCTTTAACGTTTGTGGGGGCATTTTCTTAAGAATTCTCCTATACTCTATTTTTATGGTTTCTATTTTTTCAAGCATATCTAATGATACAATGTGATCTGGTCTACATGTATTTACTACATATTTGAAATGAGCCTCAATTTCTTTCTTAAGAAATATTCTTTCCAATTCTTTATTATTTTCTCCCTTAAAGATTTTTTGTAAAGAAACTACTTTCCCATTAGGCATCCTAATTGATTTAACTGCATACTTATACTTTTTCCCTTTGATTAATTTTTCTTGAAATTGCATTTAATTTAGTTACCACTACATATTTATAATATTTTCTATTTTGTAGTGTTAACTAAGAAAGACATTATCCCATATAGTTTGTTTCATTGATCTGCGCCCCGCGCGCTGTCCTGAGATAATTCTCCTCCACTTCCTTGTAGCGATCCACATCCTGTGGCCTGATGGAAGGCTTAACTCTCTTCAAGGATTCATTGAAATCGTCCATGGTCACTTCTTCAGTATCAGGATTCTTGCGCATTGCATTCATTGCTGCTTCTCTTGCAAGCGCTTCCAAATCTGCGCCGACATATCCATCAGTCATTTCTGCAAGCTGATCGATATCCACGTTCTTAATAGGCATGTTCTTCGTGTGAATTTCCAGAATCTTCAGCCGTGCTTCTTTGTCAGGAACGCCTGCGAATACGATTCTGTCGAATCTTCCTGGACGCAATAATGCAGGATCTAAAAGGTCAGGACGGTTGGTAGCGGCAATAACTACCACTTGATGCAATTCTTCCAATCCATCCATTTCTGTAAGCATTTGATTTACCATGCGCTCAGTAATCTTGTTTCCACCAAGATCCAATCCACGACGTGATGCAATGGAATCTATTTCATCGAAGAAGATCACCGTCGGGGCTGCTTGTCGTGCCTTTTCGAACACCTTACGAATACCCCGTTCCGACTCACCAGCCCATAAACTAATCAGTTCAGGTCCTTTAACAGAAATGAAATTTGCTTCAGATTCAGTAGCCACTGCCTTTGCCAACAATGTTTTTCCTGTGCCAGGAGGACCGTACAACAAGATTCCTCGAGGTGGGCGAATTCCCAACCGTTCAAATGCTTTCGGATTTTTCAATGGCAGTTCAATCGCTTCCCGGAGGTTCTGCTTCACATCTTCCAACCCACCAATATCTGACCAGTGTACATTGGGAGATTCAATTAATACTTCGCGCAATGCTGATGGCCTGACTATCTTTAATGCGTCTTTAAAATCATCCATAGTAACTTTTAATTTGGAAAGATCCTTATCAGACAGATGTTCCTCTTCTTTTAATCTCATTTCTGGCAAGACTTTTCGCAATACATTCATTGCTGCTTCCTTGCACAAAGCTAAAAGATCGGCTCCGACAAAACCGTGCGATATTGCTGCAAGTTGCTCAAGATCAACATCTTTAGTTAATGGCATATTGCGTGTGTGAATCTTTAAAATTTTCAACCTGCCTGCCTTGTTCGGAACGCCGATTGTGAGTTCACGATCGAACCTTCCTGGACGGCGGAGTGCAGGATCCAAAGAATTGGGGCGGTTGGTGGCCGCTATAACTACAACTTTACCACGGCTCTTCAATCCATCCATGACTGCAAGCAATTGCGCGACCATTCTTCTTTCCACTTCTCCGTAGGTTTCTTCACGTTTTGGTGCAATCGCGTCAATCTCGTCAAAGAAAATAATCGAAGGAGCATTCTTCTCTGCTTCTTCGAATACATCTCGAATTCTTTTTTCAGAATCGCCATAGAACTTGCTTGTCAGTTCAGGAGAATTTATGGAAATGAAATTTGCTTCTGATTCGTTGGCAACTGCTTTTGCAATGAGTGTTTTTCCTGTTCCGGGAGGGCCGTGCAACAACACTCCTTTTGGAGGATCGATGCCCAAAGCCTCGAAAATTTCTGGATGTTTCAATGGCAATTCCACCATTTCTCGGATTTTCTTGACCTCATCTTCCAAGCCACCAATATCTTCATACGTCACTTCCGGAATCTTTTCATCAGTAACATCCACTGCCTTTGAAGACAGTTTCACTTGAGTATTCTCTGTAATGATAACTGCCTGCTTCGGAGAACACTCTGCAACAATAAACTTTAATCCTGCAAAACCAAAATTACCCATGAACCCTTCTTCGAATACATTAAAAATTTCTTCAAAGGGAGAGCCGGTCATGGTTCTTTTTCTTCTTTGTGCTCCTCCTGGGGCAAGAATATCCCCCTTCACCACTGCTCTTCCTAATAATGAACGCTTGAAAATATAGGGATCTGCTTGAATCACCA
>CAYIRJ010000033.1:0-3537 GCA_964365915.1 Candidatus Woesearchaeota archaeon
TAGGATTGAAGCGCGACGCTACCTTCGGTCACACCTTGGTTGTGGGATGGGGAGATATCTACACAGAAATTCTCAAGGACATTGCACTACGTATTTGTCCCGTAGATAATAAAGAAGTGCTCTCCATGTTCGAAGAATTAAAAGTCAATGCATTACTGGAAGGTGCGCGGGGGAAAAATCCTGTGGATAAGAAGAAACTTGCTGCGATGATTGCAAAGCTTTCACGCTTGCCAGAAAAATACCCAAACCTACGAGAATTAGACATCAATCCATTGCTCATTAGTGATAAAGAACTCAGAATTATTGATGCGCGTATTGTTTTTGAAAACTAAAGTTCCTTCTCAATCAACTTGATAAATTTGAGAAAGTCTTCCTTTTTCACATTTGCGCCGCAGGCATAATCATGCCCTCCCCCATACCCCTCCACCTGCTTCAATGCTTTTTCAAGGATGGGCAAAATCTTCGGCCCTTTGCTTCTCAGGCTGAGCATCATGTTGCCATTGCTCTCTCGTGCCACAATAATCACCTTGCTCTTGCATCGATACAATAACTCATTGCTCAATGCCCCAGTAAAGCTAGTCTTATACGTGGGATATTCAAACAAAAGAAGTTTTCCAGAATCATCAGCTGCAAGCGCTTTCTCTAAAAGTCCTTGATATTCCTTGTCAAGCTTTTCATAATGATTCCAAATCTTTTTCGCTTCAGGGCTTTGTTGTTCAAGAAGTTCATAAGGACCTTTAATTTTCTCTAGAAGTTGGATAAATTTGCGCACATCGCCCGTCTTGCCTTTCAACACAGCAGAAAAAATCTTAACCAGAGTTCCAATCGGCGCTTCATAAAGAGGTTCAGGGGGTTTCTTAGCTTTTGCAAGAAGGTCTTTGTAAAGAAAAGTTTCCAAAAAACGTTGGTCAGGCATAAAATAATCAGCAACAATGCCTACTGCAGCAATCCATTGGAGCGCAGAGTCTTGCTCAGCAAGGTGGTATGCCCAATGGGTAGTGGATCGGGTATCGGTCTTGCTATAAATTCTAGGATTAATGTAAACAATGCCTTTCAATGCGTTAACAGGATGATGATCTACCACAATCACAGGAACAAAAATCTGGTCAATAAGGTCTTGGGAAATGCGCGGTTTATCGAGGGTGATAACCAAATCCGGCAGGTGCTCTTTAATTTTTCTGAGATACAGCGCGTCATCGTCATTGCGTTTGACAGGAACTCCAATGCCTTTGTTAAAATGTTTCTTCAGAATCAAATAACTGGAAAGTCCGTCAGGATCATCGTCAAAGAAAAATACAGGTTTCCTTGCAGCCTTAATTTTTTTCCGCGCTTCTTGGAGAATGTTTTTCGGTACCATTGAAGCAGGAAATAAAGGTAGTATATAAAATGATGGGTACTTTCGGAAGGTTTTCGGATTTTTTATCAAAACAGTTATAAAATTTGGAAAAATGAAGAAAATAACATGAATGCAAATCAGATAAATACGCTATCGACAGCAGTGATTGCATTTGCAACCACGATAAGTTTGATGATCGCCACTTACTACTGTCTTAGATCTTATACACGAAAGTATTCTATATATGAATAGCAAAAATATGAACATTATGAGCCGTAGTATTATTCATAATCGTGACAAAAAGAGGAATGGAAAATGAAATTCAATTCTAAAAGTAGAATAATTGATATGATATTATGGATAATAATCATAGCCATTATTATTTTTCTATTCTCATTCATTAAATAAGATGCAGCATATTTTATATAGTTTCTTTTTTTCCTAAAGGGATGGTCTACAATATACCGCTTTGGCAAGAGCTCCTGATCTATGCATATGTTTTCATCGCAGTAACCATGTTCGCACTCTTATCAAAACTAAGGATCTTCGGGATCCATCTGATGCGATTAAAAACAAAGATCCTGCTTTCGCTCTTCTCCCCTATACTCTTAACACTGCTGCTCGCGCTTGCTCCCATAATCATAGTGTTAAGCATCATCTTCTTGCAGCGATGGAAAAATGCAGGCAAACACTTCAGAATTACCATACGAAAACTATGACTAAGAATAAGCGCGCTTAAGCCTTCTCCATTTGTTTGCCTTCTTGCTCGGGCGCATTTTTTCATATCCTTTTCCCTTGCCTCGTAAAGACCGTGATTTCCTAGCAGAGCTTGTTAATCCTCGATATACTCTCCCGCGATTCGCTGGTGCATGCACCCACTCCATGCCAGGATACGTTCCTACTTGCTCGCGATCTACAAGAATAACTTCATACCAATAATGCTTCCCATCCTGCGCAAGGAAATAACTATTCAACACTTCAGCATTGCTATACGGTTTATTGGCTCTTCGTTCAGCAATAGTTTGGTAATTCATGTCAAGAACCTTCATCCTGCGCATTTTGGTACTCTTCCTTCCGCCATGGAATTTCTCTCTCATTCTTCCACCCCGCAGTACCCGAACACGGACAACAAAATAGCCTTTCTTGGCCTTGTATCCTAAAATGCGAGCCCGGTCAATACGAGTAGGCCGCATCAATCGTACTATAGTAGGTTCGCGTCTCCAAGCAATAATGCGTTCCCGCCAAAGCTGCTGGAGTTCAGGGCGTTCAGGAATAAGGCGGTAGATACTTTTCATGAGCAAGTGCTTAACTCGTTGGAATATTTTTAAAGCTTTGGTTTCAAAACAGAGGAAGGGAAATCTTTTTAAACTGCAACCATTATACAATGGTTATAAATAGGGGGTTATCACAATGAAAGCATATGGAGAATTGATGATAGGTTTGCTCTTGATGATCGTTATCGGCTGGATCACCTTTGGCTATGAGCGCGCATTTCTCGCAGTCATGCGCTGGGTCTTTGCCGCATTGCTCGTAGGGGTCTTTTTCCTGGGTTTAGGATTGACAGTTCTGGGATTATCAGATTTGAAGGAGTAGATAAAAAACCGAAAAATAAACTATTTATTAATGCGGGGAGGAGAAGATTATTGTGAATATTCCATCAGCGTCCGTTGTTCTTGTTTTTCTTTTAATAATCTGCTCTGCTCAACATACTGCAGCACAGGATCATGCAACCTCATTTGAATATCTTGGAGAGCTTCTTGTAAAGTAGAAAAGGATCTCCCAAGCTGCGTGAAAGCATGCCGAGTCGCTTCTCGTAAAATACCCACGCCGCACGGCGCCCAATACTCCGGACTTACTTCTCGGAAGATCAATACTGAAGCTTGTCGTTGTATCTTCGTTAAATATTCAGTAACAGCCAAACGATTCGCATAGTATGCTCCCACCACAGAGCCTGCATACATTTTCCTATTCCAAAACCCTTCATAATCAGTCCACCAGCCTCCCTGGGGATACGCAGGCCCTGCCAAAGAATGCTCAATAACTTCAAAGCTCCAGTGCCTTGGCAACAAAAGAATCTCGTAATGATTGCCGAGATAAGAAGCAGAAAATACCTGATAAGCATCAATCCACGGATAATCGCGAATCTGTTCCATCATGCTTTTCGACAGTAAAGAATCCACTGCAGTAATCCCCCATTTCGT
>CAYIRJ010000034.1:0-3244 GCA_964365915.1 Candidatus Woesearchaeota archaeon
GGAGAAGAATTCAGGAAGGAGAACGAAAAATTGTTCTCACAGATAATGAACGGCCTGAGGAATTGCAGGTGAGAATGAGGATCCATATCGAAAGCAGCTTATCTGGGCATGCAGGCAGAAGCGAACTCATGAGGTATGTGCACAGCCTGATCCCACGACCAAAGAAAATCATTGTCAACCATGGGGAAGCAAGCAGATGCCTGGACTTGGCAAGCAGCCTGCATAAGCAGAACCGAGTAGAGACCTTAGCACCAAAGAACCTAGAAACCATTAGGATTCGGTAACTTGATGTGGGCACTTACAGATACGCACGTTCATAAGCTTTAAAAAAGGGAATTTTATGATTTTATCTTCATGATGCATCCTGATATCTCACATGAATATACAGTAGATTTCTGTAATTGGAGAGCGCTGGAATGGTATACTAAGGCAGAGGAATTCGATAAGGAAGCAAGAACCCTTGAAAAAACTTTGGAAAACCTTGCCGATGCTGCTCACAAAAATTGTAACGATAGGATTGTTACCCTTCGTAGCGGTGCTAAATATCTTCATGAAAAAGCTAACCGCCGGGAACATCTGACACGGCTGCCTGTATTCTGGGAAATAACACGCATAAGTCATTTTCTTACGAATACTTACGATAGTCTTCGTGATTTGGTGAAAACCCTTTAACCCTGCTCCTGATCTCTAGTAACCCTGATTTCTTCAAACTGTAAAGAAATATGCAATTCCTAACGCAATAAAGCATCCTGCAGCCAAGAATGGCATTGCTGGATAAAACTTGTTTTTTTTGCTTGCTATCAATAATATTAGTAATGCCGCTGTGCTCAATCCAACAGACAACATTGCTGCTGGCCAACCAAACTGCCTTAAGAGCACTGCGCTGAACAATAAAGGAAAACCGATATCTCCCCCACCAAGAATTGCTGATTTCTTTCCATACGGAATGTAAAAGCCTGCAAAAACCCTTTGCTGGGTCTGAAATTTTGCCATGGTCACCATGTGCTTGGTTTTCCAGACTGCAATAACATCGTAGATAGCAATGATAATCAATAATAAGGAAATGCTCAGGACATTTAATACGGGAGTGAAGACTGCTGCCAAGCCTGCGTAAATGAACACTTCGGGAAGATTATGGAAGAAGCGTGTGGGATAGAACAGCTTTGCTATGGTTAATATCAATGCGCTGATGATTGCGATGATTTCCGGCAAGAATGCTGCTAAAGCTATTATTAATGTGATCCATACTGACAAGAAGAACCATAATTTCCACAACCAGCCCAAGCGAAAATAGATTAACAGCAGTGTGATCACGGTTACGACAAGGATAATACTGAAGATGGGGATGAATGCAGTCTGCTCCTTGAATTCTGGAGGCTGAATGCCTAAGGGAAGTTCTTGCTGAGCATATTTTTCTACAATGAACAAACCTATAAATTGGGCTAGAAGAAATAGCACTACTAAGGTGATCGTGATGGAAAAAGTATGCTTCATATGTTTCGAAACGTTACAATAAAGTTTAAATAGCTTCTGATCAATTTTAACATAATGGCAAAAGAGGAGTTTCGTGTCACGCCTTACGATGTGAAAGGGACCATTGACTACGAACGGTTGATTCGAGAATTTGGCGTTCAACATATTACTGAAGAACAACTTCAACGTCTAAAAAAATATACAAAGGAACTGCACCATCTTTTGAGAAGAAAGCTTTTCTTTGCCCAGCGTGATCTTACTTTTGCCTTAGACCAGTATGATAAAAATAATCTTTTTCTGTATACAGGTTGTGGACCTTCCGGGCCTATCCATATGGGGCACGCCGTTATTTGGGAGTTTACGCGCTGGCTGCAAGAAAAATTAAATATTGATTTGTGGTTTCAATTTACTGACGATGAAAAATTTCTGTACAAAGATTTAAGCTATGAAGAAGTGCAGAAATGGCTGCATGAAAACATGCTGGATGTGATTGCCCTAGGATTTAATCCAAAGAAGACGCATTTCCTCATCGACACCCAGCACGCAGACCTTCTTTATCCTGAAGCGATTAAGGTTGCCAAGAAAATTACTTTCTCCACCATTAAGTCTGCATTTGGATTCACGAACAAAAATAATATTGGAAGCATTTTCTATACCGCGATGCAAGCAGTGCCTGCATTCTTGCCCAGTGTTTTAAAGAAGAAAGAAATGGCCTGCCTTATTCCCCATGCAATCGATCAGGATGTTCACTTTAAAATATCTAGAGACGTTTTGCCCAAGCTGGGACACTTCAAACCTGCAAGCATACAATCCAAGTTTTTACCTTCACTTATTGGAATGCAAGAAGGGAAACTTTCTTCCTCTGAAGGAAAAGCCATTTACTTGACTGATGACCCCAAAACCGTTGCAACCAAAATCAAGAACTATGCATTTTCTGGAGGGCGTGACACGGTAAAAGAGCATCGTGAGAAAGGAGGCAATCCTGATGTAGATATCAGTTACCAGTGGCTCACTTTCCTAGAAGAGGATGACAAAAAACTAAGAAAAATTTATCAGGACTACAAAAGCGGCGCATTATTAAGTGGAGAGTTAAAGCAGATCCTCATTGACAAGCTGAATACCTTTTTGAAGATGCATCAGAAGAAACGCGAGCAAGCCAGCAAAAAGGTAGATGCGTTCATCTATTCTTCGAAGCATTCTTGAGATGTTGCAGATGATATTTACCCAGCCTTCGGAAAACTGCTTGTCGACTGAGCCCAGAATATCGTGCTGCTTGAGTGATGTTTCCTTTCGCTTTTAGCATGCACTGTTTAATTTACTTTTCTGCCATTTCTTTAAACGTGGGGAGATTTTATTCTGCTTGAATCTCGACAACTCTTTTTTTCAAGCGAAGAAGATAGTGACCTTCCTGTAGGGGAACGATGAATTCTGGGATTCCTTTAATTGCTTCAATTTCCTGAGGTTTCATGGTCTTCAGCAGCAATTCCAACGTATCTACTAATTCCCTGTCTGACTCTACCAGGTATCCCACTGGCCCTTCCATCTTTTCCCTGATTGTTTTATAATCCATTTTTGTACTTATCCTTGAGTAGTACATATATCGAAAGGTTTATATACCTTTCTTATCTTCAAAGTAGTGAATCTGGGGTGAAAGAGCACAAGCATGATTGTTAGCGAAACATTTCTCAAAAAGGCGCGTTCTGCCTTTGATTTAAATATTTACGAAGTCAAGATCTGGACCTCTTTATTGAGCAGAGGAGTAGCTGCAGCA
>CAYIRJ010000035.1:0-1421 GCA_964365915.1 Candidatus Woesearchaeota archaeon
TTCCTGAATCCGCAACGAAAAGTGCCCCTTGAGAGTCTACAACAGCATCAGTAGGAAAGCGGAATTGAATCTGTTTAAGATCGCAAGTTTGTGGCCCGCCTTGCTGAAAAGATGGATGAGAAGTGCCAACAGAAGAACGTACTGATGAACGGACAAGTTGGCCGGTAATGTCATCTTGAAAAGAAGACTGCGAAAGAGTAGCATAGATAAAAGCAGAAGTGATGATTAGCACAAGCACAGCAAAAGTTTTTTGGTTGAACAACCTCTTCACCTCTCTCAAAATAAAGTAATCGCTCTCATTTATTAACCTATCTAATCAGGAAATTCTCCACAATCCGACATCGACAGCATAAACATTTTTTGTATGGAAATGCATCGTTCTCCTCAAAGGAAATGAGTAGGTTTTCAACAGCTGGGCCTTCTTATGATGATTCCTCACAAATTCTTCTATGAAATCTTTAGTATCAAGTTTATGAAAGCTGTAAGCAGCTTTTGCATTAACTGCAGCAGCTAAAAAATTCCTGTCTGCATGCTCAGTCTGCACCCCGAAAGGAGGATTCTCAATGATGCAGTCAACAGCTTCATGGAATGCATCAACATTCTTCAACAGGTAAGAACAGGAAAAGGCCTTCTTCATTTGCTTCTCAATCAAACTAACATTCTCGCGTACAACACCTATCACTTTCCTGTCAACATCCAAAAAAACAACATGCTTCGCTCCAAGCAGTAATGCACCGCATCCCAAGACACCATTCCCGCATCCCAGATCAGCAACCTTCTTCCCTTCAATATCGCCGGAGATAAAAGCCATCCACATCGCATCAGCGGCAATCTCGCTTGGTGTGGGATATTGTTCAAGTTTTGCTTGTTCCCCTGCGACAGGTTTCAATTTGCTTAAAAAAATCGCAAGTTCTTTCTTGTTGACAGCCATTACATCTTCCCCTTGTCCTTAAGCTTCACCAGATCCCCAATTGTCAATGCATCATCCTTAAGGTTAACCCTCTTCTCTCTTGGCTCTTCATATTGCACAATCAATACTATTCCCAATGCCTTTTCAAGCTTCTGCGCCAAGTTCATGTCAGGTTTCATATGCCCGCTCTCAATCTTGTGTATTATGCTCTCTTTCTCGTTTATCTGATGGGCTAAATCTTCCTGCTTCCAATCCTTGCGTTCTCTTGCCTTCTTCACCAAGACAGCATAATTGTCAATCACATACCTGCTTACCTCTTCAATTACTATCCTCTTCGGTCTTTGTTCTGTTATTATAGGCTTCTCCACAGTGATAATCCGTCCATGCCTGGAGCATTTTCTGCACACGCTCAGCATTGTCCCTTCTACTATCGCATCTACTAACTCTCCTTCTGCCCCACACATCTCGCAAGTTCCCATATAAGCACCGCCCAAAAATAGATATTATTACA
>CAYIRJ010000035.1:1431-2745 GCA_964365915.1 Candidatus Woesearchaeota archaeon
TATCCTATAAAAAAGTTCCCATGAAAAATCACAGGTCAGCAAAGATTGTTTCCAAATCCTCTTTTTCTACAAACCCTTCTTTTTTGATGTGATTATTGATAATGATGGTAGGAGTCATCGTGATATTGTAATGGGACTTCACCCCATCAACCAGGAGATCCCCCTTGTACTGGGCATTAAGGGAAAAAACAGAGAGATTGCTATGCTCCTTGACAAGCACGTCCAAAACCCGTCCTTGCTGCTCGCTCACTATGTCATCAGGAAGGAAGAAATACAGGATCGTGATGTCCTCGGTGCGACAGTTCTTTTTGGCTTGGGTGAGAAGAGTATAAGTTCGTAATTCCAGCAGGAAATATTTCCTCAGCAAGTAGTCATAATCCTTCTGTTTGAACACGCTTTTCTTCTCAAAATTCACAAGGTAATACCCCAATTCTCCAAGGGTGTGCGCAAGTTCATTCAGCCGTTTCGAAGCAAGGTCGCAGCGATATTCCCCAAACATGGAAAAAAATTCCTGCTCAATTTGATAGCTCTGCGCATCCAGTTCGCTCTTCTGAATTGTCCCCAACGCATCGCCGGTGCGCCACTGGTCAAGCCCGTAACCAAGAAGAATCCCTAAAAGAAAAATCACAGTCGTTAAAATTGCAGTCGATATGAAAAGGGGAGTGTATCTGCGAGTCATTACCATCGTTTTTTGGCGCGAATGCCCTCCTTCACCAGCGCTGCAGTCCAGCATGTAGCCAGCATCACAGAATAGTAAAGCAGATAAAACAAAAAGGCAAGCGGATAGCGGAACTTCTCATTAGTTTGTTTCTGCGAGCGGTACAAAAAGTAAACTGTAAAAACAATCCCCAAAAATATAGGGAAAAGCAGCCAATAATCAAAGCTTAAAAATGTGTTGAAGGTCGGAAAATCAAAAAGTTTGAAAAAATCAAGGCCAAGATTCCAAAAATCCTGGCCAGAATAGTAAATCTTTTTGAGCAGTCTGAACAGAAGAATGCCTGTGGAGGATAAAAGCATTACTACGCCAAGCACAGCAAGAGGAAGCTGAAAATTCCCAAGCATGCCATAGGAACTGTTGAACAGCAAGCCGCGATAAGCGATTATATTCGCAATAAACCCTCGAAACCATCTGATGCGCTGCCTGAACAGCCCTCTCCAAGTGTCAGGAACAGCCGTATAGCCAACCCCGCGAGGTTCAATGTGCACATCATAATGGTTGGCATGCAGGCGAAGTGCCATCTCAAAATCCTCAGTAAGGTTGTCCTCATCAAATCCACCAAGCCTGTACCACGCTAATCGTTCTACTAAATAGCA
>CAYIRJ010000036.1:0-2443 GCA_964365915.1 Candidatus Woesearchaeota archaeon
CATGAGTTCGCTTCTGCCTGCATGTCCTGATAAGCTGCTTTCGATATGGATCCGCATCTTGACATTCAATTCTTCAGGCCGTTCGTTATCAGTAAGAATAATCTTTCGTTCTCCTTCCTGAATTCTTCTCCCCAAGGTGCCTTCCCCTACATAGCTCACAAACAATAAGGTGTTCTTGGGATTGTCGCACAGCTGTCTGAAGTACTCCACAGAAGGCCCGCCCGTTAGCATGCCAGAGGTGGCAATAATGATGCAAGGGCTATCCTGCTTGATTACTTCATCCTGTTCTTTCTTGCTTCCCACTCTGCGCAAGTTTTTGCTGAGGAAAGGATTGTCTGCTTGATGGAAAATTGCTTTTCTCACATCTCTGCCAAGAAAATCAGGATAAGCAGTATGAATAGCAGTAACATCCCACACCATGCCTTGTGCATAAATCGGGCAATGCGGAATCTGTCCCAAATTCATCGCCTCATTCATGATGAGAATCAATTCTTGCGCCCTTCCCACACCCAGCACAGGAATCAAAACTTTTCCTCCCGCTTCGATGGTTTCTTTCGTAACTTGAATCACGCTTTCTTCAGCTTCTCTTCTTGATTTCAATACATTTTCTTTCCCACCATAGGTGCTCTCAATCATCAAAGTTTCTAAGCGGGGAAATCTAGTTTCAGCAGGATCAAGTAAACGAGTACGAATACACTTCAAATCTCCCGAATAGCAAAGGTTAGTTAAACCGTTGCCCACATGCAAATGGGTCAACGCACTCCCAATGATATGCCCAGCATTGTAAAAAGTAATCCGCATATCCGGAGTGATGTCAGACACCTCACCATAATCCAAACAAATCGTGTGCTTCACCATTTCCTTCACATCGTTCACATCAAAGATGCCAGATTTCGCTTGCTTGAATGCAACAGAAATAAAATCCAATGCTAACAATGCAGTAATGTCGCGCGTGGGAGCAGTGCAATACACAGGACCGCGATAGCCCATCCTAAACAAGAAAGGGACAACGCCGCTGTGATCAAGATGTGCATGGGAAAGAATCACCGCATCCAAATCTTCTAATTTGAATTCAGGCGCATCAAGATAAGGATACGCATCTTGGCCAGAGGCAGCAACATTCACTCCGCAGTCGAGCAATAATCGTGTTTCAGGCGTTTGTAAAAACAAGCAGCTTCTTCCCACTTGCCTGGCTCCTCCCAAATAGGTTAACCTGACCCATTCCTCTTTTTTTCCGCGCATCCATCCGTCATAAATGCGATGCCCAACTTTATCCAGAAATTTTCTGCGTTCATCAGAATGCTGGTAGAGCACAGCGCGAATATTTTCAATGATCTTGCTTCTCAGAGGAGGCATTCTTCTTACCACCGGAACCCACAAGCATTGCTTTCTGACTTCGCGTAGCACTTCCCCTTCTTTTCCAATGGCAATTCCCGGCTTGTCTACTTCAATGACCACCCTGCTTCTTTGCGGATCAAACAGAACATTGCCGATTTCAGCTTCTTTAGGAATAATTTCCCGGATTTTCTTTTCTGCCTTCTCAATATCCATAGTAATGGCAGGATCTGGTCGCAATTCCACCCGTTTCTTGATATTGTCCACGATGGATCTGATCATGCTTTGGTTGTTGAGGAAAAAATGCGGATCCTTGGTGTACAAGATAATATTCGCAGCTTCAAAGCTCGTATCACTAATCTTACTGGCATCAGGAACCAGTTTCATAATTTCATCAATGATTGCTGTCATAGGAGTACAGAAAGGGCGTAAAGAACAGAACTATGCCTGCAAAGTCGTATCGATGCGCTTTTGCAAGACATGCTGTACGCCATCTTTCGTGATTGTAACAACATCAACGCCTTCACCGCTGCCGGTGTCGCGTTGTACTGCGGAATTAATTGCCTTCACTGCAAGCTTCGTTCCTTCTGCTACAGTAAATTCTTTCTTGTAAGCGCTGTCTAAAACAGCAAGAGCCATTTCCCCACCTGATCCGTCCGTGGTGTAATCCAGCACTTCCAGCGTAGATCCGTCAGGAGACAATTCATACAAATGGAATCCTGTCTTGTCTTTGCCCCCCAGCAGGAATGCGGTAATGGCAATGATAGGGCTGAAATTGCGGATGTTCTGGTAAAGGATGGTGCCGATCAGATTGGCCACTTCTTTCACACTGGGTTCCTTTAAGGTTCTCATTTTCTTAAGCATGACTTCTGCCTTGATAAGCTTAATCACCATTTGAATATCAGAAACATTGCCTGCAATCGTCACTGCTAAATTCTCAGTAATGGGAAGCACTTTCAGCATGTCTTTTTTCATGACCCGCAGCGGCATGCCTCCCCCTGTTGCACGCTTGTCAGCAGCTAAGACAATACCATCTTTGCAGAAAATGCCTAAAGTGGTAGTTCCTGTTTTAATACTTGCTTCAACCATGATGATCACCAGAATGTCA
>CAYIRJ010000037.1:0-2366 GCA_964365915.1 Candidatus Woesearchaeota archaeon
CTTTCAGCATATTTTTCAGATTTATTGCCCGTAATAAACCGAAATGAATAGGAGCGGTTCCGCTCGGTTCGAATCCATCATAAGCCGTAGGTCTGCTATTAGTCTCGAAAAGGTGTCTCAATTCTTCTTCTGTAATGATCTCTTCCGCAAAATCTTTAATGAGACCAATTTTAGTTTGAACATCCATGCCATCATCCCGCAGCCCTTCCATTATAAAGATTTCTGTAATTTCGGAAGATTTCCGTAGATTTACGGCGAAAGTTTTTGAAGGCGGGAAGCGTACTCAACACTATGGACACAAAAGGAAAGGTGCTCAGTCTTGCGGTAACAGGTATCCTTGTGCTGTTGGTGCTTGCTCATCTTGTTGAAGCGCCAGTAGAATCCATTGCAAACTTAGAAGACAATGAAGAAAAAGAAATTCGCATTCAGGGAAAGGTGCTTCAAATGACTGTCCGTCCAAGAGTGGTGTTTGTGGATGTCCAGGATGCAACAGGAAAAATTACTGTGATCGCATTCGAGGACATTCAACTGAGAAAAGGAGACCAAGTAGAAGTAACAGGAAAAGTCCAGAGATATAAGGACAAAAAAGAAATCGTTGCTGAACGCATCAGGAAAAATTAGAATTTCCTCGGAGAAGGGATGAGAAACAAAATCAAAAAAATTCAGCAATCAACACCACCATCAGAAAGACATATGCCTTACCTAACAAGTTAAAGAGAGGCTTGAAAGACAATGCTCTTCGAAAGTGCAATTGCAATCCTCTGCGGAATGTTTCTAGGACTAATCACAGGCATCACTCCTGGCATCCATATCAATCTTGTTGCAACATTGCTCTTAGTCGGAACAAAAGACATTACCGCATTCCCAAAAGAATACCTTGCGTTTGCCATTCTTGCCATGAGCATTACCCACATTTTCCTGGACATCATCCCTTCAGTATTTTTGGGAGTACCCGATGCAAATGAAGTACTTGCAGTCTTGCCAGGCCACCGCCTCTTGCTGCAAGGTCATGGCTATCAAGCAGTCGCAATCAGTGCCTTCGGTGCATTGAGCGCAATCTTGCTAGGCATCGCTGCAGCCCCCCTCACCATTACTGTAATTGCAAGGTTATTCGAAATCATAAAACCCTATATCGGATGGATATTGATAGCAGCATCCCTCCTCTTGATTCTAAAAGAGTCTGGATCAAAAGTAGCTGCAATGTTTATCTTTCTCAGTGCAGGAGTGCTTGGCCTAGCAGTATTTGGAATAGAAACACTCAAGGAACCCTTGTTTCCTCTACTTTCAGGATTATTTGGAATCTCGACATTGTTGACAAGCCTTGCGCAAAACACGAACATCCCTCAGCAACACAGCATTTTCCCGAAGATTCCCTGGAAGGACTGGTTATTGCTGACCCCCTTAGCAACTACAGTATCCTCACTCCTTTCCTTTCTTCCTGCGATTGGCCCAACTCAAGCAACCATCTTAGCATCTTCAGTAACGAAGGAGCTCTCAGCAAAGTCTTTCCTTTTCCTCAATGCAGGAATCAACGCGGTGAATATGCTCACGAGTATTCTCAGTCTGTACGCAATTGACAAAGCAAGAAATGGCGCAATTGTAGTCATGGGAAAGCTTGCAGCAATGGACACAGAAATGCTGACAAAGATGCTCATCATAACTGCAATGACTGCAATACTTGCCTGCGGCCTTGCCTTGCTTCTGGCGCGGGGATTTGCAAGAGTCATACAAAAATTGAACTATAGAAAATTAATGATGGGGATTATCATATTTATCAGCATCTTACTTCCGATTATTTCGGGTTGGTTGGGAATAGTGGTTGCAGCAGTGGCAACATTAATAGGTATGCTTCCCACAATTTTTAACATAGGAAAAAACCACTTAATGGGATGCTTGTTGCTGCCGACAATTCTATATTTTATGCTCTGAAAACTTTCAAAATTTTTCGGCGCCTGCGGCGCCTTTAACGACGACCACCCGACCATCGGCATCCGAGCCCGCGAGGTAGCCACTGTACGAACTCAGGGCCGAGTCCCTGTCCAGGCACAACCCCGAAAGGCCGCCCTGACGTGTCCAGAAGTAACGATTTCCCCCGTCATTGAAAATAGGAACTCCTCGCTCATTTGTCTTAGAAAATCTTTTACCATTGTTTTCATGGGAATATTCAGGAACAAGGAGGGTTTCTGTTTGCTCCCCCAGCTTGAAGACAAGGCCATAATGGGATGTGTTATCTTCTTCTAAAGTAAGACCTTTCAAGGAAATGCGTGCTGGAAGCTCTGGAGTGGGAACCTTGCCTGTTCTGTGCTTAATTTGTTCTGCAAGATGCTTGGCAAGATAATCATTCGGGGAATAAGAATCTCCTGCTG
>CAYIRJ010000038.1:0-2303 GCA_964365915.1 Candidatus Woesearchaeota archaeon
ATTCACTTTGCAAATCAAGGAAAGGTTTATCTACTGAAGAATTTATTGATGAATTATCTAAGAAATTAGGAAAAGGGAGAAAAGAGATAGAAGATATTTGCCTCGCTGAAATAAATGGGGCAGTTATTGAAGATGATGCTTTTGATACGCTAAATAATTTTAGACAGAGAGGATATAGAACTATTTTGATCTCCAACACTCCACCAACAACAAGGGGGATAATCAAGAGATTCAATTTAGGTAATTATTTTGATCATATCGTTTTGTCTTGCGACACAGGTTATTTAAAACCAGACCCAAGAATTTTTCAAATTGCTATCGATCAAGCTAAAGTCACGTCTGAAGAAACCTGTGTAATAGGCGATAAAATAAGGACTGATATTTTGGGTGGTAAGATATTAGGAACAAAAACTGTTTTATTAGACAGGAGGTTGGCTTATTCCATAAATTCAGATAGTAGAATTCCAACAGATGCTATAATAAATCGATTGAGTGCTTTAAAGGAAATACCCTTTCTGGGATGATGTCTAAGTATTAGAAAGCTTATTTTTATTTACCAACCGCTAACTTGACAACGTTGGGTTTCTTTATGGTTTTTAGTTTTTTGGTCAGTGTGCATTTGATGGTACACCTTTGCTAGCTGATCGTAGCTTTTTCTTGCTTGTTGTGCTGGATTCATGGATGATACGTCCCTTTTTCATTCCTATATTAAAGTGATGCCTCTTTTCTCGCATGCCACCATGGATTGTTCAAACTGGTAAGGGATTACAAACATGTATATCTCCTTTCCGTAATCCTTTAAGCTATGTTGTTGCTCTGTAAAGCAGGTGTTCAGGTTGAGTTCCTCCCTTATTCCTAGGAAGGCGCAGATTGCCTTAGAGTATCTCTTCATTGTGGGTATTGTTCTTCTGATTGTTTTTTTCATTGTCGGAAAATTCGCTTATGAGCGCCTTGCTGGAGATTCTCGAGTGATTATTGCGCAGAGGACAGTGGATGTGATTGTGCAGACTGCGGATGATATTTACCAGCTGGGGAGGCATAACGAAAAGTGCTTCAAGATAGAAATTCCTAAAGGCGTTACGCATTCTCAAATAGGCAATGGGGATGTATTATTGCGCCTGCAGACCCAAGGTCAGACTCTGGATATTGTAAGCCATTTGCAGTCCCATAAGAATTTCTTTGGGGTCATTCCTACGCGTGCGGGAACCCATGATATTTGCATTGAGCAGATTACGGAAATTGGATCGTTGCTCTCTCCTGCTGCTGCTACTTGTGCCGCGGGAGATGGGTGCATGATTTATTGCCCTTCCCCTGATTCTGACTGCGCTGATTACGCGAATGGCTATGTTCCCGGCACTGCTCCTTATTGCGGAAACGGCATTATCGAAGGAAATGAGCAATGTGAGACTTCTGGATTTTGCAGCAATCCTGCCCTGCCTTATTGTAATTATCTTGAATGCACATGTTATGGTCCAGAGGGGTGGCATTCTGCAATTACCGTTACGCATTCTGGTTTGAGTTCTGATCCTTTGGATTGGGGTCAGCCTTTGCCGAGCGTGCCTAGTCCTGATACAGCACAGAACAGCGGAGAAACCGGGGGGGATGGTTCTTCCTGCAGTTCTCGTTCGCTTCTTCCTCGCGTTTCCTCTGCGTCTTGTTCTATTCTTAATGATTGTCCTCCTGATGCTGCATGTGTTTCTTCTGGATCTGCATGTCAATGCGTCCCAGCAGCACCGAGTACTTTTGGAGATGGCATCTGGACATTGCAGGAAGCTTGCGATGCAAGCGCGGGAAATCCCACTGCGCAATGCAGGTACACACTGGGAGATGTTTCGAATATGCAATACCGCTGCAGCTCAGGAAGCTGCGTTGCCTTAGTGACTGGCCAGACTTATGTGGGAGATGGGATTGTGCAAGGACAGAATGATCAGGGCTTGCAAGAGGAGTGCGAGCCTCCTTTCAATTATGACCAGCAAAAGAAGAAGATGTGCGGCATCAGCGGAAAGTACATTATTGATAGTGATGGGGATGGGGTGAGCGATACTGAAGAACAGAATAAGGTGTATGGGAGAGCTACCAATCCGAATGCGTTTGACAGCGATTGTGATACGATTTCTGATGGAGCTGAGATTCTTGCTGGGTTTAATCCTGCGTCAGCGAAAGACATGGTTCAGCTGGACATTCGGCAGAACAATGGATTTTTGAACAGCCCTACACATCCGAGCGTGCAGAATGTGGAGCAATGCGACAGGCCTTCCCAGGGAATCTATGGGAACAACTACTGCCAGCAGCAGTTCGGCATG
>CAYIRJ010000039.1:0-1849 GCA_964365915.1 Candidatus Woesearchaeota archaeon
ACTCGGGCAATAAAACTTATCAGGTTCAAATGAAAACAAGCCTCAAATTTCAGGCTTTTCTTGATCAGGCAAGACTTCACATAATTACTAACTAAGCTGCTTTTTCTCTAAATATTCTCTTAGCGGTTCCAAGTAGTATTCTTTCCATCCTTCATCAATATCTTTTGCCTCATTGTCCGGAACATCTTTATGTAAAAGATCTATTTTAATTGCGTCTTTTTCTTTTGTTAAAGTAAAAGTAACAATGGAAGGATGGTCCCAGCTGCCTCCGAACCATTCTTGAACAAGTTTTTTCAAAGGTACAACCTCAATATTTTTTCCATGAATATCTCCGCCCCATAATTCAAATTTCGTTCCTTTTTTCTCATCCATTTTTGCAGGACCACCGCCCCAAGCATCAATATATTTGGGATCAGTAAGCGCTTTCCAAACTTCCTCAAGAGAGGAATTAATAATGTATGTTTGTCTAATTATTCTCACAAGTCAATTATAGCAGAAAGGATTTTGAGGTTAATATAAGTCTGACGCAGCTTGACAAGAATCCCTATTTGTTATCATAATAGGGTAATGACGAGAAAACGCAAGTTTCTTATCGCAGGACTCATCATCGTCATCGCTCTACTCATCGGCGGAACAGCCCTGTATGTACTAACTGTAAAGCGTCTCTTGATGCCTCCCACCCAATCTCCTACTTCAAAGAGACAAGGATACAAAAATCCCTTTCAAAAACCACAGTACGAAAACCCATTCTCAGAGTACCAAAATCCATTTGAGAAGCTAAAATGAAAAACTTTTTAACTTTTTTATCTGTATTCTTACTTTTCACTATCTACTATTTACTGTCTGTTGCAGGGGTTCATGCCCAAGCAATAACTTTTCCGATCAAAGAGCTTGGAAACTGCAATAACGCGGCAACATGTAAAGTCTACTGCGATCAGCCGCAAAACCACGACGCTTGCACATCGTTTGCAAAAGAGAAGGGAATCGCCGTTGGCAAAAGAAGAGTCAATGAGAAACATGCGGCAGCGCTTTCATCTGCTAAAACCGCGCTTGGGTGCAGTACTATTGCTGCATGCCAAGCATTCTGTGAGGAACAGGCAAACTGGAAAAGATGCCAAGCATTCGCACAAAAATATGAGCTCAGCGTTGCTCCGTCAGTCTCTCCGGTTCCCACAGACGATGATTTTTTGAATCTGGCACAAGATAAACTTGGATGTACGTCGCAAGACTCGTGCTTTGCGTTTTGTGAACAAAGTGGGAATTTTGAGCGTTGCGCTGCATTGGCAGAAGGCCAAATCACAAGCGATGAACGAGCCTTCTTCGATCAGCATAGGAGTGATTTTCAAAAAGGTCTTGGGTGTGATTCAATGCAATCCTGCATGGCATTCTGCATGAATCCGCTTAACATGCCAAAATGCATGGATTTTGGGAATCAAATGGGCTTCACAAGTAGTGAAGCGACTACTCAAGAACGACCGGAAGTCTGGTGTCCAAAGATATCAGATGAGTGTAGCTGGAATGGGACAGATTGCATCTGTAATGGGCCGGAAAGTTGCCAGAAATCTCCCGGGTGCAGCTGGAACGGACAGTATTGTAACTGTGGAGGTACACCAACTGGTTCTGAATCACCTGAGATCTGGTGTCCAAAAGCAGGCCCGGGATGCTCTTGGGATGGAAATCAATGCACCTGCTCTGAGGAAGGATCTTCAGCTCAAACAGACATACCCCTACCCTCTTCTGAACCGGGAGAGATCTGGTGTCCTAAAATAGGGCCTTATTGTGTTTGGGATGGAGCAAATTGTACATGCTGGGATGATTGTGTCAAATCTGGCGGAACATGGACAGGATC
>CAYIRJ010000040.1:0-1780 GCA_964365915.1 Candidatus Woesearchaeota archaeon
CTGTGAATATTGTTGTGGAGCAAAATCCATTATTTTCACGAAAGAAGACGAGCAGCGCATAGAAGAGCAAATTCAGGCAGCCATAGCATCAGGTAAAATCACTGCAGATCAGACAGGTCAATATCGAAGAAAAGCAGGAGAGGCAGCATGTGGATGTGCCCATAGTTTTGCCATGCGTGGTCTTGCGAAATATCTCCTCACGAAGCACGGAAGTGAGTTTACGGATGAGCAGATTCTGGAAGAGCTGGCGAAATGGAAGGCTTTATTTTTTCCCACACAGATGAGTCTCAAAGCGCAAGTCCTGAAAGAAAAAGGCATTGCATTTACGTATGCCAACGTAGGTAGCAACAAATATCGGGGCATAGAGCAATCCGCAACAGGCAATAGTGGTGGCAGCATGGTTGGTGGTTGCTAATGGGCAAGCTTGAAGCAAATCACGTAGTGAAGAGTGTAACTGCTTTCATTGCCGTAATCTACATCATATGCGTGCTGTTAGTGTTTATTGCGCCAACGATAACGCTAAGTGTATTCAGCAAATGGCTGCACGGCATTGATATCCTGCAGATTGCGAAGCAGCCAACACTGGTTGATACAGGGATAGGGTTTATCACTGCAATAAGCAGCGCAGCCCTAGCAAGTCTGTTGTTCGTATATCTTTGGAATCAGTATGAAAGTAAAAAGGAGGTGAAACCATGAAAAACGCTCTGGTAGCAGGAATTCTGCTGGTAGTTGTTGTCTTCGCTATTTTTCAATCGTTCCAGATTTCAGCAATAAAGAACGGATTGGGAAGTTCCGAGAAAGTAAGTAAATCCGCTTCCTCAGGCGAGACCTACGAAGAGATGATGGCGAGAATGCATCCTGATCAGGTAAAAGCAGGGTCAAGCCAACAGCAAGCAACCCGATACAGTGCAAGTGCATCGCAGTCTCCGCAAATGGTCGGTGGTTGTTAGACCATGCGGCTTTCTTTTTTTCTTTGGTATTTTCTGTTACTATCGTTCTTGGTCAGTACAGTCATAGCAGAGCCGACGGTGATTATCTACAAGAGTGAATCCTGCGGCCATTGCAACATCTATCTCCAAGAGCTCAAAGCAATGCTTGGCAAGCAGGGAATAACTGCTGTACAGGAAAAAAGCATTCTCAATGATAAAGCAGCATTGCAAGAGCTGGATGCTTTCACGAGGGAAAGAGATATTCCTTACAGCATGCAAGGTCACATGGTGACGAGAATCAATGATCTCGTGCTTGAAGGCCACATTCCTTTGGAGATAATTGAAGAGCTGTTTGCAACATATCCTGGCTATGCGTTTCCGAAACTCGTTCTCTTCCAAGATTCCATGGATCTCCTGGTGACAGACTACAGACTGTTGGAGCAAAATGCGCAAAAAGAATGCACAACAGAAGCGTCATTGGCATGGTGCCGTGAGCAAGCAGGACAAGAAGTCACGGAAAAAAATTCTCTGTTCTCTGTCGTTGTATTCGGTGCGTTGCTTGCAGGCATCCATCCTTGTACGATAAGTGTCCTCTTGTTTTTTATAGCCTTCCTCCTCACATTGCGAAGATCAAGAGCAGGCATTCTTAAGGTTGGTTTAGCATACATTGGAGGTATCTTCATAGCATATCTCGGTATAGGGATTGGTTTCTTCAAAGCAGTCGCATTTGTCAATACTCCGCACATTGCGGCAAAAGTTGGTGCAGTGCTAGTGATATTACTTGGTCTCTTCAATATAGGCAGTTATTTCTTCGGAGGAAAATGGTCGCTAGGCATGCCAAAAATCATTAA
>CAYIRJ010000041.1:0-1691 GCA_964365915.1 Candidatus Woesearchaeota archaeon
ATTTCTTTTCCACGTACGCACTGTCAGATAATGCTTTTAAATCTTCCTCTGTAGGATACTGGCCGTAAAAATTGAGTTGTTGTGCTTCTCGTTCTTTGCTGAAATCAAGATTGCCCTCTGCAGTGTCCAATCCCAAGTCTAACTCTTCATTGCCGTAATCTACAATGCTCTCCTCTCCGTAAATATCCTCATCCCCTTCCTGAAATGTAATATTCAAATCCTTGATGAAGACTCCTTCATCACCAAATTTTCCTTGAAGATCCTCCAGCAGTGTATGAAAATCAAACAATTCCACCCCTAATGCTCCCATGAGCACAATGCTGAATGCAAGAATGCCAATGGCCCCCATCTTGATCGTGTTGGTAAAGGGCTGGAGAAACATGCTGGTCTTGATGAGTTTCATTTCTACAAGCACTTCCTGGTGCAGTTGCCGTACAATGGTGTTGTCCTTGTGCACGTTGTCTGCTGCAGTCCTCAGTTTTTCCCGCAGGATAGGCACGCGCTGCTCCACTTCTTGGTATTTCAAAGAGGCAATCCTTTTCCGCAGGAAAAAAATCCCATAGAGTAGAGTAGGAACGAATGCATAATACCAGGCAATGTTGATGAGAACCGTAGCAAGATAAGAAGCAAGAAAGACCAGCAGCAGGTCAATCAGGCTGTTGAATAATTTCGAAAGAAGAATTGCCCTGCGCAGTTCTGCCAAGGCAGATTCAATAGGTTTCATTGTTCCTCAAGCTCATCAATGCGGTCGCGCAGCTTTGCATTATCATTCCGCAGCTTTGCATTTTCTTCCTCGAGCTTTTTGTTGCGGTCGTTCAGCACCTGGATCGTGTCTTGGAGTTGCTGGTTTTCTTTCTGCGTCTGGGTAAGATCTGCGCGCACCTCACTGTATTGCTGCTCCAAATCCTCTTTTCCTGCCTCAGTCACGACTAGGCGCGTTGCTTTTTCTTCAAGCTCTCCTTCCTTTTTGGTAATGGTTTCATAAGCCTGGTTCAGTTCGTTGAGTTTGGTCTGGAAGACATCATTGAGTCCTTTGAATTGTTCATGATAGAAGATCGTCAATCCTACAATGATCAGAACGCACACGGCAACCAGCACCACAAAGCTCATGCTAGTGTCTTTCTGGATGAACTTGCCTTGAAAACCAGTATGCAGTTGCTTGATGTCTTCCTTACTAGGACCTGATTGCGGAGCAGTTTGCTTTTCATAGACAGCTTCCAGCTTCTTTTCATACGCTTCTAATTTTTTGAGTTTGCGCTGCAGCAGAAATTTTTTCAGACGGTTCATATCATTCAGTGCTCCAGGGAATTTATAACATTATCTGCGAGTGTGCAGTGCATTGCGTTTTTTGTTCTCAAAAGTCTTTCTGACAAAAATGTCCAGCAGGAAAAGGAACAGTGCTGCAAGCAAGGGGACCCATCGGTAATAGTGCCGTTCATCCACAGGTTGCTTGCTCTGGCGCACTACTGCTTGCGCAATCTCCGATATTTGATCAGGGATAAACATCTGGCCCCCGGTCGAGGCAACAACATCAGCAAGCGGAGGATGCATTCCGACATATTCATATTCGCGCGGATAATTGACAGCATACGTTGCTCCCAAAAGGGTGAAGATTCCTTCCTTTTCAGGAACAAAAGTAGATTGGTAAAGATGTTCATCAGTGCGGTAAAAGGAAAGACCTTCTGCAACAG